>NZ_CP047984.1:998750-1331666 GCF_009931655.1 Pontibacter russatus | reverse complement strand
ATGATGAAATCTTACAGTATTTTGCTGATAACCCGACATACATTGTCTATAGAAGAGACTATGTTAGCGGCTATGGAATCCCCAAAGGGATGCTATTCTGGGTTCCCACAAGAGTCATAGAACCTGATGACATAACAGAACGCCCGTTATCAAGGCCAGAAGCCATTGCTTATATACAGCATTTGAATCCTGACCTGAAAAAAGCAACCATCAACGGGCTTTTTAGGAAACGCATATTAACACCAAACAGACTGCATAGCTGTAATGGATATGTATACCTACGTTCAGAGATTAGAACTGTAGTGGGACAAATTAGCGGAGATAATTAGCACTTCATTTTATAATTAAATTTTCCATGGTTAGAGTTTAGTTTTTCAAACATGGTTCTCATGTTGGGTGGGTGGATACTGCCTATTCTGAAGAATGGTGCAGCAACAACGAATGATAAATTACATAATGGCAGTGAAAGTTTATATTCCTGAGAAGCTGGACGTGGAGAGGCTGATTGAAAAGCGGCCACCTGATAGTGTACCAGACTTCAAAAAAGATGAACTGCTATACATTCTCGGACAGGTAACGCATATTCAAGCGTATGGCGGAGACAAGGTAAGTGTGGATGGCAAGGTGCCCATCCACGCTCAAACCATCCAGCGCAAGGTAAGGCACTACGACAAGTACTTAAATTATTTAATAGATGCGGGAGTGCTGCAGTGCGAGCCGTACTACACCCCTAAGTATGCCTCTAAAGCATACTGGTTCAGCCACAGGTACATGTGCCGCACTAAAGAGGTATTGCTAACAGATGAAAAGCTTATAAAGAAGCTCTCAAAAACGCCTCCTGAAAACGACACTGCAAAAGACAAGCACAAAAACCTGTGGAACTGGTGGAAGCGGGGAAAGCTAAACATTGACAGGGAGGGCGCGCTGGAGTGGCTGTCAAACATGTACCCTGAGAATCCCCCGCCCCCTGAAGACGAGTTTGACTTAATGGACAGGCGGACAGAGAACATGGTGAAGTATAATGCGCACTCACTCACCGTTGAGCACCTTTACGACAAGGAAAGGGAGCTTTTCTTTAAGCTGGATGATGTGGCGGGAAGGCTGCACACGCCGCTTACGAACCTGAAAAAGGAGCTTAGGAACTTTGTCACCTACGGCGGGGCACCTTTGGCGTGCATTGACATAAAGAACTGCCAGCCGTATTTGAGTTTGCTGTTTTTTAACCCGAACTTTTACAAGTTCAACCTCAAAAAGGGCGTATCGGCGGCGGACAAAAAATTTATTAATAGCCTTGTTAATGATATAGGTGTTAATGGTATTGATGTAAATGATATTGGGGTAAAGGACATTGTAGAAGGACGTTTTAATGTCTCTTCTATATGTTCTAATGTAAATGTACTCTCTCTTAACAATATCTCTTTCTATAGTTCTGGTTACATGTCTTTCTTTCAATGTCTCTCTTCAATGTCTTCTCTCATAATGCTAGTAAAAGACATTGTAAGAGAGGGTGAAAAGGGGCTTTACAGTGACGTAGAGCAATATTTTAGGGATATATCAGGGGGTACTTTCTATGACAATTTACGTGACAATTACAACAGGGAAATAGGTGGTAACCACACAAGGGGAGATATAAAAAAACTTTACTGCATGGTGGCATATGGTGAAGTTTATGGCATTAACCACCCTGCCACGCATCCGTTCTATAGGTTCTTTGCTAAGCAGTACCCTACTGTGATGAAATTCTATAACCTCCTGAAGGCGGAAGACTACAAGAACATGGTTTACCTGCTTCAGCGGATAGAGGCGCATGTGATGCTTAATGTTATTTGCAAGACCATTGCGGGCAAAAAGCCTGGTGTGCCCATTTACACTATTCATGATTCGATTGTTACAACCGTGGCAAATGTAGATTTCGTTAAGGAAGTGATGGAGCAGGAACTGTACAGAATGGTAGGTGTACAACCCTGCTTGGATGTAGAATTTTGGATTCCTGAGGCTGTGTTAACTACACTTTAGGCGAGTATGATTTGAGCCAAAATAAGCCGTTATAAAGCATATAAGTGCTTCAGAAGGCGAGGCTCAAGGTAAAGGTATAAATGCTCTTAAAGGGAATTTAAATGGCTTGTAATGAGATTTAAAAGTCACTATATAGGGTTTCAGCTACAGGAGGTTTATGTGCCCTTGTCCTGCCATTTGCAGTCTATAAAATATGACTTCCTTCTGTATAAGTTATGTGAACGATTGAAGAACGAACTGCTAGGCTTGCCGCTATTCACCATTCATGATAGTCTCTTAATAATAGAAGAAAGTCAACTGTGCTAAAAGCAGGTAATGGGGCAGGAGTTTGTGTAGTATGTTGGAGCTGTACACAATCTGACGGTTAAGCTGCTGTGCCCATAGAATCTAAAGCCAAAATGGTGAAATTGGCGTAAGTAGTTTTAAATTTAAAATTGACAGAGCAAGGGCTGCTCTGATGGCTTTTCGCCATCGCTTTCACACAGAATTAATTAAGCCTGTTTAAGAGCTGTAACACCCCTATTAAGCCCCTCTAATGCCGCACATGAACTTGAGCTTTAGCTGTGGCAAGAGGCGCTTAATAGGGATTTATATGCCTTATTCATTGTATATGAGAAAATGTTATTTGAGCCAGAGTTATACGGTTTCCTTTAGGATTTGATTTTGATTTAAAGATTAGAATCAATATTTAAACAATTTGTTCATGCCACTTTTTGGGAAATTTTGTTCCAAACTTTGCATATCTTTTGTTGGCATTGAAAACTATTAGGTTTTCTCTTGTTCTGGTGATAGCTGTATAGACAATAGCGTCAAGTTTCTTGTTACTATCTGGTGAATTTTCTGGTATATATAACACTATATTTAATAACTCCCAACCTTTGAAGCTGTGTATTGTAGACATTTTTAAGCGGCTGTCTCCCATCCAAAAGGCTTTCTTGTGTGGATGATAAGTTGCCTCCGAGTCATCTTCAAATACATGGTTTACTTCTATATTCTTTCCCATAAAGAATTTGACACACTCCATTCCATATTTATGATTAGGTAGAAGAATTACCATGTCTGAAGGATTGTATGATTCTCTTTTAAGCCTTAAAAATGAATTATAAATAAATTCTAACCATTGAGTTTCATCTATGTTAAGCCAAATTATATGCTGCGAATGAAATAGCACGGCACCACCTTCAATTTTAGAAACTTTTAATTCTTGGTTTAATTCGAAAATTTCGCTGAACTCGTTAGACATTTCAGCTACTCTCTGCGGCATACGGTAAGATGAAGTTAAATCAACATAAGGGTCTTTGAACTTTTCAAGCCCAATCCTATTAACCCGCTTATCAACCCAATCAAGTTCTCTGTCATAAATATTTTGCTTCTTGTCACAAACTACAAGAAATTCATCTCGAGAAGTTAAAAACTTCTCATTCAATAGCTTATACCATTCATAATGATAGTCTTGCCCTTCGTCAACTAAAATCGCATCATACTTTGCATAGCTGTTAGCACCAATTGCATCCACAACTGCCTCTGGAACAGTTACCTTGAAAAAGAGCTCCAAGGCATCTTCATATTCTTCTTGAGATGTAAATTGATTGCGTCTCGGTGAAACGGGCCATTTTCTCCCGAACTCATTCAACTTATCTTTACAAAAGCCGTGAAAATGGGCAAACGTAATTCTATCCCATTTGAAACTAAAGGGAGAACGCGCTATCATGTCTTTTATATAATGCCAAAGTGTTATATTGAAAGAAATGATTAAAACATTTAGATTATTGGAAGCTAACTTTCCTGCTCTAAATGCCAAGGCCTGAGTTTTACCACTGCCTGCTACTCCCCTAACCCTTTGGTGTCCTGATTTAGGTTCCGCTACTTTCAACTGGTTGCCCTTCAAAGTTAAAAGTATGCCCTGTTCGATGCTGTGGTAGGGGGGTTAAACCAAAATATGAGTTCTTCATTCCATTTTCTATCCCAATAGTTACTTCTACTTATATGAATATCAGGAACAATTTCATTTAATTTTGAATAGTGAAGACTATCATACCCGAAAACAGGAAAATGTTTAAAATCTTTAATTCTCGCACCAAAAAAATCTTGAGCATCATTTGTGTTTACTTTATGGAAGTATAATGCGGTTTTTATCAATCCATAACTCCTTTTGTCTTTATCAATTAGCTCTCCAATAATAGGGACTAACTGGCTTATTATTTTCTCTTTATAATGCTCAACTTGCCTGATAGGGCTTTTAACTGCATATCTGCTTCTCTTATCATGAACAAAGAGACTGGTACTGCCATAATGGTCCTTATCCCATTTATAATTTTCAAGATTCCAATCTTTCACTTCATATATGACTACACCAACAAACGGGTTGAATATGAGAATATCTGGTCTGCTCCCATTTAGAAAAGGTTGTGCAAAGATTAACCACCCATTGTAGTCTGTCAGTTTCTTTTCTTTTGTCCAAAATTTATCTTTAGGTAAATTTGTATCGAGAAACAAAAGTAAATGTCGTTCACCTTCAGTTAATGGATTATTTAAACTATCTAACTGCTCCCAACTAGGATAAAGTCTATTTCCCATCTTATTAAATTGAACTACTTGTGATTTGAAGTCAAGTATTAGCAGGATGCTTATTTTAGGATAATATAAATCTTCTTGCTAATGCAATGTACTTTATATTGTGTATATTACATATTTTTATTATAATAATAATTAATTATTATAATAAAAATATTCTATTTGATATAGCAAACAAATATTAATGCCATACCTATATCAAACTAAAAGATTAGACGCGGAGATTATATATTTTTAAGGTTATTATACCTGCTCAAGAGGCTTGTTCAAGATAATAAACATCTATGTGATACCGCACATGATTTTCACTAAGCATTTTAATATAGGTGACGAATGTCCACAACATAAATTTCATTAGGGAAGTAATGGAGTAGGAGTTGTTAATGAAGGTAGGTATACCACTCCTAAGATGTAAAATTTTGGGCTCCAGAAGCTGTGTTGTCTACCTTTTAGGCACATGTTCATTAGAGCCTAAATAAGCCATTTTAAAACGTCCTGTTTGTTTCAGGTGGGTTACTCGGGTAAAACATTAGTGCTTCTAAAGTAGCCTTATATTTGCTTTAAATTACATCTGTAACCCGATGTACAGGCTTTTGGTTGATGCGTATATGAATATCTCTTTTGCTTATTATAATTCTTCTTGTTTTCTATAATAAATGGGTTTTTCTTGTAAATTCTGCGCCAAATTCTGACAAACGAACGCTATTACTTGGTACAATTTCATGTTCAGGTATAGCTTCGTCTTCATCATATCTATAATGGTATCTACTATTATCTTGGAGTTTTGGAGGCTTCTCCTCAATTAGTCTTAGTCTAAGTAAATTATCAAAAATCAGCAAGGTCACTTCATAGGAAGCAAAGTTTCTTCTTATTATATCATCTTTTTCAAAATAAGGCCTGTCTCTGTCTGTCATCAAGAAGGAACGTGAAAACATATAGTCAAGAAGTTTAGCCTCATGAGGTGAAAGCTGATTTAAAACTTGGCTAAATATATAACATATATCGAAGGGGTTATTTGGGTCAGCAGCATTTGCTAGCAGACAGGCCCATTTATTTTGCATGTTTTCATCTTCTTCAAACGATGCATATTCCAACAGAGTGGTTACATCTTTCACGGGTAATTTTTTAGGGGTTTTGATACCTTTCTCTTTTAGAAACTCTTGAGCTTTAAGTATTGTATTAACCTGATTTTTGAACCTCCAAAACTTGATTTTATCTGTAATTGCACCTGTTCCTTCAATGATTGGACCAGCTATTATTTTTTCTACAAAATCAAAGGCCCTATCTGCTATGCCACTAATTCCACTAGCTAACTCGCTTATGTTCTTCTCTGAGCTCATTAATTATTTCTTTGACGGATAAAATTCAAGTTATTGTTACCTTAGATGAAGTTAAATTGTTAGCTATTTATTTGACGCCTCTTTTATGAAGTCTGGACTTATCTGATTGAATTGTTCTTTAGATTTATTCATTATCTATCTCAACGACCTTTAAAGGATATAGATTTGATGGCATGTCGCGAAAACTGTGGATAAGGGAAAATTTTGCTATGTTCGAGCGTGCAATGCTAATGTCGTCTCTTATTCTTTTCCCTCTTAAGTGAGAATTAAATGCCATAACATAAATTATGTCCTTTTTAAATACCATCCTAAATTTGTGTAAATCAATTTTTTGGTCGGCAGCTATTGAGTTGTTATATCTTTCACAAACTTCGTCAATAAAAGTAAATGCTCCTGACTTCAGGTCATTCCATAGCCTATTAGCGGAGATTATAACTTGATTTGTTAAATCTCGAATTTTTGCATCAAAGCCTTGTTTTACATGAATAAGATAAACACTAGAGTCATCTTCGTAGAGGATGTCGCATAGCTCAATATTTTGGCCCAACATCTTATCTAGTACCAAATAGTTTGGGAGACCATGGTATAGCATGTTATATTGCCCTTCGTCCTTGATGCTATCACCCCATACTTGCAGGTTAACACTAGAATTTAGATAGTTATTTTTTATTGACTTACTGCAAAGGGTGTTGATGTCTTCTATAAAATTCCCTTTAATTGTATACCAGTGCGAGTCGATGTGAAAAGTAGGTTTTTTGTTGAACTCAATCTCACATGTGACATGGTGGGCAAACATTGCATTTGTTTTCTTTAGACGGTTAACATACCCGCACACTCTTATTCCTGATATTTTGCTATTGAAATCAATAGGATTTGTGCGGTCTGTATTATTATATAAAAAGGTTAGCCCTGCATGATAAAGTGCGTGTCTATCGAAAGTTTCAAAGAATGGCTGCTGAGCACCTCTCTCATAAAGAGCATATTTATCGCACTCATAAAAGGCTTGTAACTTGGAAGGGTGAACAAAATCATAGTCTAGTCTTGCACCATACCTGTTGTTTTGAGGTTCAAATGCCCTAACCATATCATCCCTTACCCTGTTGTATAAAGCAAACCTTAAATTATTTTCAGTTAAATTTCTGTCTCCAATCCTGACAAAGCTGCTTATAGGTGTATGGGCTGTTGTATCTAAAATTTTATCGATTTGCTGGATTAGTTGATGCATTTCCTTGAAGGAAAGCTTCCATTTGATATGAAAGGAAGTGCCAACTTGGACACAGACCTTTTCGGCACCATCAAATTTGATAAAGTCAAAAACATCTGCCAATAAAGTGTCTCGTAGTTGAAAATTGAGCCGATGCGGTATACGGCCGAAGGAAAGAGAATCTATAAGTTTTTGTTCACTCCTATAGGTAACAATTTGAGAAGTCATATTGCCTGCTACTCCTCGTGACTCAATAGAGTTAACAATATCATTTTCTGGCTCGGAAATTTTCTCATATAGGTCAAGACCAAATGTCTGGTTTAAGTATCGCTTTATAACAGTTATTCCGTTGCCTCCAATTGTAGCAAATATTCTTCGATTAAGTATAGCAAACAGAACAAATGAGGTAGTCTGCACATTAAAATCTTCATCTGTAACTATGGCTGAAGGAAGAAAGGACCTCCAAGAAGACTCTTTCTCCCTTTGATTATAGGTATATAACAAATATTGAATACTATCAATAGTTGTCGTAGGAAGTTCAGATGCCTTTTTATTTACATCAAGGATTGAGTTTTTATGTTTATCGACTATAAAATAGATTTTCTCCATAAGAGAATCTATTTCTCTAATTTCATGGAAGTCTATGTCGATTTGGTAAATCTTGATATCGTGCCTTATTGTATCCATCTTATTATTAAGTGCTTTCTGATTTATTGCAGGTTCTTAAAGTTGTGACATCTGAAGAAAATTTAATATAGTATATTTTTATTAATAAATAGTTGTTTGGTGCTGTAAGACAGTTTTATAGTCTCGCCACCAGCACGTCACTTAACCTCGTCGTATAGCAAGGCGAAAGCCTTTCCCGCTTCAGCGTCCAGTTATTCTTGATGCCCTGTGCCGCCGCTTTAACAGTTGCCATCCCGTAGCGGCTATTTAGGTTGTCCAACGCCTTCATGAGGTCTTTGTGCTTGCCTGTATCGGCAACATCAAACAAGCCAAGTTGCAGGTTGTCTTCAGGCATGAAGTCGGAGACAATCACGCCGCACTTCTTGTAGCTGTACCCTTCCTCGTAAATGCTCCTTAGCGCCATGTTCGCGTACTGGATAAGGTGCAGGTCACTGTTGACGGGGTTGGGCACGTGAATGGTTTTGGAGTTGTAGTACTGCGGGGTATTGGCAAACCTGTTCGTCATCACAAATACGGTCACGGCAGAGGCGCAGGAGCCTTGTTTACGCAGCTTATAGGCGCACTTGGAGGCGTAGGTGGCCGTTGCCTCCTCCAGCTCCTGAAGCTTCGTTACAGGGCTTCCAAAGGAGCGGGAAGTGCATATGTTCTGCTTCTTTGGAGCTACTTCCTCCAGTTCCAGGCACGGCTCCCCGCGCAGCTCCTTTACCATCCGCAGGCCAACAATTGTCAGGTGTTTCTTCACCCACGCATCATGTTGCTGCGCCAGTTCGTAGGCGGTTGTGATGCCATGCTTTTGCAGGAGCTTGCTGTGCTGCCTGCCGATGCCCCAAACGTCACCTACCTCTGTCCGTTTAAGCGCCGCCTCTATGTGCCGCTGTTCCTGAAGCACCAGAACGCCCTTTGCCTTGGGGCTTTTCTTTGCAATGCGGTTGGCAATCTTTGCCAGCGTCTTTGTCTTCGCCACACCGATGCCTACGGGTATACCTGTCCATTCCTGCACCGTGTTCTTTATCTGCCACGCGTATTGGTGCAGGTCTTTCTTGTAGAAGTGCCCCAAATCCAGAAAGGATTCGTCTATGCTGTACACTTCAAGGTTAGGTGTGAAGCCCGCCAGCGTCTGCATCACACGGCGGCTCATGTCACCGTAGAGGGTATAGTTGGAGCTGAAAACCTTTATGCTGTGCTTCTTAATCAAGTCCTTCAGCATAAAGGCAGGGTCTCCCATTTTCACCCCTACATCTTTGGCCTGCTGTGAACGGGCTATCGTGCACCCGTCGTTGTTGCTCAAAACAATAACTGGTTTATCCCTTATGGCAGGATTAAAAACGCACTCACAGGAAGCATAGAAGGAGTTGCAATCCACAAGCGCTATCATAGCTGGTTCTTCAGGCAGTCGTGGATGGAGTAGGTCACCACCCCCATGAACACGAAGTCCATCCCTTCAGTCAACTCTATAGCCTTGTACTTTGGGTTAGCAGGCAACAGGTAAAGCTTGTTGCCCGCTGGCTTGTAAGTCTTCACCGTGAACTCGCCCTCCAGCCAGCACACCACCGCCGAACCGTCCCTTGCCTTCAGGGACTTGTCAATCACCAGCAGGTCTGTGTTGCGAATGTAAGCGTCCTGCATGGACTCGCCCATTACCCTGATAAAGAAAGTGGAGGCGGGGTTCTTTATCAGGTGCCTGTTCAGGTTGATGGTTTCCTCGATGTAGTCCGTCGCAGGGGAGGGGAAGCCCGCCGCTATCTTGCTGCCGAACAGCGGCAGCTCCAAATCTTCGTGACCGTCCACAAAGAAGGCCTTGCCGAACACGCTCCTGTCCCTGTTCTGTAGTACCGTTTCTTTCAACATAGCTTTATTTTCAGGTTATCCTGCCGCAATATATGATATAGCTTTTACATAATACTAAATTAATTAGCATTACTAACGGAGATAGCTGTAAAGAGGTTGGGTACAGGCAAAATTATGGTATAGGCGAAAGGCGGAGTAGCAGACGCAGCATCTAAGCTGGCAGCCAGAATACGGATGTTCTCTATGGGAAACAGGAGTGGTTAAGAAAGCTCATCTGGCACATCCAAGTCCAGCAACTCCTTCAGGGGTATTTGCAGGCCATGGGCAAAAGACAAGAGCACGTCCAGAGTCACTGAATACTTTGCGTTCTCTGTCCGCTGCACAGTTAGCTTGGAGACGTTGGCTATGTCGGCAAGCTCCTGTTGGCTTATGCCTCTTTGCTCCCTAATCTTTCTTAGGTGCACGCCGAACGCCTTGATGCCTGCTGGATTCTTCACCCGCCAAAGGTGACACACTAAAGAAAACATGCTGGGTACATATGTGTATCCAAATATTGTTTTTAGATTTGCTTACCACTTCACTCAAGCAGAATTACACCTACTTATGGAAACGCTTACAGCGCAAGCAATACAAAACCATGCTCGCCACCTAACCCTCCAGCAGTGGCTGAAGGAGAACCCCAATGCTTCCATTAACGCCTATTACAGCGAGTTTGGAGCACAAGCTATGCCTACCATTAATACAGCTACAAGTGCACCTACAGCAGCTCCTGTGGCTTATGATGATGCTGTTGATGATGCTGTAATTAAGCCTGTTGTTAGAAAGGCGCGTGTAAGCGTCCAAAACTGCCTGTTGGGTCTTGCTGCACTTGCGGGGGTTTTGGTTTTCACCAACCCTGATGAAGCAAAGCACAAGGAAGCCTTCAAACAGGCCATAGTGAACGCGGTGGGCGTGGAGGAAAAAGCCAGTGAAGCAACGGAAGGCTCTGGTCTTGAAGGAATGATTGCATTTGCGGGTCGCTCAATAGTGATGCAACTCGCTGACGCTGCGGCATACACTATGCTAAACGTGGATGACTACGTGCTTTTTTCCCTCACCAGAGTAACCTTTGACAAAGAAACAAACATAATCGGCATCGGTGTCATGGGCAAAGTTTATATATCCGACGAGGTAGATGCCAACCTTAAAAAGCACTTTAACCTGTAATGGTAATGGAGCAGATTCACATAAAGGTAATGCAGGAGCATAACCTGCAATTATTCAGGCTGATAGGCAAGGAGAACCACCTTGACCACATCTACTCCGCTTTTCTGTGCAGGGAGAATGTGCTCGATTTCAAAAGGGACTATAGGGTTGCCTGCCTGTACTTTGAGCAGGAGAAAGAACTGAAACTGGAGGGGCTTAAGTTTGACGACGTATCTGTGGCGGGTGGCATTATGAATTTGCGGAGGGAAGGGAAGCGCGCTTTTGGACAGGCGCTGTACTTTGCCATCCTTGAGGAGTTGCGCCAGCACGCTGATTACTTCATTTACAACAAGTGGCCTTATCTGGCTTATGCGCACTTGGGCGAACCTGACTTCAAAGAGCGATTTGCGCAGGCGTACGGTGCCTTTGAGTTGGAAACGAGGATGAAGAAGAAAGGGATTCCTGCCCCTTATATTGATGATGAAAACTTCCAAATGCTGTACCATGAGGCAATAAATGCCTATCACTTTTACACTGACGGCATTTGTTGACGAGGCATTTTAGTAGAGGCGGGAGAGTAAGGGCTCACTTGAGGAGTATGGTTTTGTTTAATGCCAGTAGTCTCGGCAGCTTTTTGGCTGCTGAGGAAAATTTTCTCTTCCATGTTTGAACCTTTAGCGGAGAGAAAGCATTTACGCGTGCCCGCGCGCGGCGTTCGCTTATATGATGGTATATGCGGTTCTTTAAAATGACGTTTTAAAGGGCATTAGAAGATATTTAAAAGGGCATTAGGTAAATGTCCTTTTAAAACGTTTATTAAAATATCTTAAAGTAAAATGTCTATTGTAAATAGGGGCAAATTCGCTGAAGCTCATTTGCCAGCCTTCACTATCGCTCAGGCTCACTTAGAATTTAAATTTTAAATTTACCTTATAACTCTCTCTTTCGCTATAAAGGAAAATGGCGTTTAAACTTCCTCTCTCTGCCTTTACCCGCTAATGAAAATGTCTTACATTTAAGAATTAATAGCCGCGAAGCCCCTGTGCCGCCAGTTGAGGTGCAACCTTTTGGATGAAATCCCGTTTAAGGCTATTCTTAGACCTTGTGGCGCATTATCTATTTGCGGCAAGGTGATTGTGAGGGTTTGGCATGAAAGTGTCTTAAAACGGCTTATTTGGCGTTGTTTGCTCTGCAGCCTTTCATATCACCTGTGTTCACCGATATCTTGCCCGTCTGAAGGCGCTTTGCTGCTTTTGCTATGAGTGCTAAGCTGAAGAGAAGTCAATAGGCATTTGTGAAAATGGCTTTACCCATTGGCAAACTAAAGCAATGCCCGTTTAAACATTGTGTCCATCAGGCATTGCTTAGCTGTAAATGCGGGTTGATGCTGCGGTAAGATGTCGCCTAAGTCAACTGATGACCTTCTTCCCAAGGTTCTGCGCATCGAAGAAAATCATCAACAGTAGAAATTTTCCGTATCTCTTTACGAACCAATTCCATTACTATGTCTTCGGCTCCTTTTACAGTTAAAAGTGAGTACTTACCAGTCCTGCTCATAATCGGGAAAAATGGTACGGTTTCATCTTTCACCATTAACACCTTGCAAACCCTCTCCACCAAGAAATGAGCTTCCATTCTGTTTAAAAGATTCGAAAGCAAGTTCGTATCTTTTTTGTTTAGCCACTCAGTGAATACAAATATTGCAGGGAACCTGTTTTTGAAGGCAGCGCGCAGCTTCATGAATCTGTCTCCATGGGCATAGTTTTTGTCAAAAAGGACTTTGTCGAAAAAAAAGTGAAATTCATCTGTATCAAGCAATGCTTCCGCATCCTCTAATGGAAGCAACTTCAATATATCATTTACCGTGTCTGGGGCTGATACAAGTTTCCTTAATCTGTAGAAGTCTTTGTTCTGCACCCTGCTTCTCCCCAGCCTGAACAAAGAAATTAGAGTCTCAGCCTGTAAAGGTGTAATAGAGGTGGCGTAGAGAGTGTTCAGGTAAATGTCGCCTCCTTCCATTTCTCCTAAGAACAGATTCTGGCTCTTGGTTGGCTTGGCGTGTACAGGGTCTTCCGCTATGCCTCCGCGTTCAATGTATTCGTTGTATGACATTGTTAACTCATCTTCTGGAGAAAGGTGTTCAGTTGCCTGTGCGAGGGTCTTAGTGGTTGAACCAGAGACGAAGTGTAGAAACTGAGCGAATCCAGACTCAAACCCCCAGAAGCTGTAGTCTAACAAGGCTATGAGCATGATGATTTTGCTGTCCAACACTTCTATCTCAACAAGTCTGTGCCCCCCATAGGTGATAGAGGGTTTGAGCATCGGGAACTGTGATAGGTGGCTTAGGGTCGTGCGCAGGAACCCCGTTTCACGGTTAAACTCAAAGCGCCATTGCTTGCTTTTGAGTTCATAGATGAGGAGCTGGCCTACGTTATTGCTTACATTGAGCCTGTATGGTGTAGGGTCGTCTGGATATATAGGAGATACATAATAGTCCTGAAATGCTTGGATTGCCTTGGATTCATCTATTTCCAGTCCCCCGTCTAAATAAAACTTGGAAAGTTCGGGACGATGAAGCAGCCCTGATAAGTTGCCGAGGCAAACACTAACGGCTGCCTCAATCACGGCAGCGGATTCCAGTCGTTCTTCCTTTAGCCTTGAAGTTTCATAAGCAGGGGAGAACCTGTAAGCATATTCTAATCCGCCTTCTCCAACAGCCACTTCTACTCTCTCGAGTACTCCCCGCATGACCAAATAGTCAAGGAGTTGCCTGTGGTTTGGGATAAAGGCGGTCGCAGCTATGACGTGTAAAGGGGCGTAACCATCCTTAGTGAAATGCTCAGGATAGTTAGCCATTGCTTTTAGAAGCGAGTCTAACAGGAGCTTAAGTGCGTCTCTGTTGTATGCATCAGGCTCTTCGTATATGGCTAAGTCAATATCGGCATGAGCTGGATAGATAACCGTGTCTGCTCTCTGTGTTAGGTACATGTATAAACCTTCCTTGATTAGGAACTCTCGGATTGCATTGATAATTTCGTTTTTTTTAGTCATGATAATTCCATTAAAGTTCGTTTAAAAACTTTTTTACATTTAATTATTATTTGTTTTGTTATATTATTTTACACGTCTTTGTAGCGGCCGATAAGCTTTGGGTAAGTTTTAAAATGTTGCTGTATGGTGAATTATACAGGTAATAACCCAATTTAGGTTTTCTTTAATTTACCATATATTAGTATTGTTATATTCTTGTAAAATTTATTTAACGACATTTATAAATAAAATAATTTAAGATGTCTTTAAATAATTTAAAATTGGATTGAAAAATAGACAGGTGTTGCTGGAATTAATCTAAATAATATAATTCGAGCATGGGTTAGTACCTGTGCAATTGGAGAAGAAACAACCTTGCGCAATTTATAAGTGTCATAATATAAGGTAGTTGTGTGCTTAGCGTGCGTCGGGGATTTATTAAATAATTTAATAAATTAGGGGGTGTTATCAGAAGCAAGTTGAGGATTTGAGAAGGTAAAATATTCTTGCACTTTTTTGAAACAAATGTTCTTTTTTGTCGTAGCGCGCTTCTATTCGCTATTTGCAAACTTTGATGAATTGGAAAAACATTTAAAAAATCGTTGACCGGGTGAGCTTTTATACGAAAATTATAAATATAATTCTGAATATATTAGAGTGATTAGCTTTGAATCTTAGTCTCCTATTTCTAATAAATGCCTATGTGCGGACGCTACACAGTACAGCCCAAAGTTAGCAAAGGCCACTCTAAAGCAGCGAAGCTTATAGAGAAGCACTTGCAGGAAGCGCATTACAACGCTGCACCAAGCCAAGCGCTTCCTGTCGTGACAAACCAGCAGCCTAACGCGCTCCAGTTCTTCTCTTGGGGCTTACAGCCTTTTTGGGCTAAGGATGCCAAGGCGGTTAAGCGTTCTATTAACGCACGGGCGGAGACATTGACAGATAAGCCCATGTTTCGCAGCCTATTGAAGTCTAAACGTTGCCTCGTACCTGCAGACGGGTTCTTTGAATGGCAGAGGACGGAGCATGGAAAGGTGCCTTACCGCATCATGCTAAAAAATGAAGACCTGTTTACTTTCGCAGGGCTTTGGGATGAATGGGCTGACAAGGAAACAGGGGAAGTGCTGCATACCTTTAGCATCATTACTACAGAAGCTAACGACGTTGTAAAGCCCATACATGACCGTATGCCTGTCATTCTTTCTCCAGAGGCGGAAGAGCTGTGGCTGGACGAGAACGAGCCACAGGATGACCTGCTCTCCTTGCTGGTGCCATACAAAGCTGAAGACATGAAAGCTTTTCCTGTCTCTCCGCTGGTAAACTCTCCGCTGAACAATGTGCCTGAAGTACTAAACTCGCTGTAAAAACAACTAATTTCTTAACATTTACAGTAGGAGCAAAAGCTGCTTGATTTAAAGCTACTTGAGCCGTTTTTTAGGAACTAAAACACACCTTATAATCCAAAAAATCTTTTTCTTATTGCTGATGTATTCATTGAAAATAATAGCAAACCTACAAAAGTATACACACCTCCAATTAAAAGATTAAATGTTTTATATATGGAAGGTTCTATAGTATTATCTATTCGCTGAACCTTATATTTTTTGTTGAACTCCGCTACTGATAATTTTATTTCGTCATCTGTTCCCTCAAGTGTTAAAGCTACTTTTGAAGGGTAAAATGAAGCAATAGAACCAATTTCACTCTTTGAACCATCAGTTAACACAAAGTTTACATCGCGCTCATTAGGCAAGAAGTTTAATGCTGGGACAAAATGAGTAGTCAGGAATATAACACCAAGGATGGTTGACATGACTCCAACGGTTTTAAAAAGTTGTCTTTTGTTATTCCTACGTTTATCGCTTTCTGGTAGCTGATTCTCCTTTTGCACAGAACTAAGGTCTGTAATCCTAAAGTCAAAAGTGATTCCATTAAAGAACTCAATAGCTTCTTCACTACCTAAGTTTACTCCATTTAAAATTTCTACAAGAGCCTCAACCTCAATAAATTCTTCTTTTTTTAATAAATCCCACTCCACCTGAACTTCTTGAGCATTGTTTAAGAGAGCTTTTGTTGAGGCTCCATCAGGATGAGAGGTGATTGAGAACTCCAACCACTTGAAATCATTTGTGGAGATTATTCTCAACGGGTTATAAACCCTATTTTTATCAATATCAATTTTTCCATTGTTTATGATTCGTGCCTTTAGCAGAATTAATGTGCTCGAAATGGGCTGCTTGTTATAGCTCATTTCAATATTTAAGCGGTTTACGTCATCTCTAAAGAGGCTATAACACTCTTTGTTTTGAAACTCTAAGCTTACGGTTCTTTTAGACTTTTCGTATGTCCAAATGGAATAAATACCAAAACCTATTGTAAGTATTAAACCAATTGCACCTAAAACTAATCCTAGTATCTCCATTTGTTTAAACAAACCTATTGTAGGTCTGATTTTATAACCCATTTACATGTAAATAGCAAATATACATTATTTCGTATGTCTACAGCTACTATATGACCGTGCTCGTTATTTTATCGCCAAGAGCAGAAAAACTATGAAAGGACGAGAACGAGCCATAGGACGGGCTGCTTTCGCTCCTGCAGCCTTTTGCGGCAGACAAGATGAAAGCCTATGCTGTCTCTCCGCTGGTAAACTCTCCGCTGAACAATGTGCCTGAAGTACTGAACTCGCTGTGAGAATTTAAAGGGTTAGCTTTAATATGTCGTAAATAATGGCAAAAAGGGTAACACCTCCCACTACTACTACGGCAGCCCTCACGAGCCTCTTCATCGGAAGCAGGAAAGCTATATATAGCTCCTTGCGTCGGGTCAGGTCTTCAAATTTTTGGATGCGTCTTTTCACAAGATAATTGTTCACAAACAGAAAACTTACGCCCGAATAGACAAGCATCACCATAATGAAGGTGCCTGCCATGCTGAATTTCACCTCCCTCAATGGCCCGATTGCCTCTGAACTACCAGCAGGGGTTTCAGGCGCTTGTAGCGCACTATATATCACAAACAGAAAGTAAAACGCAAAGAAGGCAACTGGCACCATTGCGTTTAGGGTAGTAAACGTATCTTTTCTTGCGGTTGCTTTGTCAAAGGCTGCGGTAAAATAAGCTTGGGTGCTTAGGAGCACAAGCAAATTTAAAACCCAAAGCATATTTGCGGCGGAAAAGCCCTGTCTGTAGTTGCCTGTTCCAAGCAGTGAAAATTCTGTGATTAGGAAACCCAGAATCCCAGGCACTAAAAGCATGTAAGCTTTCAAGTTACTTAACTTCAGTTGTGTTGGCATTAAATTAAGCTATGGAGACTAAATTTTAAATTTAAAGTTGCCTTTTTAATTAGATGCGTCAGTTTCAATACTTTTTCAAATCTCCACCTTGTCTATCTCATTCATCAGTCTATCCGTCTCCGCCAAGGCCACAATAATTTTCTGGTAGTGCAGTATGTCATCAAAGCTTAACTCGCGGCCTTTGCGGTCTTTGAGCCATTTTTGAGCTGGTTGGTAGCCCCCTATGTAGAACTCCCAAGCTGTTTGTGGTACGTTAGCGAAATACTGAGTGTCGTTGATGTAGACGTTGCCGTGTTCATACAAATGCTCTGTCGGAATTGACACTTGTTCAACTAAAGCCAAGAGTGCTAGTCGAATCAGTATTTTCAAACTTTTATTTCAACAGCAATAGTATCAGGCCAAATGATAAACTTTCCATACTGACCATCTTTTGAAATTCCACCTATCTCTGCACCTCTTTTAGTAGTAAACCAATCTTCTTCTTTTTTGTACATTAATTTATTATCTACTAACCACTTATTTATCTTTTGACTGCTTATCCCTGTTATTTGAGATAATTCCTTAGTAGTACAGTACTTTGATTTAGAATAGTCTTGCTTTCTATCAATCAAAGGAACCTCGGTCTTTGCAATTTCCTTTTGCGTTCCTTTCTGAGGTGCCTTCACATATGAGAAATCTTCACTGTTGTGAATTATCGAATCTATATCCTTTTCAGCATCTTCATAAACCGATTTGTCTTCCTCTATTGCAGTATCTATTAAAATTCCCATTTCCCTGTTATTTTGTTGAGAAAACTCATACAAGTTCATGGAGGCAATAATCATTTTGCTTTCATTTAAATAGCATTTCGCATGAAGGTTTTTCGAGAAATATAAACGAACGTATTTTAATTCTTCCAGATAACTCATTTCAGCAGGAGCAAGCTCTTGTTTCCCAAAAATAATTCTTACTTCTACTTTCTCCCTCTCCTTATCATTTAACAACTCCTTGATGTGGTCTGAAAGCTTTAAGTAAGGGCTAATTATGTAAAGCTTTTTTTTAGCATCTCTTATCAGGTTTTCTAATTCTGCAGAAATGCTTGATGTTCTTAAATATTTCGCCATCGTAACTTAACTATACTAATTAAAGTGTTTGTAACAATTTTATGAGAGTGTAATGCCGTGCAACGACCAGCTGGTGTTTGTATTGGCATTACAGTACAAGCGAATATATTATATTTAGATGGATATATATAGCAAATTTCACCCAGTCTATATAGGCATCATAGCAGATGGTAGGTCAAGGCGTTAGTAATGTTTTAGTTTTGAGGTATTTATAGCCATTGACAGAAGCTTTTAAGAACGGTTAATAGTAGACCCTATAATGGCAGCGTTTGTAAAGACTGTCTAAAAGTCTATGGTTTCAATCTTTGGCTGCATCTCTGCGTCCTTTTCCCGCTGAATTTCTATGATTCTGGTAACGCTCCAGTAAAGCACCAGCACGAAGCCGCCGTAAATGACACCGCGCAAGATGTTCTGGCGCAGGAACTGTTGGCGGGGTGTGAGTTGGTCAAACTTTTTCAACTGGAGAGGTTGTAGTTAGCATGGATACTAATTGACGCAAAGGGATTAACGCTTTATTTGCTTTTCATAGGTTGCTATCCACTCTTGAGGGGTGATTTTAGCGGCCAACTCTCCTAACAGACTATAGGGTATTTGCTCCAGTTTCTTAAAACGAATACAGCTCTTGCCCATATCCAGCTTTCCCTTCTGTTTCTTTCCGTACTCCTCTTTGAACCAGTTCAGCACTTGCTGGTCAGAATAAAGGGCAATGTGATACACCGCAACATAGTTCTTCTGGGAAGCAATGCTCAAAAAAGGCAATGGCTTCTTGGGCTCACAGTGGTAGCCAGTAGGATAGAGGGAATGGGGCACTACATAGCTTATCATGCCATAGCTCATTACTTCCTCAAAGCCCTCTGGTAGGTTGTTAAGAATTGCGTCCCGCAACTGGATTATGACTTGCTTCCTATCGTCTGATAATTCGCTAATGTATTCTTCTGGTGTTGTTACTTTTGATTGCATGAGAATAGGATTTGCTGGTTGTTTTGCTACCTAAAATTTTGCTTTCAACTGTATTCAGCTTTGATTCATCTGCAGTTGAAATTAGCCTTGTTTGAAGTGTTTCCAGTCCTTTACCGACAAGTTCAGAGGCAGGTAGCGCAACAATTTCTTAAAGTGTCTGTGTTCGCTGTAGGGGCTTAAAATGCGCCGTTTTAAATCCGCTTGCCAAGTGTTCTAAGGGTAGGTCAAAGCGGCATTGACAGGACTTGTTTTGGAACGGCTTTAGGCGCTTTACAGACACTTTGTGAGAGCAGTTGATGCACACTTAGCGATGGCGTTATTGCGCAGTATAAAGCTTATAACGTTGAGCCGCTTTGTGAAGGTGGGGTATTCAAGTTCCAGCCGTCTCACTTTAGCACGTTAGTCGCTACTTATTTTACTGTTTAAAATTAACTCTTCAGCCACACTTTTACAAACCGCACGTTGCCTGCTGGCATTTTCATAGCATATCCCGTGCTCCAAGAGTTACCTCTTTAATGAGGGACTTTAAGTTATATACATCGTTTGTAATTTTCTTTTGGAACTCAGGTGAATTGACGGGAGCGCCAACCAATTCTTTTTCGAAAGAAATTCCGTAGCCAAGAAAGGATAACCCGTACTCATTGAAAAATTTAGCCCATTTGCCCTCAAAAAACATTTCTTGGTTTTTCGGTAAGGGTAAAAAAAATGGTGAAAAGGAAATATAGTTTGGAACAACTTTAAGTTTAGGTGTTTCTGCTCGTAATGACTCCCTTATAAATGAAGTAAAGGCTCTAAGGTAAATTTCAAGTTGGTTAGTGAGGTATGCATCTGCACCTCTATCGATAAGGCCTTTGATATTTGTTAGATATTCATTACATGATTGCCGAAATTTATCTTCAGAACTCTTGTCCATCATAGCGTTTTCAAACTCAATATTATTACTAAAATCAACATAATTTTCTATTAACTTTGACAATATTATATTTAAAGGAGCATAAACATTTCCAATCTGTTGACGAGCATTTGATAGATAACCCTCCTGCAATTTTTGTCTGTATGTAATTTCAATCTCTTTTATCTTTTGAATTGCTGAATATCTTGTTGCAAGAGCAGTAAAAGCAACACCTATTAATGTACATGAAGCAGTTACTATACCAACTAAAACAGTATTATCCATTTTATTAAATCGAGTTTGATTAAGTTGATTTGAATTATGCTTGCAAGCAACTATGCATAGACGGTGTTATTCCGTTTAGCCGCCCAACAGTAGTTGGATAAACGGAAATAAACTAAAAAATATGCTATTTACGAATTTTTAAATGCCTGTACAGCCTTGTAAAGCCGTTTCTGTAAATGACTTGTAAATTTAAAATTGGCGGCTGGTTTACAGGACTTGCGAAATAACCAGTTTGTTTGGGCCGCTTCCAATGGTTTTAAGTTGAATATCGTCTTGCGGCTGATTAAATAAGTTGTAATCCTGCTTCTTTTCAGGCTCTGGCTCTTTGTACAGGTCTTCCCGCCACTGCTCCAGCTCCTCTTGCGTTTCAAACGCTGCCAGTATTTCGCTTGGGCTTTGGTTAAGGGTGCGGTACAGGTCGGGGTTTTCCAAGCTGTACAGCTTCCAGCCTTTTATGCGGCCACAATGAAAGCCTATCTCCGCTTCTACTGCGGCATAGCACTCTGTGCTGTACTCGATACTCCAAGGGTCAATTTGTGCCATGATTTTAAATTTAAAGTTGGTTAACGGGTTGTTGTGAGGTTTATATTTCTAGTAAACCTGTAGCTTTCCGCACTAAAGAGCTTTTCCTTCAGTGGCTGTACCGCTGTTGCAATTAAGTCATCATTTACCTTTGCATAAATTTGGGTGGTAGTAATATTGTTATGCCCTAAGATTTCTTTTACAACCTCCATAGACACGCCGTTTTGAAGTGCCACGGTTGTGGCGAACGTGTGCCTGCCGATGTGTGTCGTGAGGTTTTTAGAGATACTGCAAAGGTCAGCCACCTCTTTAAGGTAGGCATTATATTTCTGGTTTGAGGGGAGCGGAAGCAAGTTGCCCGATTCCACTACTTTTGGGTGATGCTGATACTTTATCAAAATAGCCTTAGCTGGGGCAAGTAACGGGATTCTACATACATTCCCTGTCTTCTTGCGGTTGATGAATATCCACTCGCTCCCGTCAATGCCCAAGCCAATGTTCTCACTACGGAGAGAGGAAACATCCGCAAAGGCCAAGCCAGTGTAGCAAGAGAAAAGAAATAAATCTTTGATGATATTCAGCCTTTGAACTTCAAAATTACGAGCTTCTAGTGCCTGAAGTTCATGTTTAGTTAAAGGCTGCACCTCTGTTTTCTTCTTTTTGATGGAGTAGCGCAGGAACGGGTCTTTGCTGAAATAGTCATGCTGGAGGGCAATAGTGACGGCCTTTCGTAGCTTCTGCATGTGCTTGATACAGCCGTTCTGCGTGCAACCTCCCAAGGTTTTGAGATACATTTCATAATCCGCTATGAACCTGTAGTCAAGATCGTTTAAGCTAATATCTTTTACCTTGTATTGAGTTGAAACATACTTGTGGAGCTGGCGTTGTGAGGCCAAATAATTCTTGTATGTGCTCTCCGTGTAGTCCTTGCCAATCAACGCACGAATGTCCGATACCATTTTATCAAAGACAGAAAGTAGGGTAGGCGAGTTAGTCTTGTCACCTAACACGTGTCTTTTTACTATGTTGGAAGTGACTGTTTTGCTTTCTAGTACAAGGTTGTTGTAAACTGTTCTTGCTTTGACAGAGTAAGCCTCAATGTCAGAATTGATACTTTTGGCAACTTCTGTTCTGCCTTTTGCTCTACCTTTGGCACTATCCCATAGAGAAGGGGCTAGGTTATGCTTTAAAGAGAGCTCAACAATTTCCCCATTGACCGTGACTCTGATGTAAATAGGGGCTTCGCCTGATTTGTTGAGTTTGGCTTTCCTTAGGATGGCTAGTACCGAAAATGATTGTGTGTTTTTCATGGTTCTTCCTGTTAAATGAAGACCACTTTTACTTAAAGAATCTTGCTTGCAGTAAGATGTTGATCAGTTGTTTATCTAGCTATTCGTGACCTAATATTTAGAATTGAAAATAGGTCACGGACAGTTCACAAGTTTTTGCTCCGACGTTGTTAAGAATCCCGCCTAAAACAATAAAAAACGCCTTGCAAAATCGATTTACAAGGCGTTTTCAATCAATTGTGCACCCGAGAGGATTCGAACCCCTAACCCTCGGAGCCGAAATCCGATATTCTATCCAGTTGAACTACGGGTGCAGTGCTGCAAAAATAGGAAGTATGCGCATAAAAGAAAACATTAGGGAGTAAATTTTATATCCCTTCCGGCTTTCCTGGTGCAGGCTGTTCAGTCACAGTGGTTTACTCCATTTTCTATATTTTCGGGTGATACCGGGGCTGCAATGGCAGCGCAGCATGCGCTTCAAAAAGTGGAAAAACAAGGAGGTTATACAGAGCAGAAATAACCTGCCCATCCATTCCCTAATGCCCCGACTTTACGGCCTGAGGATATAGCTATATATAAACAGCGCGGGCGGCCCCTATATGGCCGCCCGCGCTGTTTATATATAAGTGCTGGGAGTTTAAACCTCCGCCAACACCTGCTTTACTTTCTCAGCGGCCTCTTTCAGCGCGACGGCCGAGTATACTTTCAGGCCGGACTCATCGATGATGCGGGCGCCTTCTTCGGCGTTGGTGCCCTGCAGGCGCACGATGATCGGAACCCGGATGTCGCCGATGTTTTTGTAAGCCTCTACCACGCCGTTGGCCACGCGGTCGCAACGCACGATGCCCCCGAAGATGTTGATCAGGATGGCTTTCACGTTCGGGTCTTTGAGGATGATGCGGAAACCAGCCTCCACGGTCTGCGCGTTGGCCCCGCCCCCTACGTCCAGGAAGTTAGCGGGCTCGCCGCCGGAAAGCTTGATGATGTCCATCGTGGCCATGGCCAGTCCGGCGCCGTTCACCATGCAGCCCACGTTGCCGTCCAGCTTCACATAGTTCAGGTTCGACGCGCTCGCCTCCACCTCCAACGGATCTTCCTCCGACGTGTCGCGCAGGGCGGCCAGGTCCTTGTGGCGGAACAGGGCATTGTCGTCCAGGTCCACTTTGGCGTCTACCGCCAGTATTTTGTTATCCGAAGTCTTCAGCACAGGGTTGATCTCGAACATAGAGGAGTCCGTCTCCACATAGGCCTTGTACAGGTTGGTGATGAATTTCACCATCTCCTTAAACGCCTGTCCCTGCAGCCCAAAAGCAAAAGCAATTTTGCTGGCCTGAAACGGCCTAAGGCCCACGGCAGGGTCGATCCACTCCTTGATGATTTTCTCCGGCGTCTTCTCGGCCACTTCTTCAATGTCCATACCGCCTTCGGTAGAGGCCATGATCACGTTCTGGCCTTTGGCACGGTCCAGCAGAATGCTCAGGTAAAATTCCTTCGGCTCCGACTCGCCGGGGTAGTACACATCCTGCGCCACCAGCACTTTCTGCACTAGCTTTCCCTCAGGCCCCGTCTGGTGCGTTACCAGCGTCATGCCCAGTATCTGGTCCGCAATCTGCTTCACCTGATCCAGGTTTTTGGCCAGTTTCACGCCGCCGCCTTTGCCACGGCCGCCCGCGTGTATCTGCGCCTTGATCACGTGCCAGCTGGTGCCGGTTTCCTCGGTCAGCTTCATGGCAGCTTTCACGGCCTGGTCTGGCGTTTCAGCCACGATGCCTTCCTGGATGCGCACGCCGTAACCTTTTAAAATCTCTTTAGCCTGATATTCGTGTATGTTCATGCTCTCAGTTTTAATGGATGCCACGAAATTAAGCCTTTATTCCCTTAGATTCAAGCAAAGCTTTTCTAAAATATATGCCCCGCCTGCCCCTGCGCTACTGGCCACAGGCCGTGGAATGGGTGCATTTGTAACGCATGCGGGTGGATACGAGTAAATGGAAGAAGTGCAAATTTATGTACATGCACATAAAACCTGACTATGGCAGATATATATACTTACTCCAGGCGCGTTGCCACGGCGGCTCTTATCGTCCTGTTGATGCTGGCGGGCTTTTACCTGCTGGGGCGGCACGCTTACTTTTTCCTGCTGGTGTTTGCGGCCATCCTGCTGGCGGTGCTGTTCTGCGGCATGACCGACTGGCTTACAGACAAGCTGCACCTGAAGCGCGGGCTGGCCCTGCTGCTGGCCGTGCTCTTTTTCTTCGGGGTGATCGTGGCGGCGTTCTGGCTTATCGCGCCCACGGTTAGCAGGCAGATACAGGAAATGAAGCAGACGATTCCGCAGGCTTTGAGCCAGGTGGAGAACTGGCTGAGCCAGTACGGCTGGGGTCAGAAACTGATAAACAAAGTACCCGACGATATCAGCAAGGTGATGCCGAAGCAGGACGCGCTGCTGTCTAACCTGTCCGGGGCTTTCTCCACCACGCTAAGTTTCCTGGCTGATTTCGCCATCGTCATCATTACCGCCTTGTTCCTGGCATCCAGCCCGAAACTTTACACGGTGGGGCTCACAAAACTTTTTCCGGTGCGAAGCCGCTCACGCATCATGGAGGTGCTCGGTCAGTGCTACAGCACCCTGAAATCGTGGCTGGTGGGCATGCTCTCCGCCATGGCCATCATCGGGGTGAGCACGGCCATCGGGTACAGCCTGATCGGCCTGCCCCTGGCGTTTGCGCTGGCGCTGATCGCTTTTTTCCTGGCCTTCATCCCGAACGTTGGCCCCTGGATCGCCGGAGTGCCCGCGGTGCTGGTGGGCCTCACCGTCGGGCCGCAGATGGCCCTGTATGTGCTGCTGGTTTACGGGGGCGTCCAACTGGTGGAGAGTTATGTCATTACCCCCATCATCTTCCAGAAAACGGTGGATCTGCCGCCTGCCTTGCTGCTGTTCTTCCAGGTGTTGCTGGGCATTCTGCAGGGCGCGCTGGGGCTGCTGCTGGCGGCGCCCATCCTGGCCGTGCTGATGGTGCTGGTGAATGAGCTGTATATAAAGGACGTGCTGGAGGCTGAAGCTGCGCCTGCTGCGGAAGGAAAGCAGGTGTAGCCGCCAGTTTATATATAACGCGCCAGCTTTAAGCCATATATGCCGGGGCAGGGGCTTTCTTAGGAGCCGGATAACGAACAACCGTGAACTATACTTATATTTGTAAACTGGCTGTGTAATTGCCGCCACGAGTTGCCATTATATCTATTTTGAAAAGTGCTGCAGGTATCAAACATCCATAAGAAGTACGGTTCGCTGGAGGTGCTCAAGGGCATCGACCTGATTATTTACGCTGGGGAGGTGGTGTCTATCGTTGGCGCGTCCGGGGCGGGCAAAAGTACGCTGCTGCATATACTCGGCACCCTCGACACGGCAGACTCCGGCGAGGTGCGCTTCGACGACAAGAACATCGCCAGGATGAACGCCTCGGAGATGGCCCGTTTCCGCAACCGGCACATCGGCTTCATCTTCCAGTTCCACAACCTGCTGCCGGAGTTCACGGCCCTGGAGAACGCCTGCCTGCCCGGCTTCCTGGCGGGCCGCGCCGAGAAAGAAGTGCGCGAGCGCGCCGCCGAACTGCTACAGATGCTGGGGCTGTCGCACCGCCTGCACCACAAGCCCTCCGAAATGTCGGGAGGGGAGCAACAGCGCACGGCCGTGGCCCGCGCCCTGATCAACTCGCCCCGCATCATTTTCGCCGACGAGCCCAGCGGCAATCTCGACTCGCAGAACGCCCAGGAACTGCATGAAATCTTCTTCCGGCTGCGCGCCGAGTTCAACCAGACCTTCGTGATCGTGACGCACAACGAGCAACTGGCCGGCATGGCCGACCGCACGCTGGTGATGAAGGACGGCATGATTGTGCAGGAACTGCCGGTGAGTTAGCCATAGTCCCTTCTTTTTCTTCTTTCAGGCAGCCGTGGTGTATACTTCCGGCTCATAATCACGTATATACACCTCAGCCCTTTGCTCAACTTTTAGCTTTTTTGAGCAGGCAGTGCAAATGACGGAAAATATTTTAAAATTACTTGTAACTAACTGATAATCAGATAGATTAAATGGGTATTTTTAACTGTTTTTTGCACCATTTGCCACCCTGTGCTGTTAGCTATATGTACCATCACTATGAGAGCTAAATGAGTATGAATCAAGACACTAAAGAGATAAAGGTGCAGAAGAAACCAAAGATCGAAAGCTACGATATTGCCAAATCTGACGAGACGCTGCACTTGGCTGTAGACCTGGCCAAGTTCATCAAGGAGAACCGTCTCTACCAGAACATACAAGGCAAAGAATATGTGAACGTGGAAGGCTGGCAATATGCCGGTTCGCGGTTGGGTATTCTGCCGGTGGTAGAGCACGTGGTCAACATCAGCACCGACGAGGAGATTAAATATCAGGCGAAGGTGAACCTGCTTGATCTGCGCAGCCAGCAGGTAGTGGGGGCCGGGTTCGCTATATGTTCTAACCGGGAGCAGGGCAAAAAGTATTACCAGGAGTTCGCGATTGCCTCTATGGCGCAGACGCGCGCGATTGGTAAGGCGTACCGGAACATCCTGGCCTGGATCATCAGGGCGGCCGGTTACGAGCCAACCCCAGCCGAGGAAATGGACTACAGCGGAAACGACCAGGCTGCCAAGCCAGCGGTGCCGACCGAGAAGAAGGCTACCATGAAGTCGTCGACTAACGAGCCGGCCGTGGCTGCGGAACAGCAGCAGGAACCGGTTGCCAGCGTGCGCTATGCGTCGGCCAAGCAGAAGGAGGAGATCATCAGCCTGCTGAACAACCCGACGATTACGCGCCAGGAGAAGACGAAAATGCTGCTGAACATCAACCGCTTCGACGAGGAGCGCGCTGCGCAGGCCATCGAGAAACTGAAGAAAGTAATCGAGGACCGCGAAGATGGCCAGTCGGCTGCGGCATAAATTATCAGAATTTTACGTCACGGAAGCCTGCCCCTGTTTGGGGCGGGCTTTTTCATTTTCAGGCGACCGGGCGGCAGGTTTATATAGGCTATATATAGCGCGAGCCTTCTGGCTCGTTTGTGTTATGGAAGGGTCTCCGGCCAAAACCTCAGAGCTATATATGGCTTGACTCTGAAAACCTAATATATGCTATGTGGCGGCGCGGGTTGCAAACTCGCGCCAGCACAAAAGAGCAGGATTCAAACTCGCTGGCTTCAGACGCCATATAAACCTGACTCATATGCGGAGGATATTACACGCTCATCTATATAGCTTCAAAACAACACAGCCCTATATGGCCGGTGTTTTCTAAGGGAGTAAAAATCAGCTTACTGCTGTAAAAGAGCCTTTCTCCTGCGCGTTGATGCTTGTCTCTCATTTCCTATGCCCTATCTTCGCTGTGGAAACAACCCGGGCCTTTGCAAGACATCCACCATATACTGAAATCCCACTGGGGCTATGCGCAGTTCCGGCCGCTGCAGGAGGATATCATCCGGTCGGTGCTGGCGGGGCAGGACACGCTGGCGCTGCTGCCAACGGGCGGCGGCAAGTCCATCTGCTTCCAGGTGCCCGCCCTCGCTATGGAAGGCCTGTGCCTCGTTATCACGCCGCTGATCGCCCTGATGAAGGACCAGGTGGCGCAACTGAATAAGCGGGGTATAGCGGCCGTGGCCGTTTACTCGGGGATGAACCGCCGGGAGATCGACGTTGCCCTGGACAACTGTGTATATGGCAACATCAAATTTCTGTACCTCTCGCCGGAGCGCCTGCTAACCGAGTTGTTTCAGGAGCGCGTGAAGCGGATGAAGGTAAGTCTGATCGCCGTGGACGAGGCGCACTGTATCTCAGCTTGGGGCTACGATTTCAGGCCGCCCTACCTGCAACTGGCGGAGTTACGGGAAGCTTTGCCCAAGGTGCCGGTGATTGCGCTCACCGCCACGGCCACCGAACAGGTGAGGCAGGACATACAGGAGAAACTCGCCTTTCCGAAGCCGAACGTTTTCCTGAAGAGCTTTGCCCGCGCCAACCTATCCTATTCTGTCCTCGATACCGAAAACAAGACAGGCCGCCTGCTGGAGATTTTGCAGCGCCTACCGGGCCAGGCCATTGTATACGTCCGCAGCCGCCGCCAAACCGTGGAAATAGCAAAGCTCCTACGAAGCCGCCATATACCGGCGGCTGCTTACCACGCGGGCCTGAAGTTTGAGGAACGCAATGCGGCGCAGCAAAGCTGGATTGAAAACAAGGTGCGGGTGATGGTGGCTACGAACGCCTTCGGGATGGGCATCGACAAGCCGGATGTGCGGCTGGTCGTACACCTGGATTTGCCGGAAAGCCTGGAGGCGTATTACCAGGAGGCAGGCCGCGCCGGGCGGGATGAACTGTATGCCTATGCCGTTATCCTGAACGGGCCGAACGACGTGGCGGAACTGCAGCGCAAGGTAGAGGAGGCGCACCCGTCGGTTGATTATATCAGGAGGGTATACCAGTGCCTGGCCAATTACTACCAGCTGGCCGTGGGCAGCGGCCTCCTGAGCAGCTTCGACTTTGACCTGGCCACCTTCGCCAAAAACTACAAGCTACAGCCGCTGGAGGCACACCACGCCATTAAGCGTTTGGAGACAGAGGGGTATGTGCAGCTGAATGAAGGGTACTATATGCCTTCGCGGCTCATGCTGCTGCTCCACAGCGAAGCGCTTTACGAGTATCAGGTGGCCAACCCCGACCACGACCGGCTCATCCGGATGGTGCTGCGGCTATATGGTGGGGAGGCCTTCACCAACTTCGTGAAACTGTCGGAGCGCAAACTGGCGCTGCAACTGCATGAGGCGGAGCAGGAGGTGCGCCGAAAGCTGGAATACCTGCAAAAGCTTTCGGTCATTGCCTACGAGCCGCAGCACGACTCACCCCAACTGGTGTTCACCAAACCCCGCGAAGACGCCGCCACGCTTTGTTTAGACACCAGACGGTTGGTTACCCTGCGGGAGCGGGCGTTGCTGCAGGCCCGCGAGATGGGGCGCTATGCGAACACCGCCAACCGCTGCCGCACACAGTTGCTCCTGGAATACTTCGGCGAGATAACCGACACCCGCTGCCGCATCTGTGACTACTGCCTGGCCGAGCGCAAAAAGGAGCGGGAAGGGCAGGAACTGGAAACGCTGCGCGAGAAGGTGTTGGCGTTGGCGAAAGCGCAGCCCCGGCTCCCCAAAGAACTGGTGCAGCAGTTTGAGCCAAAGCACGCTGAGGCGGTAACCGCACTCCTCCGGGAACTGGTGGACGTGGGCAGGCTGCAGTACAGGGAGAGCGGGAAACTGGAGGCAGTGAGATAAGTTTAGTTCTCACTTTACAGAAAAAGGCGCTGCTCTGCCAGTAATGCCTTGCCTGCTTTCTAGAGCGCTGGATCTTATTCCCGGATTGGTTAAAGAAAGAAGGGCAGCAGCGCCAGCAGGCCGATGCACAGAAAAAGGATGTAGGGAAGCTGATGTTTTGCTGCTGAGGCGTCTGGCATACAAGGCGTGTGGTATTGGCACTCCAAATATAAAACAATTCTACTGTAGTAGGTGGCCGTGCGCTACCCCTGCCAGCCCCACAGCCGCCACTCCGGCTACACTTTTTTACCGGTTTATCAACCCTTCATGCAACGCTTTGCCTGTTTCTGACATCTTATGTGCATACCAATCATCAAACCAAGTAAAAAACCATGAAAATGCACCTGAACCGGAAGCTATCAAACCCAGTGAAGTGGGCCTTTCTGCTGCTTAGCCTGCTGTGCCTGAGCGCCTGTGAGGATGCCAGGTGCATCAAGGGCGAGGGAAACGTAGAGCAGCGGACCCTGCAACTGCAGCCTTTCAGCAAAGTGGAGGCAAACGGCGATTTTAAGGTATATATAACGCAGGGGCCAACCCAGCAGGTGGAGGTAAAAGGGGAGCCGAATATCCTGGATCAGGTGAATACCCGCGTGTTCAACGGCAGGTGGAGGATTACGCACGAAGAATGCGTGCGCCGGAGCAAGCCGGTAGAGGTGTACATCACTATGCCTGCGGTGGAGGGGCTGTCCCTGAACGGGTCTGGCAGCATATATAGCGAGAACAAGTTTGCGGTGACAGACCTGCCCGTGGAGGTGAACGGCTCCGGGGAAATTGACCTGGAACTGGATGCCGCCAAAGTCATGACGCGCGTAACGGGATCGGGGGAGGTGCGCCTGAGCGGCTCGGCTGAGGTGCAAAGCATCAACATATCCGGATCAGGCAATGTGAGCGCGTTTGACCTCACGGCCGAGGACGTGACGATTAACATGTCCGGCTCTGGCGCAGCAGAGGTGACAGCGACGAATTCCCTCACGGTTGATCTGTCCGGCAGCGGAAAGGTGTACTACTTCGGCAACCCCGCCGTCCATACCAATATCAGCGGCTCTGGCAAGGTGGTGCCGAAATAACGGTTGGGCATCAGCTTTTTTTAGTGCCGGAAGATACGACCAGCACCATGTGCTGCGTGGTAGGCGCGAAGCCCTGCTTCTCCCAGAAACGCATGGCGTCCGGGTTCCGGACAGACACCTGCAATTCTATATGGTCGGCGCCCTTGTCCGTGAGCCAGTTTTTTGCCGCTTCCACCAGTTCATTGCCGATGCCCTTTCCCCGGTATTTCTCTCTGATGATGGTTTCGGCTATATAGCCCTTGTGCGAAAGCCGGAAACCGGGCGCCGCCTTTTTGATGCTAGCCACCACCATTCCCCGCCATTCGTCCTGCTGCACATAGCCAAATATCCTGGTGTCTTTGTCTTTCAGCCGGAGGAGTAGCTCGTTGCGGAGCGCCTGTTCACTGTCGGGCTTGCACCGGAAGATGGGGTGGTGCGACTGGTGAAGTTCCAGCAACTCCTGCCACAACGCATACACGTCGTCAATATCGTCCGGGTCGGCGGCTACTATCACAGGCGGCTTTTTTGGTAGTGGTATATATAGGACGCTGGCTGGGGCGGCTTTGTTTTGCTTTCCTAATCCACCACAAGATCGTATTTATCCAACAATCCTATCAGCCCGGACGAAGAGAATTTTGCCCCTTTTATTTTATTCATTTCCGGATCAATGGAAAAGTTGCTGGCCGACCGGAAATCTGCCTTTTCTAAAATCGTCTGCTGAAAAACCGTCTGGCTCATTTCACAGTCTGTAAGGCTGGAGCCTGATAGGTCCGTTTGCGTGAAGTTGGCCTCTTTGATGCTGCACCCGTGGAAGGTTGTTTTCCGGATCTTCTTTCTGAAGAAGGAGATATAGTCGAGGATGCAGTGGTGGAAGCTGACGGCCAGCAGGAAGTCGTTGCAGGCGCTGAAGTCGACGCCCATGAGTTTGCAGTTGTGGAACGCCACGTTCTTCAGTCCCGTCTGGTCCACCCGCACCATGCTCAGGTTGCAGCCCTCGAACCGGCAGTCCACAAAGTCGTTGCCGGACAGGTTGCTTTCTGAGAAGTCGCAGTTAATGAAAGTGCAGGACTCAAACTCTTGCCCCGACAAAATCTTGCCGGCGTAATTTAATTTGTCGAAGGTTTTGTCGCGGTGGTAGGTATCTTTCATGCGGGCGCGCTACTTTGTCTTGTCGGGAGATATAAACGTCACCTCCACAATCTCGTTGTTATGCACCCTGTACACCGCAATGGCATCGAACCGGGGGCCGTCCTTGCTGCGGCGCACTTTCTCGTGGTCTATCACCACGTTGCCCGCCACAATCCGGTTCACCACTTCGCAATGCAGCTCCGGTGTGTTGGCGAACATCTGGCCATATCGTTTCCTGAGCTCTTCCCTGCCCTGGTAACTCAGCACGCCCGGCTTCCCATATACCTTCACCGTGTCGCTGTAGGCCGCCGCGAACGCGTCGATGTCGCGGTTGTTATAGGCTGCCAATTGCTGCTTTACAGGGGCCAGTACGGCGGCTTTGTCCTGTTCCGTTTGCGCGGTTGCTGCCAGCGAGGCGACCATATAAAGAATGAAAAGCGTAAAGTGTTTCCGGAGCATATATGGGCGTTATGGAAAAGAAATCCGGTAATATAAACAGGGAACGACCTGCAACCAATCAAAACTTCGCAGTTTTTCAAAGATTAGGGGCCGATTGCCCGCCGGTCGTCGCTGGCGGAAGACAACTGTATATATAGCAGGAGCGGCAATCAGCATGTCCGGCAGCTTGGTGCCGTGGTTCTTTCTGAGAGAGTTGTACAAGACCGGCGCTTTACTCTTTCAGACTTTTTAAATAGGCCATCGTCTGTGGAACCTGCACACTCTTAAGCTTGCTTTCATCTTCAATGTAATAATGCTGAACTCCTGCCTTTTTAGCAGCTTTCAATACAGCCGGAATATTTATCTGGCCGGTGCCAAGGGCCACATCATTTTCGGTGGATGTTGATCCTGTAAGGTCGCCTTTCACACCTTTCCGGAGGTCCTTCAAATGCATGAGCTTGAAGCGCTCCCCATACTTTTTCAGCAATTGAGCCGGGTCCTGACCGGGATGAAAAGCCCATAGGATGTCCAGTTCAAAAGACACGTATTCCGGGTTTGTGTTGAGCACCAGGTAGTCGAACAAGGTGCCGTTTCCATAGGGAGCAAACTCATAACCGTGGTTGTGGTAGCAAAAGGTGAGCCCATGTTCTTCTTTCAACACTTTACCTGCTCTGTTAAAATCGGCCACCGCTTTCTGTGCATCCTCCAGTTTAAAAGGAGCCTTGTGCGGAATCCAGGCCACCCGAACGAAGGAGGCTCCCAAAACCTTTGCCTTCCGGGCTACTTCTTCTGTGTTGTTAACCAACTCATCATAGCCCACCCCAAACGAGGTGCATGCGATGCCGCGCTCGTCGAGTAACTGGCGAAGAGATTCCGGCGATTTCCCGAACAAGTTGGAGAACTCCATATCAGTAATTCCCAAGGCTTTTATGGTATCTAAAGTCGCGGGCACGTCTTTCTCGAAGCTTTCGCGGTGGGTGTAGGAGACCAATCCGGGCGTTTGCGGGAAAAGCGGTTTGCCTGACTGACAAAAAGCGCTGGCAACACATACAAGTGAAAGGATGAGGGAGCTGATGAAACAGTAAGGCTTTTTCATGTTTTGGAGGCCATTTTGATGTTATCTGATATATACGCTTCTGGAAAGCCGTGAAAGCTTGGATCGCTGAAATTCAACTCTATACAATCTTTGGCTCCCAGCCCGGCTCGTATTCCCTTCTCCACAAGGCCATGGCTTCCTTGTCCCCGATTATATGCCCGTTCTGCTGGTCGCAATGCAGGGTTCTCCCGGTGCGCTGGGCGATGTTGCCCAACTGACACAACAGCACGCTTTTATGGCCGATCTCTATATCGCCGCTGGGCCTTGTGCCATTCCGTACAGATTCCAGGAAGTTAACTATATGGAAAGCATCGAGCCGATCCCCCGGCCCGGCAGGGTCCAGGGTGTTGGTTGTCACCTCGTCCTTTACCTCCTTCACGACTTTGTTCGCTTTATCATACACGGTGTATGCGTTGTCTCCGGTCGTTACAATGGTCCCCTTTTCTCCGTAGAAGATGGCGCCACGCCCGCTGCCCTCTATCGGATAGCCGTTACAGCTGCGGCCTTCCCACTCCATGGATATGTTGCCCGGGAAGTCAAAGCTGATGACCTGCGTGTCGGGGGTCTGCCAGTCATCCTGGTAAGCATAGCGCCCCCGGCAGAGGTAACACGGGTGGGGTATTCGACTCCCAAGCCCCAGCGCATCACATCAACCTCGTGTGTTCCGTTGTTGAGCGCCTCGCCGGTCCCCCAGTTCCAGAACCAGTGCCAGTTGTAGTGGATGATGTTGTCCTGGTAAGGCTGCCGGGGGGCAGGGCCTTGCCACAACTCATAATCAAGGTGTGCAGGAACCGGCACAGGCTTGCCAATCCCGATCGGCGGACGGTTGTTGGTGTACCAGCCTTTGGCAAAATACGCCCTGCCTATGATTCCTGCGTTCAGCTCTTTCACGCATTCTATGATCTTGGGCCAGGACCGCCGCTGGTTGCCCATCTGCACGACACGGTTATACTTCCGGGCTGCTTCCACCAGCAGTTCCCCCTCATACGGATTGTGGCTGCACGGTTTCTCCACGTACACATGCTTTCCTGCCTGGCACGCCAAAATAGCCCCAGGCGCATGCCAGTGATCCGGTGTGGCCATGTAGACCGCGTCTACTGATTTGCTGTCCAGGATGGTGCGGAAGTCTTTCACTCCTTTGGGCTTCCTGCGCTGCACCTCATCTACTGCAGTGATGGTTTTAGCCATCGCGTTGGCGTCTACATCGCATATATGGCTTACCTCACACCCCGCCTGCTTTGCAAAATTCTTCGCCATGCCAAACCCCCGGCCATTGACACCTATCGCCGCGACCCTGACCCTGTCGTTCGCGCCCAATATGTTCCCGTAGCTTTTCGCGCTCACTCCTAAAGTGCCCAGGGTGAGACCCAGGGATCCTAAACCGGCTATCTTTATGAAATCTCTTCTGGAATTGCTGTTTTCCATATCGTCATTTATTAAAGTTCCTATACATAATAAAGGCATCCACGGCATGAAGAACCTGCTGATTTCTCCGCTTTTATATAGCAGTAATGAGCTGTATCGCTGATGTGGACTTTAGGCCTTCCGCCAGCACTGCAAGGTTTCTATTTGGCTGGATGAAACAAAGCTTTTATCATCAGGAAGTTATTGTTTTTATTTTAGAAATTATCACCATTTATGACAGAAACGTCACAAGCTGACTATATCAGGCCTATTAATCACTATATCCAACACCGGAGCGGCCTCAGACTTCCGTCCGGCACATAGCTTTCGGCTTTCGGCGTCTGCAGCATTACCACCTTACTGCCGTTGCGGACCTGGCAGAGGTTGCCCAATCTTGACATGTTTCCGTTTACCGTTTTCCCAAGCTATATCCACCTCGAAGCCGCCACGCGCCACAATGCCATATATGGCCCTGCGCCAGGCGGCTGGCAGGGCGGGCAGCAGCTCAATCTCGTCGGCATGGCTTTGCATCAGCATCTCCGTGATATAGGGCGGTGGCCCGGCTCATTCTTCTCAAACTCCTCGTTCCACTCCATGATGCGGCCGTCGCTGCCAATCCGGGTAGGGGCCAGGCGGGCCAGTAGTTCTTAGGGGCGGCAGACGGAGGTGTAGGGAGTTTATAGGCTATTTCTTCTCATAAAGGGCGTCAGCCTTAGCCGGATGTACTGCTGCAGGAGGCAGGGATACACATTGTAGAGGATATTTATGAGCAGCAGGAGCAAGGCCCATCCCATATATCCTTTTGCCAGCGCATATATAAGCACAAGGCTGAAAAAGGTGAACAGCATGAAATGAAATTTCTCATACATAAAAGTTTGCCGGAAGAGCCTGTCTGCTGACTCTTTGCTGCCTGATACAACCCTGTGCCGGGGGAAACGCTTTCGCAGCAGCCCGTTTATGATTTGGCCGTTCTGCGTAAACCTGCCGACGAATGGTACGCCTGCTTTTTTATATATAGCCGGTGTTTCTCCAAGCTGTATATAGTGGAAAAACGCTTGGGGAAGGAAAATGGTGAAAAGGCTGCCAACCAGAAAGATAAGGAGCAAATTTCTGTCCAGCAGCGTGTAGCAGCATATATACAAGGGCACAAAGGCCAGCACGGACCAGAGCAGATTCGGGAGGGAATTATATACCCCCGCCGCCCGTTTTAGTTTATATGCCTGCGTATCGCGCGAGTCCATTTCTCCTGTTCCCTGAATGGCCGGATTCCTTGATATTATATATGCTACATCATCAGGGCAGGAGGTGCTGGGCTATATAGGGCTGCCAGTGGAATACATGCATTTAGCGGATACCAGGCCCGCCCAGGATTTCCAGTTCCTGGCCCTTTTCCGGCCTGCCGCTCAGCAAGGGCATGGCCTGCGAGATGAGTTCTTTTACGCCCGCCACCTGCAGCGAATGGTCGTGGTCCTCTTTGCTGTCCCAGGCTTCTGTTACCCACACCGCGTCTTCGTCGCTGCGGTCTTTGCTGACCATATATAAACGGCAGCCTTTGGCTGTAGAAACCAACCGCGATGCCTCCAGCAGGATGGCGGCCAGCTTGTCTGCGTTTCCTGAGGTGGCCGTGAGTTTGCCGTGCAGGCCGTATTTGGTCATAGGATGTTAGTGTTTTTGATTGAGTTTTCGTCTCTCAGCAGGCATGTGTTGCGGCTATAAACCTGACACAGCAAAATCGTGCTGTTTTAAGTCCGGCTGCGTGCGCCGGCGCAGCTTCACGAGCCGGTGGTAGTAAATGTAGGAAACGGCAAGCACAGCGAAAATGAAAAGCGGGAAAATTGTCTGTCCGTTCAAGCCGTCTACTGCCCAGTGGCTGACAAACGCTGCAATCATCGTGATGCCGAAGCCCGCGTACGCCCACTCCTTCACCCGCCCTTTCACAAAGGGCAAAACCAAAGCCAGGGCTCCCGCGACTTTAAACACCGTCAGCATCACCCGGAAGTAGTCCGGGTAGCCCAGATGCCGGATGCCTTCCACGGCGAGGTCGGTGTGGGAGGTAAGGGCGGGCATCACGCCTTCGAAAAGGAATATAAGGCCCGTAGCGGTCCAGTAAATGATTTTGGTGGTTTTGGCTGATGTCATAGCTCCTGAAGCATTTGGTTTACACAAAGGAAGCACTTCCACCGGACTTTCAGGCGGTGCGATTCTGACATTCTAAAGGGGCATTTGCGGCAAAATCGTGTATCAGGGAGTGATCAAAAAATGTTGAACGTGCTTGGCTATGAAGTGGCATAACTACTTTATAGCTATGGTTGGCACAATTGTTTTTTAAGCGACAGGAGCAAGTATCTTTTTTATCACCACCCACTTCCCCTCTACCTTTTTTATTCTTAGCGTTCCACCACCAGATGCCATGTCTCCAGACCACTTTCTGTAATAAAGTATTCCTTCGGTGAAATTTGAATCGAAGAGAACTCTTGATAGCGTGAACCATTTATACATACACTCCTCACCTTCTTGCAGGTCCAAGCGGATAGGATGCGGTAGCTTCCCTTCTGCCGCAGGGGTAAACCTATACCTGGAGAAATCTTCTAACCTTGTAATATAGTGTGGTCGTTCTTCCAACGATACTGTGAAGAACTCTTCTAACGGCTCTTTCTCCTTTCCACTGTTATCTATAGCTTCCAGATTTCTATAAAGAAAGAAGACAGCTTGCTCAGCGTTTTGCTCCCTTAACTTTTTATAGTAGAAAGTAGTGTCCGCAATTTCATTGAACACGTCATTGTAAGCCCTTAACTCTTCCTCATGATAGTTAGTAGATTCTACAAGCGATTCTTCGTCTGTACATCCAACAAAAGTTAGCACGACTAAAATTGTTGTAATTATCTGTTTCATTCATGTATTACATTTTTGCTATCGTGTGGATATACTTGGCAGTACGTTTATCCACACGATATATACAGTGCTTTAGAAGCCTAATACTTATCAGCTAAAGCATCCGCTCTAACAATAAAGCAAATTGCCTGCATAAACTCGCACCACCTAAAACTTAAAATCCCCTGCCGCTTTCAGGCGGCAGGGGATTTATATATAAACTTACTGATTAGCTTCGTCTGCCTTTCGGCCTGCCGGAGCTTGTGCGTGGTTTGGCGGCAGCGCCCTTGCCTCGGGCAGCGGGCGCCCCTTTTCCGGCGCCTCGGGTGCCTCTGCCGCTCGCCGCTTTTTTCCGCAGCGACGCTGATTTTGGATTTACAAACTCCTCTTTCGGTTTGGCAGGCGCACCCTTGGGTTTGCCGGGCGCTGTTTTAGGTTTACTGGAATCTGTTTTCGGCTTTGCCGGTCTGCGCTTTGCGGGGGGTGGAGTATCCTCGAAATCAAAAACAGAGGCGTCCTCGGTGTTCACTGATTCGGCCACGAGCTGGTGCAGCGTGTCGGTTTCCTCCTGTGTGAGCAGGCGCCAGTTGCCCACAGGCTGGTTGCCCAGTTTGATGTTCATCACCCGGATGCGCTTGAGCTTCACCACCTTGTAGTCCAGCGCCTCGCACATGCGGCGTATCTGCCGGTTCAGGCCCTGCGTCAGGATGATGCGGAAGGTATTTTTGCCCTGCTGCTGCACAAAACAGGGTTGCGTCACGGTGTCGAGGATGCGCACACCGCCGCTCATCCGCGATATAAACTCCGGCGTCAGGGGCTTGTCCACCGTCACAATGTACTCCTTCTCGTGCAGGTTGCCCGCCCGCAGGATTTTGTTGATGATGTCGCCGTTGTTGGTGAGCAGGATGAGGCCTTCGGTCGGGTTGTCGAGGCGGCCGATGGGGAAGATGCGCTTTGGGTACCCGATGAAGTCGATGATGTTGTTTTTGTCGTTCGTGTCGGTGGTGGTGGTCACGCCGGCCGGCTTGTTGAAGGCGATGTAGATGGGGCGGTCGGTGGGTTTCCGGCGCTTGATGAGCTCGCCGTCCACGGCCACTTTATCGCCGGGTTTTACGGTGGCGCCCATGCGCGCCGTTTTCTCGTTGATGGTGACCCGGCCTTCCTCGATGTACCGGTCGGCCTCGCGGCGGGAGCAAAAGCCGGAGTCGGATATAAACTTATTCAGGCGGGTGCTGGTATCTGTGGTCATAGATGCTTCTTCTTAAATGCTGGCGGTTGTGCCGGGTAAAACGGAGGGTGATGCGGGCGGCGCGGTTTCTGGATGTACGTGCTTCATGCGTCCGGTATAGGGCAGGAGCCGCAGTTTATATATGGCCTTTGTGTTTTGTGGTTTCAGGGGCTGATGCTATATAGGCGCTGTGCCTTCGGTCTCTGCAAAGGTAAGGCCGGGTTTCGCTGCAAAAGCTACTTTCTGTGGAAGGTGCGCACATAAAGCTCCTCCACTTTCTGGCGCGCCCAGGGCGTTTTGCGCAGAAACTTCAGGCTGGATTTGACGCTCGGGTTTTTGTTGAAGCTGTTGATGTTGATTTTGTACCCCAACTCTTCCCAGCCGTAGTAGTCCACCAGCAGCACCAGGATCATCTCCAGCGTTTTGCCGTGCAGCGGGTTGTTCTTTTGCTCTTCCATCATATACCGCGCAAAATTAGTTAATTCCGGCGTAATAAGTACAGCGGCAGAACAAACGCTGCGAATCTCAAAGTTAGAATACCGAACCGGGCGCTACAGCCGCATTATACATCCTTCAGGCATTGGACCGTATTTATCCGCGCGGCTTTTATAGCCTGCATGCCTACCGTGAACCAGGCAATGAGCAGCGCCGCCAGCCCGGCGCTTATAAAGTACCACGCCTCCAGATCTATCCGGTACGCGAAATTGTCGAGCCAGTATTTGACGAGGAGGAAGCTCAGGGGCAACGCAGCCAGAATAGAGGCCAGTACCAGCTTCGTGAAGTCGCTCGACAGCAGGTACACAATGTTAAACTCGCTCGCCCCCAACACTTTCCGGACACCTATTTCCTTCAACCTTCTCTCGGCCGTGAAGGCTGCCAGGCCAAACAGGCCGAGGCAGGATATAAGGATTGCCAGACCGGCGAAGTACCTGGACAGGACAGCTACGCGCCGCTCGGCGGCATATAGCTGCTGATAGTCCTCGTTCAGGAACCTGTAATCGAGCACGAAGCCGGGGTTATATGCTTTGTAGAGCTGCTGCAACTGGTCAAGGGTTTCTTTTTCCTTTCCGGCCTCTATTTTTGCCATCACCTTCATCGCTTTGTCAGACTCTAACCTGAAAAGCAGCGGTTTCACATGCTCATGCAGCGACTGGAAATGAAAGTCTTTCACCACCCCGACGATCTTCTTGTCTTCGCCCCACAGGTTCACCGCTTTTCCCACCGGGTCCTGCATGCCCATCGCTTTTACTGCCGCGTCATTCACGATGATGCGGGCGGTGTCTGTGGCGAATTTTCTTGAAAAGGCGCGTCCGGCTTTCACCTGGATGCCCAATGTCTCAATCATATCGTAGTTTACAGACAGTACCTGGAAGGCCACATCCTCCTCCGGATTTTTACCTGGCCACGACAAACCGATTGTGGATCCGACATCTGTGATAATGCTGCCCCCGCTCGAGGCGTTCACTACGCCCGGTACCTTCCTTACTTCTGAAAGGAAAGTCTCCAGCTTTTCCTGCACGCTGCCTTCTGCATTAAAATAGACGATGTTGTCTTTGTTATATCCCAGGTTCTTCGTCTGCACATATTCAATCTGCTTGTATATCACCAGCACCGCCACAATCAGGATGATCGAAAGCGTGAACTGGAACACTACCAATCCCTTCCGTGCCCAGAGTTCCCCGCCCAGGCTGTCGAGCTTGCCCCGCAACACGGTGGCGGGCTTGAAACCGGACAGGTACAGGGCCGGGTAGCTGCCAGCCAGCAGGCCCGTGATGAGTGTGATGCCGAGTGCCGCCAGCACAAAGTGGGTGTCAAACGAAAGGACGAGCTGCTTCCCAGTTATCTGGTTGAACGTTGCAAGGGAAAGCTCCGCCAGCACAAGCGCAAGTATAAGCGAGGCGAACGCCATCAGCATGGACTCGCCCATATATTGCAGGACAAGCGACTCCCGGCTGGCACCCATGGCTTTTTTGATGCCGACTTCCTTTATGCGTCGGGAAGCTTTTGCCGTGGACAGGTTCATGAAGTTGATGCATGCAATCACCAGTATGAAAACGGCAATCAGCGAGAACAGCTTCACGTACGCAATCCGGCCGCCAGCCTGCACCCCGTTCTCATAGGTGCCATATAGATACTTGTCAGAGTAGGGCCTGATGAATACAGTGACATTGGAGGCCGGGAGCTTGCTCTTTATAAACCCGGTAATCTTGCGGTTAAACTGCCCCGCGTCTGTTCCTTCCTGTAAAAGCAGGTAGGCTTTCGCATTGTGGTTGTCCCAGTGGAGGCCGCTGCCGAGCATGTCTTTAAATTCCTCAAACGACACCAGAAAGTCGAACTGCTCGGAGGAGGCAGGAGGGACGTCTTTGAAAACGCCCGTCACGACAACCGGCTTTCTGAACTGCAGGATTTGCCATTCCAGGGTTCTGCCGACAACGTTCTGGGTGGTGCCGAACAGCTTCTGCGCCAGGGATTCGGATAGGACAATGGCGTTTTTATCCGCCAGCACCTGGCTTTTGTTTCCCTGGATAAGTCGGTAGGAGAAAATATTGAAGAAATCTTCGCCTACAAACTGGCCCGCCGCGTTGATGTGGTTCTCTTCAGCGGATATGGTGAACTTATCGGGGATACCAGAAGAGCTGACGGCGTAGGCCACTTCAGGCAATTCCTCCGCCAGCGCCTCGGCCAGTAGCCCCGGGCCCACTTCCCAGGTCACGATACCGCCGGAATTATCATGGTTCGTCATCACCTGAAAAAGCTGTCCGTCCTTTTCATGAAACTTGTCCATGCTGACTTCATCGCTCACCCACAGGTATATGAGCAGCGTGCAGGCCAAGCCCGTAGACAAGCCAAGCAGGTTGATGAAGAACGTGCTTCTGAACCGCTTGAAGTTTCGGTAGATGAGGAGGAGGCTGTGGCGGAACATGAGGCTATATATGTTTGGCAGGCGTGGCGGATTTATTTTTGTGCCTGACCATATCCAATACATGTGCCATGTTTGAAACAGGCCTCTGTTGCACTTATGGCCATTTAACGGAATGCCTGATGTACGGATTCAGACACCAAAGCGTACGTTAACAGACAGTAAATGCTGTCTTAAAATTACATTTGGCTTGCCTCTTTTTGCTTATCGCTTAATTATATCGCCGCTAACAGAAGCAAAGCCAGGCGCTTTTGTTGCGGCAAAAAAGTGTAGCGCACAAAGGCAGTTTCAGTTACATCTATATATCCCAAAGCCCTAATTTGGCGGCTCAGCCTTCAAAACCCTCCAGCACAATCATCTTTGTGCTGGCTGCCCGCTGGCGTATGGCTTTCGCTTTGGAATACTCCGGCGAGTTCCACCAGGTCTTCGCCTGCTCCACGCTCGGAAACTCCAGCACCACCACGCGGTTTGGCTTCCAGCCGCCCTCCAGGGTTTCACTGGCGCCGCCCCGCACGATGAATCTGCCGCCGTACGCCGCGAGTGTGGCGGGGGTGAGCTGCTTGTATTCCTCGTACGTGGCCGGGTCGGTTACTTCTACTTCAACAAGTACATAGGCTGCCATACTTCTTCTGGTTTTGTTGGCTGGTGGGTTATATATGGTTTATATAGCGGGTAAAGCCGCGCCGTGCCTGCTACTGGCTTTTGCTCTTGCCGGAGTTCGGGCGCATGGCCTCGGCTTTTTCGGGGTTAGCGTGCAACTGCTTTTTCATCTGCCGGTAGGCGTGCTGCACGTTAAAGTAGAGGGGCAGTCTGGCGCCATCCTCCTCAGAAACATACTCCAGCACATATAAAAAGTTTCCGTGTGCGTCGGTGGCGGAGTCCGTGCTGCCAATCTCGGCTTTCAGGTATCTCGTGATAAGGTTCCGTCCGTCGGTGGGGGTGAGGGAGAACAGGGCGGAGTCGGGGTGCAAGCCGGAGCCGGACAGGGCCATGGCGTCCATCACGCGGTGAAACTGGCGCCCGAAGTAAGCCGACGAGTCAGGCATGTGCAGCTGGTGGTAGGCAAACGACAGCTCAATCAGGGTGGCCTGGTGCAGGGGGTGCGTTTTGTTGAAGCTCCGCCCTTTGCTCACTGCCTCGCGGAACCTGCCCTGGTCGTTCAGTTGATACAGGCTGCGCTCCATCTCCATATCCCGGGGTATGCAGTAGTTCTTGTCTGCCGTAAACCCGACCAGCAGGGCCAGCACCTCAAAATCCGTCAGGCTGGTGTCGTTCTGCACAAAGCGCTTCACCTGTTTCGGGTAATAAAGTTTGTCGGTTTTGGCCTGGGTGCGGGCCAGCAGCTTCGGGTAATCGGTGTGGTACGAGAACGAGAACTTCTGCCCGGCGGAGGGAAAAGCGGCGAGGGCAAACAGCAGTATCAGAATTGTCTTCATTTATGTTGATGCGTCGTGAATGGGCAGGTAACGTATGCGTTGCAGATGCCGCCAATATGTAAGCAGAGGGTGCCATCCCTAAAATGGCACCAGTGTCGGAAAGCAGGAATTCTTTCGTTTGATGCCCTATCGCATCTTCCAGAAATCCCTGCCATAAAGGAACAAGGCCGCGTGGCTTTCCGGTTCCGGGGAACCGTCTCTTATAGATACGATTTTTCCGGCTTTATCACAAACGCCAGCCTAATTTTTCGTCACCGGTTTAGGTGCCTTTCCCGTTAAGCGAGCCGGTGGCCTTCGGTGTTTGGTGCCCTGCTCGTAGGCATAGGTCAGCCGTATCAGTGTGGGTTCGCCGAACATGCGGCCCAGGAACTGCAGACCCGCCGGCAGGTTCTCGTAAGTATAGCCCATGGGCACGGTAAAGGCAGGCTGCCCGGTGTGCGGGGCAATCACCTGGCTGTTGTCGCCTTTGTAGCCTTCCATATCGCCTACCCTGGCGGGCGGGTTGGTCCAGGTCGGGTAAATGAGCGCGTCCAGCTGCTGCGCATCCATCGCGGCCTCCACGGCCTCCCGGAAGGAGATTCTTTTTAGGTCGGTATAGGCGTCGGTGCATATGGTTTCGCCTACGGCGTCTGCCTGCGTGTACTGGTACTTCAGGTCGTCGGCTATATAGGGTGCGTATTTGCCGGAGGCGATGATTTCCTCCAGGCTGCTCACGGGCACGCTGTCGCCGAGCGCAAAAAGGTACTGGTTGATGTCGTGCCGGAAAACAGCGCACCACTGGTTCTCGCGCAGGCTGTCGAAGTCTTTTATCTCGACGGAGTCTACCACCACGGCCCCCAGTCGGCGCAGGTCGGTAATGGCCTGCTCAAACAGCGCCATCACCTGCGTATCCGGAGTGGCCTCGGTCAGCGCGCGCAGCACCCCGATGCGGGCACCTTTCAGGCCGTTCCTGTCCAGGAACTGGCGGTAGTTTTCCGGCACCTCGCCCCGGCTGTGTTCAGTCAGCGGGTCGGCGGGGTCGTAGCCGGCAATCACCTCCAGCACTTTGGTGGCGTCTTCCACGGTGCGCGCCATGGGGCCGCCCACATCGTTGCGCAGGTACAGGGGCGCGATGCCGCTGCGGCTGGTCAGGCCCAGGGTCGTGCGGAAACCGACCAGCGCGGTGTGCGACGACGGCCCCCTGATGGAGTTGCCGGTATCAGTGCCCAAACCCACCATGCCGAAATTGGCCGCCACTGCCGCCGCCGTGCCGCCGCTGGACCCGGCTGGCACAAATGCCAGGTTGTAGGGGTTCAGGGTTTCGCCGGCTATGGAACTGATGGTGACTTTCGGGCTGAAGGCCCACTCGGCCATATTGGCTTTGGCCAGCACTATGGCACCGGCGTCCTTCAGGGCTTTTACCTGATAGGCGTCCCGGTCAGGGGCAAAGCCTTTCATAGCCAGCGACCCGGCGGTGGTCTGCAGCCCGGCGGTGTTGTAGTTGTCCTTCACGATGAGCGGGATGCAGTGCAGTTTCCGGAGCTGCTTTGTCTGCGCATACTCCTGGTCCAGTTGCCGGGCAGTGGCCAGGGCGTTAGGGTTGGTGAGAATGATGGAGTTCAGCCTGGTCGGCTGATCGTAGGCCTTGATTCGGTGGAGGTAAGTGGTCACCAGTTGCTCGCAGGTGCAGGTGCCCTCCTCAAAGGCCTTGTGTATATCCGCGATGGTGGCCTCCTGCACGCTGAATGGTGTTTTTTTCTTAGCAGCGGCGCTTTGCTTTGCAGGTGTATGGGCCAGTTTGGCGCAGCTGTTGAACAGGAGCAGGGCAAATAAGCTATATATAACCGGGAGAAACCTGGGGCGCATGTACTGATAAAATGTGGTTGGTGATGAAAAGTAAAGCTACTGGTATTTGCGCAAAGACGAAACCCGCCAAGGCAATATAAAAGAAGAAAAGTGCAGAGGGAAAAAGATTAGTTAAAGGTATTTGTAATGTAATATATAGTATATTCAGTAGTTCAGTTACTGGTGTCTGTCATAATTAATAGTAAAACGGATGTTCACTTATATCGGGCAGTTATAGTTAATTATAAACATAGATGGAAAAATGGTTTGCCTTGCTCTTTGTGGCTTTAGTTCACTTTGGTTGTAGTGACAACACATCAATGAAAGACGTGAGTGAGGCTCAAAAGGAGTGGGTGCAGTTTGAAAGCAGAGAAGGAGGATATGTTATAAATCATCCTGACTATAAAGTAAAGAAAACTGATAGAGTTGGCTATGTTCCAGAGTTGGGCGAATATACTGTACACTTGAATATCATCAACTCTCAAAATGAAGATGATGAAAACTTAGGATACTCGTTCAGTCACACTACATACGATGAAGCGGTTTTGCCTGCCGATAAGGCATCTATTAGAGAAAAATGCAAGGCAAACGTGTACAAGAAAGCTGAAACCTTGAAAGCGAAAGTGGACTTCCTTAACTTTTATGACTACAAAGGCATTGAGGTGTGTGAGGCTCAAATCTCTTTGGAGCATCAGCCAGTAGTGCTTCAAGTGCGACTATTCATTGTTGACCAAACGGAGTACGAACTTTATGTGGTAATGAGTGATTCAGATATATTCAACCCTTCAGCTCAAAAGTTCTTCAACTCCTTCGAAATAAAAGGAAAAACAACAAAACTATAACCACACCTTTACTGTAGCTACGCCACAGCAAAGCCAAGCCCGTTGAGAAGGAGCACTTTTTCAGCCTTTAGCTCGGCATGGCGAAAGTTATATTACCGCTTCTCCAGCTTTTTGAGTTCCTGCGCTATATAGGCCTTCGGGAGCCAGCGTTTGGCAACAAGCACGCCTTCAATATTTTGTGTTTGCGTTATATCCTTCAGGGGGTTGCCCGCCAGTAAAACTAGGTCGGCGGCGGCACCGGCTTTGATGGTGCCGATGTCCGGGCGGTTGAGGTAGCGGCCCACGTTGACGGTGCCGGTGCGCAGGGCCTCGTAGGGGCTAAGGCCCGCGTCCACCAGGTAACGCAGTTCGTGGTGCGTGGAGAAGCCCGGCACGTTGAATACCTGCGGTGCATCAGAACCCAGCAGCAGCCCGACGCCGTTTTCGTTGCTCTCATATATAAGCTTTTGCCGGAGCTTTATATAGTCGGCAATTTCGGCAGCATCGTACTTCGGGTGCTGCATCATGTCCTTTTTAGCAGATGTCCACTTTTCAAGGGTTGCGGCATCCATATACACCATTTCGGGAGCTTGGCGCAGTGCCTCGGGGGCTTTGTCGGCCGCTATCCAGCGCTCGGCCAGGGCCTGCGTCGGCACCACCCAGATGTTGTTTTCGCGGAGGGCGTTTACCAGTTTTGGGATGCGCGACTCATCGGCCTCGTCGGCAATGTACATGGCAAACAGCCCCGCTTCCTGCTCCGGAATGGAATCGAGCCCAGGCACCAGACCCTCCACAAAGCCGTCCAGATGGTCGATGGAAGCGTAGCCTGCGACAATGGCGGGCCATATGCCCACATCATATGACACATGGCCGGCAAAGGGGATATCCACTTCTTTGGCTGTTTTGGCGATGGCGGCAAACGTTTCGGGGGTGAGGCCGGGGTGCAGCTTCAGGAAATCATACCCGGCCTGTTTCTGCTCCCGCACCATCTCGGCGGCCTGCGCCGGAGTTTTCACGCTGTTGCCGTTGAAGGAGGGGCCGGAGGTGTAAAAGCGGGGGCTGATGAGTTCGCCGCCATTGATTCTGTCGCGCAGCTGCAGGTGGCGCGGGTGGCCCAGCATGCCGCGTATGGTCGTAATGCCGTTCAACGCAAAAAGCTGCAGCACTTCCTCCATCGGCGCAAAATCATCCACGGGCGGCACGTGCGCGTGCATCTCGGCCAGCCCCGGCATCAGGTACTTGCCTTTGCCGTCTATCACCAGCGCGTCTTTCCCATATGTCACCTTGCCTGTGTTCCCCAAAGCCGTGATAACGCCGTCCTTCACCACCACATCCTGGTTTTCCAGCACCCGCTCTTTGTCCATGGGGATGACGTGGACGGCGCGGAAAACGATTTCGCGTTTCCCGGAATGCACCGGCTCCTGGGCGAGGGCACCGAAGCAGAACAGCAGCAGAAAGCAGGCCAGCGCTGTTCGCAGTAATTTGTCTGTGGCGTGTTGTGGCATAACTCGGGCAGCTAAAGATGAAACAAAGCGGTAAGCCGGTTGCAGTATATGTAAATGCAGACTTTCCGGAAGAATCTATTCCTCCTTAGAATACTCCTAAATGGAGAGAAGTGTTTTGCAGGGATGAGCTTCCGGTTGCTTTGCCAAGGTTTTTGTTTCAAATTTGCGGAACGCAACCAACAACAGCGGCCACAGCTATATATATAACAGCAGCCGAACAGAGTTTTCCTTTATGCATTCCATATCCACCGCCATCAACCACATCGCGCTCTACGTGCATCACCTCAGCCGAAGCGTGAAATTTTACGAGGAGGTGCTGCAACTGCGCCAGATTCCGGAGCCCTTCAAAGACGGCTGGCATGTCTGGTTCAGCATGGGCGGGCGCAGCCAGTTGCACCTGATTGAAGGGGCACCGAGCCTTATAGCGCATGAGAAGAACACGCACATATGCTTCAGCGTGGACTCGCTGGAGGACTTTATGGAAAACCTGGAGGAGCTTGGCATTCCCTACGGCAACTTCGAGGAGACTTCCAAAACCCCCAACCTGCGCTCCGACGGCATCCGGCAAATCTTTTTCCAGGACCCGGACGGCTACTGGCTGGAGGTGAACGACGACCATATATAGCCTGCGCCGGTAGATGCCAGGGGCGCTACCCCTTCATCAGAAACTGAAACCGACCAGCAACTGGTAAGAGGCGAGGGTGCCGCACGGGTTAACGCCCGTGTTAAGCGTTGTTTTGCTGTACCTGCCCTCCAATTTAAGCGCCGTTGTTTTTGAGAACGGCGCCAGCGCAACCCCCGCACCCCCGGTCAGGCCATAAGAAAGCCTGGCGAAATCAGGATGGTAATCAGACTCTATTTTGCTGTAGTTTCTCCTGCCACTTTGCCCGATCAGCACGTCTGCATGAGGACCGGCATTCGCAAACAACCTGACTTTTCCGGAGGTGGTGTACTTTAGCAGCAGGGGCACCCTCACATATTGCATTTCGATTTCTATCTCGTCGGGATAAAAAGCATCCGGCTCATAAAGCCCGCCTTTGTAGCTGTGGTATTGCAACTCCAGCAGCGTGGACAAATGCCTGCCGATATGAAGCTCCCCGAACACGCCTGCATTCATGTTCACATAGGTGCCATAGCTGCCGGGTTTCGCCACGATGGTGGTTAAGGACACGGATGTGCTGGCCATGCCCGCTGTCACGCCCTTCGTGATATATAACTCTGTTTTGTTCTTGTGCTCGATGATGGGCGCGCCAGGGCTTGCACAGGTGTTGTAGGCTATGAAAAATTTTGACAGGCCGGTGGCGCTGTAGCCGTATTTTTTCACGAAGGAGGGATCATCGAAATTCATAGTTGCACAGCCTCTCAGATGTACCTTCAACAGCCCGCTGTATGTTTTCTCCTGCAGCAGTTGGAGTTCTCCACCTGCCTCCTGAAAAAAGAAATGTGCCTTCCCGTTTGTGTCAACTGCCTTGTACAGGTTCACCTCGCTTTCGATCAGCATTTTTAAAAACACTGCTTGGTTAAAGGCCGGGTCCGGGATGAAAGCAGAAACGTACTTCTCATTTCCATATATCACTTCCTTCACCTCGCCGGGTTTATATTCCCGGTCCTGGTTTCCGCCCGCGCTGTTTTTAAACTTAAAGCCGAAGGTGTTCTTTTCGTCGCTTGCGTTCACAATGGCTGCCTGAACAGTATCTCCTGCCAGGGTTATAAAATACGCTGCCCTGTCATTTTGAGCTTTTGCGCATGTGCATAAGAACAGAAGCAGGGAGACGGTAGCAAGGCTGAGTTTAAAAGGAGAGGCCATTAAAGCGAGTGATGAAGGGTGATAGAAGATTTTGGCATATGAAGCGGAACCCGCCACACACTATATATAGAACCGGTTATTCTTACTTGAGACAGACGTATAGATATTGGCACCCAAATATATAAATATTTTATATATGGCTTATATAATATCATTACTTTTATGAATAGAGAATCAGTTAAGCGATTTTCCATTTGAATTGTTTCCCGCTCCTGCATACTTTCCGGTGTGATATACCCCCTGCCATGTTGCAGCGACAAGGGGTATATATAACAACTTTTGCTGTTGGCTTCGTAGCCGTTGCGCTCCAGGGCGGCAACGACCGGCGGCGTTTTCCTTCCATATACTCCAGCAGCGCACTGCCGCCGGTTGATGCGTACTAAATTTAGCGAAGCACCTGGGGCAATCAGTTGCCGAATAGCTTAAATTCAGGGAAAAGTTTATTTTTGAAAGAAAAAAGGCGATGTCATTGGCTGCTTTACAAGTGTTTCTGGTGGCGGGTGCAGTGCAGGGAGTGTGTTTGGCGACCTTACTCTTTACGCGCAGGCAAAACAAACTGGCAAACCGCCTGCTGGGGGCGCTTGTCCTGCTGTTATCTATACAGACAGTGCTCGTGGCATACGACACACGCGACTTCTTCCTTGCCTTCCCGCACCTGAGCAAAGTAGGCTGGCTGCTGCCGTCCCTATTTGGTCCGCTCATATACCTGTTCACCGCCAAACTCACCAGTGAGAGACCTGTCTGGCGGAAGAAAGATTTTCTGCACCTTGTGCCGTTTGCCCTGTGTCTGCTGTACTTGCTGCCCTATTTTCTGCAGCCAGCGGCAGTTAAAACCGCGTACCTCGAGAACTTTGACAAAGCATCGGAGGATGACTTCGGTACCCTGAACCAGTTGCTCAACTTTCTGCACCTGGGCTATACGTATGCCGCACTCGTCCTTATCCGGAGGCACGAACAGAACATACTCCAGCGCTTCTCAGAACTGCGAAAAGTGCGCTTGCGGTGGCTGAAGCAGTTTGTACAGTTGATTTTCTGCATCATTCTGATCGGCGTGGTGGTGTTCTACGCCCGCAAATGGAATGTGCCCTGGGTGTCGGAGGTATACCATTTTCACTATCTGGGGGTTATTGTGTGTATCTACTGGATAGGGTACAAAGCGCTTTCGCAGCCCGCTATCTTCAATAATTCGCTGCCGTTTCCGCAGGGCAGGAAAGAAGCAGAGGAGGCAGAGGTGCCAGCTCCCGACGAGGCGGTGAACGAGATGCAGACAGGCGAAAATCTCGCTGCGGTGAAGTATCAGAAGTCGGGGTTGAAGGAGGACGCGGCCGAAGAGTACCTGGGCCAACTGCTTCAGTTTATGGAGGAGCGGAAGCCGTACCTACAAAATGAGCTCAGCATCCAGGAACTTGCGGAGGCGACTGGTATCCCCAGGCACCACCTGTCGCGTGTTGTGAACGAGCGACTGCATAAAAATTTTTATGATTTCGTAAATGAATACAGGGTAGCGGAGGCAAAGCGCCTGCTGTTGAATCCTGCCTTTAGCCACTACACGACCTTAGCCATTGCCCTGGAGGCAGGGTTCAGCTCCAAAGCCACCTTCAATGCTGTCTTCAAGAAGCAGACAGGTCTTACGCCAACGGCATACGTCTCAAAGTCGAAAATACTTGTCTGAACTTAGCGGATAAGACGCTTTGCCTGTATCCACACCCTAAGTTTGCAGCAACAACAACCTTTTAAGCCTTGAAGATGAAAAGATTAGCCTTTTTGCTGCAGTTCGTGTTGCTGGTATGTCTGCCCTTGCTTTCCTGTGCCCAGCTTGCCCCGCGGCAGGCAGAAGTGTTTACCCCTGAGCAGTTGCGCGAAGACTTCTCCTTGTTCCGGCGGGCACTGGAAGAAGCCCATCCGGGGCTGTACCGGTATACCCCGAAGGAGGTGTTTGACGCGGAGTTCGACAGCACTTTTGCCGCTCTGAATAAACCCATGACGGAGCAGGAGTTTTATGCCTCCCTAAAGCCACTCGTCACATTTATTCGCTGCGGACACACGAAGCTTATACCCAAAGGAGCGCCCGATGGAGCGTACAACTACTGGTATCATACCGACCAGCTTTTCCCGCTAAAGCTGTACGTGACGGCTGGCAAGGCGCACATCCTCTATCACTATGCCGATGGGGGGCGGCTCCTGCTGGCGCGGAGTTGCTGGCTATAAACGGAAAGCGCTTTCAGGAGATACAGCAAGCGTTACTGCCCTACCTGTCATTTGCGGATGGGATGGTGCAGACCTCAAAGTACCAGGACATGAGCAACTATTTTAGCGGACATTTTGCTGCTTTTGTGGAAGCGTCGCCTGTGTATGCTGTCACCTACCGGGGCGCGGACGGCGAGGCAGTCACAAAGGATTTTCCGGCCGTAAGCTTAGAAACCATCAAAGCGTCTGAGCAGGAAAAAGCGGCGGCAAAGCCAGCGCAGCCACCCTTCCGACTGAATTTTACGGCGGACAACATTGCGGTGCTGGAGATAGACTGGTTTATGAATAGCAAAGCGCAGAAGTTCAGGAAGTTTATGGCCGGTGCTTTCGAGGCTATCAAAGAGCGCAAAGCAAAGGCGCTGGTACTGGATGTGCGGAATAACGAAGGTGGTATGGATGGATTAGGCATGCTGCTGAGCTCTTATCTGGCAGATAAGCCCTATCACTACTTCAGTCGCGTAGTCTCCAACTCAAACAAGAAGTTCAGTTTCTCCGGCAAAGCCCATGAGCCCTGGTACTACTGGTATTTCAGGAGCAGAATGAAAAAGAACGGCCAGGGCACCTTCGACGTGCAGCCAGCCAAATACCTGCGGGAGCTCAAGCCGCAGAAAGATGCCTATACCGGTGATGTGTATATCCTGACGAATGGCTGGAGCTTTTCTGTCACGGGAGAGTTTGCCTCGGTGGTGCATAACATGGGGCGGGCCACTTTTGTAGGACAGGAGACAGGTGGCGCTTACCAGGGCGACAACAGCGGCTACTTCTCCATTCTGCCCCTGCCAAACACCAAGATAGACCTTGGCATCCCGCTCTGGTCGTACTACACCGCCATTTCCGAGGAGCCAGTGAAAAACCGGGGTGTCATTCCGCACCACATCGTAGTGCCAACAGTACAGGACGTATTAAATGGCACCGACCGTGAGATGGCCTCTGCTTTAGCGCTTATCCGGAAAAAAGCCGCCGGTACACAGGCAAGCATGAATCAGCAGTAGTTTTTGTCTTCCCCGAACCTATTCCTCATTTGATTTCACAAAAAGCCCAAAGCTTTTTTGCGAGAGCGGCTTCGCTGTGCCTTATGCAGCTTGCAATACTGCAGCTTTTTCTATTCTAACCCCTTGAAACAATAAAATGAAACATATCATCTTGCGTGTAGCCACCGCTGCACTGGTTCTTCTGAGTTTTACTTCCACGGCCCAGGACACGGCTGCTTATAAACTGCGCCTTTCGCTTTCAGTGCTGGACCTGCCCCAGAACATGGGCCTCCCCTATACATACCCTTCGATGCAGCAAAGCCTGGAATGGAGCAATAACTTCTACGACCTCGGTTACAGAGGTATAGACCTGCTGGGCGATAAACTTATCAGGCTGGATGAAGGGAGAGCAGCCCCAGGCAGGGTGCTGCTGAACAAGACAACTAAGTATTTGCTAAGCCTGGGCTTTGTAAAGTATGGGAGCGAACTGCCCATCCCCCTGGGCATATGGGCACATGAAGAGTTCCACCGTGCCGTGTTGGGTGTAAATGGCATTAACGCAAAAAACGGCAACTGGCTCTTCAGCCGCTGGGATGGTACAGTATATGGAGTCAGTGACGAGCAACTGTCCGGTTTGAAGGCGCATGAACCGAGTGCGCTGTTGTATTCCTATGTGGCGGGGGTGCATGCCCAAAACCTGAGCACGCAGACGAACATGCTCCAGGATTTTTATCATGAACGCACCAGCTACAAAAACGCGCTGTACCTGTACAACGCTTACTATACCTGGCACTACCTGAAGTTCTCTATCAGCCATGCTTCAAATACAGTGAAAGTGGATGCACCACCACATGAAAACCCCGACCCGGGCCAGCGCGACTTTGCCGGGGCTGATTTTACAGCCTGGGCATTTGATATGTTCAACCCGAACCAGCCCTACACAGCCCGCGACCCTTTTCCGGGAGGAGAGGGGGTAAACCGCAGAGTTGGGTTCGATGATCTGTCGCCCGAGGCGCAGGACTTTCTGAAAGACCAGCAAAAGCTGTCGCTACTTAACTTCATCAATCCTGCAATTTTCTTCATCAACCGCATTCATCTTGGCAGAAACTTCTCATTCAACTTTATGGGGCAGTACATCCCCACGAATTTCGGAAACGATATCGGCCTGCAACTGCCCATGCGGTGGAAATCAAATAATCTGCTGTTGGGCCTCCATACCTATAACAATCGTACTGAGACCTTTCCCGGGTTAGATGTTGCTTTGATTGATAAAGCACTTGACAGAAGCGGCAGGCTTTATGGCAGCGTGGCGTTGCACATATGGATGCAGCCGGAAGAGCAAAGCTTTTTTGATGAGAAAGGCAAAGCAGGAGGGGCAACTGACCTGAAAGTAGCACTGAATTTAAGCCGGCACTTTTCTTCCTTTTTAAGCGTAACCGGCAAAACAGCGGGCTGGCAGCTCGGAAACCCTTACCTGGATGAAAACATAAGCCTCAGGGCAGGCGTGAATCTCAACCTGAGGTAAGCTGTGATAAAAGGATGATTAATACTAATATTAAATTGATTCTGCGTATCTGTCCAACCCCCCCTGCCCCCTTGTCTAAGGAGGGGAGTTTTACTTGCACCTTCTTCTTTCCTGCGTATTGCAAGCGCATGGCTATATATGGTGAGTTTGCTTACACTTATAATATCTTCAACTATAGCCATTGGTGCTTAAAGCTGTGTTATCAGACTCCCCTCCTTAAATAAGGAGGGGCAGGGGTGGTTGGATATGGTTGCAAAGTGAACATGCGCAAAACCTAATTGATAATGGTATAATTTATTTGGTAACATAAAATTAACATAAAAACCCCTGCCGCTTTGCAGCGACAGGGGTTTTTTATATAGCTCTTGGCATTGGCTTAGTAGTCGTTGCGTTCGAGGGCGGCAACGCCTGGCAGCGTTTTCCCTTCCATATACTCCAGCAGCGCACCACCGCCGGTTGATACGTACGATACCTTGTCGGCATAGCCCAGCTGGTTCACGGCAGCGGCAGAGTCACCGCCCCCAATGAGGGAGTAGGCGCCACGGCGGGTGGCCTCTACAACGGCCTCGGCCACGGCCTCGGTGCCCACCGAGAAGTTCGACATCTCAAATACGCCCATCGGGCCGTTCCACAGGATGGTTTTGGAGTTGGCGATCACGGCGGCGTACTCTTCTCGGGCGTTCGGGCCTATGTCCAGTCCCATCCACATGGGCTTGATGTGGTGGCTCAGGCAGGTGTCGATGTTGGCGTCGTTGCTGAACTCGTCTGCCACCACCGAGTCTACCGGAATCATCAGTTGCACCCCTTTTTCGCGGGCCATGGCAATCATACGGCCCGCCAGTTCCACTTTGTCTTCTTCCACCAGCGAGGAGCCGATGGTGCCGCCGTCGGCCTTCACAAAGGTATAAGACATGCCGCCGCCAATGATCAGGTTATCGACCTTGTCCATGAGGCGCTCGATGATGAGGATTTTGTCGGAGATTTTGGCACCTCCCATGATAGCGGTGTAGGGGCGCTCCACATTGTCCAGCACGCGGCGGGCGTTCTCCAGTTCCGCCTGCATCACGTAGCCCATCAGCTTGTCGTTAGGGAAGTAGCGCGCAATCACGGCTGTGGAGGCATGCTCGCGGTGTGCGGTGCCGAAAGCGTCGTTCACGTACACATCGCCCAGTGTGGACAGCTCCCGCGCAAAGTCAGGGTCGCCTTTCTCCTCCGCCTTGTGGAAGCGCAGGTTCTCCAGCAACAGAATCTCGCCCGGCTTCAGGGCCTGCGCCATTTGCGCCGCCTCCGGCCCGATGCAGTCGTTGGCGAACCACACGGTGGTGTTGAACTCCTCCTTCAGGCGGTCCACCAGATGCACCAAGGAGTATTTGTTCTCGGGTCCGCCTTTGGGGCGGCCCAGGTGCGACATCAGGATGACAGCGCCGCCGTCGTCAAGTATTTTCCGGATGGTGGGCACCGCCGCGCGGATGCGGTTATCGTCCGTGATATGGAAGTTCTCGTCGAGGGGCACGTTGAAATCTACGCGCACCAGTGCCTTTTTGCCGGCAAAGTCATATTGGTCGATGGTTCTCATGAAATGGTCTGGTTTCGTTGTCCGATACTCGTTGTTCGTTATTCAGGAAAATTTGTTGCTGCGGCAAATATAGCAAAAGGAGCATAAGTTGTGAGGGTGGGAGGTAGGTTTGTATCATGGGTACGCTTGCGGTGTGTCATTTAGATGCTATTTATATAATTAGTTCTGGATATATGTTCTTCCGGAATTATAGCTGGGAGTAAAATAGTTTATATATATATGTGGGCACGGGAATTAACTTGAATTCAAGTTGTTTTGAACCAGCCAGCCACCTTTATACATAATCCTGCAGTAGGCTGCTCAAAGCGACGCTCTTTCCAGTTTTCCCATGAGGCGCCGGGGGGAGGGGCCCTCTATTCGAGGGTTTCCGGGGCCGCGGGAGCGGCAGCCGCCCTGACAAGGGGCCCCAACCCCTGGCAGGAAATGTACACAGCGCCTCATGGGAAAACGAGGCCTCTCGGCCTGAGAGCACCAAAGCAAACTATAGAACTTTAAAGGATTGAGTCCAGTGGGATATACAGCAGTTCAAGTCTTAGGCAGAATATTACCAAGTTCATGTTAAGGTTAACTTCTGCCGTAACTTAGGAGTGGCGACACCAGCCTGACAAAACAACTTTAAACTCATTATTATATAGCTTAACTTTACTTGCTCATTTGTTACCTTTGCAGGAATGAAAGTAGGAATAATTTTCGGTGGGCCGTCGCGGGAGCGGGAGATTTCGTTTGCAGGTGGCCGCACGGTTTACGACAATTTAGACAAGGCGCTGTTTGAGGCGGTGCCGGTGTTTGTGGACAGCCTCGGCAATTTTATATTGCTGGACTGGCAGTATATATACAAAGGCACCATCCGCGATTTTTACCCGCCGGTGGAGGCCCTGCCGGAAACGGAGCACGGCCTGCAGATCTATATGGAGTCGCTGGGCGAGCTGAGCATAGCCGAGCAGGACGCCATCATCGCCAAAGCGGGCAAGCGCCTGCTGCCCCACGAGTTTAAGAGTCACTTCGATTTCGCGTTCCTGGCCCTGCACGGCCCCTACGGCGAAGACGGCAGCATTCAGGGTTTGCTGGAGTGGTACCATATCCCGTATTCCGGCTCCGGCATCCTGCCCTCCGCCATCGGCATCGACAAAGCCGCGCAGAAGGAGATGCTCAAGCAGCACGGCTTCCCGACGCCCGATTACCGCATCATCCAGTACGCCGACTGGGCCGACCTGAACCAGCGCGAAAGCATATATAAGCAGTTGGTCGCAGACCTCGGGTTTCCGCTGGTGCTGAAGGCGCCGCACCAGGGTTCCTCTATCGGCGTTTCCATCATCAAGGAAGATGATTTTGCCGCTTTTGAGGCAGGAGTGGAGCGCAGCTTCTTCACCAAAACCATCTACAATAACCAGTGGCTGGCGATGGGCCAGGAGAAGCAACTGGTGAGCATGAAGCAACTTGTGGACATCCGGGAAGGCATCGGCATGCCGGTGCTGCTACAGGACGGCTCCATTATATATCACCCCGAGCAATTGCTGAACCATATAAACATAACGTTTGCCGACAGCACCACCGATAGTATCACACTAACGAACATAGAGCACGAGCAGCAGATACTGGTGGAGGCTTTCATCAAAGGCAAGGAGTTTTCGTGCATCGTGGTGCAGGACGAGACGGGCAAACCGCTGGCGCTGCCGCCGACCGAGATCGTGAAAGGCAGCGAGGTGTTCGATTACCGGTCCAAGTACCTGCCCGGCCTGAGCCGCAAAATCACCCCCATCAACCTGCCGACCGAGCAGATACAGGAAATCCGGCAGGCGACCAGCAGGCTGTTCAAGAGCTTCGGCTTTAACGTATATGCCCGCCTCGATGGCTTTATCACCGACAGCGGCGAAATTTTCCTGAACGACCCGAACACGACATCGGGCATGCTGCCTTCGTCGTTCTTCTTCCATCAGGCAGCGGAAATCGGGCTGAACCCGTCACAGTTCCTGACCTATATCATCCGCACCTCGGTGGCCGAGAGGCTGAAGTCCGGAAAAGACACCGTGAAACTGACGCGGCTGCTGCAGAAGCTGGACAGCGCCATACAGGACGAGCAGGCGCACCGCCACGACAAGATACGGGTGGGCGTGATCATGGGCGGCTATTCTTCGGAGCGCCATATATCCGTGGAGAGCGGCCGGAACATATATGAGAAGCTTTCCTCGTCCACTAAATACGAGCCGTTGCCCATCTTCCTGACGGGCAGCAACGAGGCGCACCGTCTCTACACGATTCCGGTCAACATTATGCTGAAGGACAATGCAGACGATATAAAAGAGAAGATACAGCACTTTGAGCATGGCGGTAAGCCGCACCCGGTGCTGGCGCAGATCATCCAAGAGGCAGAGGGCATAACCCGCAAATACACCGGCCGCAGCCTGCAGGAGCCGCAGCGCATCACGTACCCCCAACTGAAGAACCTGGTGGATGCCGTGTTTATCGCGCTGCACGGCCGTCCGGGCGAGGACGGGGCCTTGCAGACGGAACTGGAGAAACTGCATATCCCCTACAATGGGTCGGGCATTCGCTCCTCGCGCATCACCATCAACAAATACGACACCAACGAGCTGCTCGCCAAGCACGGCGTGCCGGTGGCCAAGCACAAAATGGCGCTGAAAGAAGACTGGCTGCAGGACAAAGAGGCATTCTTTCAGAGCATAGAGGCAGAGTTTCCTTACCCTTTTATTGCCAAGCCCGCAGACGATGGCTGCAGTTCTGCCGTTAAGAAAATAAAGAACCGCCGGGAACTGGAGGCCTTCAGCACGCTGATGTTCCGGGAGATGGAAGAACTGGACACCGAATGTGCCCGCACGTTGTCGCTTGGGTTTAAAGAAGAATTCCCGAACAAGGGCGGTTTCCTGGTCGAGACGCTGATTTCTAAAAATGGGGCGAAGCACTTCCTGGAAGTAACGGGCGGCCTGCTAACCAAATATGGCCCGGACGGGGCGGTAGAGTACGAGGTGTTTGAAGCCTCCGAGGCCCTGGCCGAGGGCGAGGTGCTGTCGCTGGAGGAGAAGTTTCTGGCGGGCGAGGGGCAGAACATCACGCCCGCGCGCTATGCCGCCGACCCGGTGCGCCGCCAGCAGATATCCGACAAGGTGAAAGAGGACCTGAGGCGGGTGGCGCAGATTTTGCAGATAGAAGGCTACGCCCGCATCGATGCCTTCGTGCGCGTGCTGGAGAACGACGAGGTGGAGACGATCATCATCGAGGTGAACTCGCTGCCGGGCATGACACCGGCCACCTGCATCTTCCACCAGACCGCCATCAACGGGTACAAGCCTTACGACTTCATCAACCGCATCCTGCAGTTCGGCATCGAGCGCAACAGGATGAAGTCAGAGAGTTAGAAAGTTAGAGAGTTAAATGTGGGTAGGATAGCTATAGGAGCGCTTTTAGAACCACAACCAACCATTCAACCATATAACCATTCAGCCATAAAGTAGCCGTTCAACAATCAAGTTCCTCATGTTTAAAGCGAAATCATTTGCGGGAGTACTCCTGCACCTGTGTCTGATGGGTATTATTGTGGCCGCCCTGATCATCGGCTTCTTTTATATATACCTGCCTTCCACCACTAACCACGGCGAGAGCATCTCTGTGCCGCGGATAGAGGGCATGCAGCTGACCGATGCCGAGGCGCTGCTGGAAGCGCAGCACCTGCGGTACTTTATCAACGACTCCAGCTATAACCCCGACCTGAAGCCATACACCATCCTGACGCAGGACCCCGCGCCGGACGCCCAGGTGAAGGAGAACCGCAAGATTTACATCAGCGTGAACATGAAGGAGCCGCCGATGATCAAAATGCCGAAGCTGATAGACGGATCGGTGAAGCACGCCGAGCTTATCCTCAAAAGCTACGACCTGAAGAAGGGCAAAGTGACGATGGTGCCCGATTTGCAGCAGAACGCCGTGCTGAAGCAGTTTGTGAACGGAAGGGAAGTGAAGCCCGGCGAACTGATACCCAAGGGCTCGGTGGTGGATCTGCACGTGGGCGACGGCCTGGGCAACACCGAGTTTGAAGTGCCCGATGTGGTGGGCATGCCCGTGGACGAGGCCTCGGTGCTGCTGGTGGGGCAGGGGCTCCAGATTGGCAACATCATCTATGTGCAGGGCAGTGAAGAACAGGACGGCACTGTGCTGAAACAACGCCCGTTCGCCGAGGTGGGCGCCATGATCCGGGTGGGCGAGTTCGTGGATCTGTGGGTGGCAGGCGAGGAGCCGGTGCTTGATATTGAGTAAAACAGGAGATAACAGAAGAAGCGCCTGCCCCAAAAAGGCGGGCGCTTTCGGTATACTTACAGGCAGGAACATGAGAAAAACGCTGGCTCTTTTGCTTTTGATGCTTTGGTTCGGGGCGGCAGCCATGGCGCAGGCCGTGCTGCGGCCGCTGCAACAGGAGGCGCGTGCAGTCCAGGCCTATAAGCCCTCCCTGCTCCGCACGGCAGCCGTTGCGCTTCCTTTTTTTGATGACTTCGCCGCCTCATCCGGAAGCCCCGACGCGGCGCGCTGGCTGGCAGAGGGCGGGGTATATATAAACAACCGCTACGCGCTGGCCCCCGTCACCATCAACGTGGCCTCTTTCGATGGGCTGAATGCCCTCGGGCAGCCGTATGCCCCTGGTTCCTCCAGCGCCGGTGCCTCCGACACACTCACCTCACAGCCCATCCAATTGGGAAGCCTCAACCCCCGCGACTCCCTATACCTCAGCTTCTACTGGCAGTCGGGAGGCCTGGGCGATGTGCCGGACCGGACGGAGAGCAACCTGCGCTACCTCGCGCTGGAGTTTAAAGACAGGACCGGCGTCTGGCGCGAGGTGTGGCGGCAGGCGGCCGTGGGCGAGGTGACAGATTTCGTGCAGGTGTTTGTGGGGGTGAAGGACCCGGCTTTTCTCCATGATGCCTTTCAGTTCCGTTTCCGCAACGTGGGGCTGCGCAACGGCCTGGCCGATGTGTGGAACCTGGATTACATAGAGCTCTACAAAAACCGGCGCAAGGGCGAGCGCATCACCCGCGACATTGGCATCAGCCAGGGTGTGAGCAAGCTGCTGCAGCACTACACCGCCATGCCCGCGCGGCAGTTCCGGGCCAGCCCGGAAGGCGCGCTGGCGGAGGAGGTACGCACCACCGTCAACAACCTGGGCGGACTGCCGGGGGCCATCAGCTGGCGCGGCTATATCCGGAACGTGGACGAAGGCGCTGTGAGCACCTTCCTGCGCGGCCAGGACCTGGTGCCTGCCGTAGCCCGGCAATATGAGATTACCGGAGCCCCCGGCCTGGGCGGCGTTGCCGTGCCGCGCGAAGGCCATTTCACCCTGCTCCACGGCATCCAGCTGGACACCAAGGAACCTGACCCGCTGCAGCGCGCCAACGACAGCACCGAGCGCAAAACTGTGTTCGCCGACTACTACGCTTACGACGACGGCACGGCCGAGGCGGGTTTCAGCTTTGTGGGCACGGGCAACACACAGGTGGCGCAGCGCTTCGACCTGAGCGAGCCGGACCAGCTGAGGGCTTTCCGGGTGTACTTCCCGCGCATCGGCAGCAGAGACCTGACAAATACTCCGCTCTCTTTCCGGATATGGGCCGGCACCGACAGCGTGCCCGGCGAGGTGCTGCACCAGCAGGGTTTCCAGATACAGTACACCGACACGCTGAACGAATTTTACGAGGTGCAACTCACCAAGCCGGTGCCGGTAGAGGGAAGCTTTTACATGGGCTGGTCGCAGAACGGCAACACCTTCGTCAACATCGGCTTCGACCGGAACGAGCCGATGCCGGGCCGCCGCTTTATATATACGCCCAGCGAGGGCTGGGAACCTGAAACAACCCTGGAAGGCGCCGTTATGATGCGCCCGGTGCTGGTGGGGGAGGCCCTGGGGATTGAAGACGAGGTAGCCGCCGCTACCCTGCTCGTGTTCCCGAACCCGAGCAGCGGCGAGGTATATATAAACGAGCCCTACGAACACATCACCGTCTTTGATATGACCGGGAAAAAGGTATATAGCCAGCCTGCCCAGGCACTGGCGCAGCCAATTATCCTGCGCCACCTGGCACCTGGGCTGTATACTTTGCGTATTCAAACCAGGGAAGCAGTTGTCATCAAGAAACTAATGCTACATAAACTATGATCACTTCATCAACAGACATCACCGCAGAAGAGCTGAAGCAGCGCCTGAGCAAGGGCGAGACGCCGATTATAATTGACGTGCGGGAGGATTGGGAATACCAGGAATCGAACATTGCCAGCTCTAAACTTATCCCACTGGGCACGCTGCCGCAGCGCCTCGACGAGTTGGAGGAATATAAAAACCAGGAAGTGATCGTGCATTGCCGCTCCGGCGCCCGCTCCGCCAATGCCAAAGCGTTCCTGCAGCAGCAGGGCTTCAGCAACGTCCGCAACATGCTGGGCGGCATCCTGGCGTATAATGGCTGATTTATAAGTTCCGAGTTGGGAGTTCCGGGTTCCGAGTGGCGCGTTATATATAACAGGGCTGCAGCGGTTGTTCCAGTGCTTCGGAGGGACAGGTCGCGACCTGTCCGAGCAAGGGGAAATGCTGGCTGCGGAAACTCGCTTCTAAACAAGGTATGAGATAGGATAAGGTTGTAAACCTGTTCCTCCATATTTGAATTAAGGCATTGGCTATATATAAACTCATGTAAAGCCCCTGACGTTGGCGGAGTATATATAACTCTGATAAAAAGAAAACCGGCAGCGGCCTTATATGGCCGCTGCCGGTTTTCTTTTTTATATCCCCCGCTATCACTCGAACCGCTACCCGATTATAAACGGCGAGGGGCTGAAACAAAGGACAAAAATGACAATGGCCAGGATGCCCAGCGCCTTGCGCAACGGGGTGAGGGGCCGTTCGTCGGGGCAGGAGGGATGGAAGATGCCCATCACCCGCGCCAGCAGCAGCCCGAACACCAGCCAGCCGCTGTAGCCGTCCGCCTCGGGGAAGGCAAATGAAATCAGCACCTGCACCAGCAGCACAGCGCCCGCCAGGTACAGGGCGTACCGCAGCCGGGGAGTGGCGGGCTGCAGCACAAACACCAGGTACAGCATATAAAATCCCCACAGCCATATATGGGCCGAGAACTCCGGCAGTATCCCGGAAAGGCCGTACTGCAGCAGCAGCATCGACAGGGCCGCGATCAAGCCATAACGCTTGTTGTCCAGTATTTTGCTGAAAGCCCAGTACGCGAAAGGCGCAAGCACCACCAGCAGGTCCTCGGTCCACAAGGGCTCGCTGTGCGGCGACACGATGCCAAGCCCGGCATAAGTGATAAACAGGGTAAAGAAAATGGGGGAGAGGCGGTTGAAGCGGGCGTAGCCGATCAGGCCGTAGAGCACGTGCCCGCCGTCCAGTTGGCCGATGGGCAGCAGGTTGAGTGCCGTGAAGAAAAGGGCCAGGTAGCCGGCAAACACCAGCGGGTAATGGATGATTTCGTACTGGTTGGGCAGCAGGGCCGGGTCGGCCACGAAGCGCTCGAAGCCCATGAACAGCAGGTTGCGCCCCAGCGAAAAGCTGCCTGCGTTATCGTCGTACACGTACTGCGCATAGTCCAGCCCGAAGCGCTTGTACTCCGGATGGATGTGGAAGATGTACTCCGGCGGCGGCAGGTGCGTGAAGGCGTAAAACAGCAGCGGAACGGCCACCGCAAAACCAGCAATCGGCCCGGCGACGCCGATGTCGAAAAACTGCCGCCGGGAGAATATGCGCTCCCTTATCCGGATAAAGGCCCCCATGGTGCCCAGCGAGAACGTGATGCCGAACCACAGCGGTATATAGTAGGGCAGCGAGACATTGGTGCGGTAGAACCGGGCGGTAAAATAATGGCCGAACTCATGCACCGTCAGCACGCCGAGGAAGGGAATTGAAAAGTAGAGGCCGCCCATGAACTCGGCCCACGTGATGGTGCCCGTCCAGTCGAAGCCCTGCGGCCCCAGGAAAAACAGCTTGCCGAAGCGCCACTCCGTGCCCGCGATGGTGGTGGTAACAAGGGTAAGGCAGAAGAGCAGCAGGTGCAGGGTGTACGTGCGCTGCTGCTCAGACAACGGCATCCTTGAAAAACTGGTTGATGGTAAGGGGCGGCTGCAGGTGCAGGGTCTGCAACCCAACTTTATTGGCGCTCTCGATGTGCTGGATGCTGTCGTCGATGAACAGTGTTTCGTGCTTCTGCAGCTTGTTCATGGCGATGATCTCCTCAAACACCAGCGCGTCCGGCTTGCGCTTGCCGATCAGGTGCGAGTAATAGGCCTGTTCAAACAGCGAGTCGAGGCTGGGGATGGTGAAGCTGTGCGCTACAATCTCGTTGAAGCGCTTCTGGTGGATGGCGTTGGTATTGCTGAGCAGGAAAAGGCGGTACTTCCTGCCCAGGTCCAGCAGCAGGTCGATGCGCTCCTGCGGGATGTCGAGCAGCATGGCGTTCCAGGCCGCGTCTATTTCCTCGTCGGAGGCGGTGATGCCGTAGGCCTCGCGCAGCCCGGCGCGGAACTGCTCCGGGGAACTGGCACCCGTTTCCAGCATATCGAACAACTGCGACTGTTCCCGCTGATTGTAAGCGATTTGGCAGTTGGCCTTGCACAGTTTCTGCAGCGCTTCAATACTCCGGTTGATGTCGAGGTTGATGATGACACCGCCCAGGTCGAAAATTATATTCTTTATTTGTGTCAGCTCCACGTAAAAATTTCCCGTTTCTGTTTGAAATACTGAATGCAAATATGTAAAATTGCACTCCCAAATCAAACAAAGGCATGCCTTTTCAGGGAACGGGCCTATAGCTCATTCGGTTAGAGCAACTGACTCATAATCAGTAGGTGCCTGGTTCGATTCCAGGTGGGCCCACTTCGCAATCAAGCACTTACGAGATAAAACTTGTAAGTGCTTTTTTATTTGCAGAGTAATTTGCAAATAACTCACCCCAAGTGTTAATTTACTGACTTAGCACTCCCTTAGAGGCCTTTAGTTGGTTCCCATGCCTAATATTTTATCAACAGTTCAGAAACAGTCATTAGTTAATCTGCTTGAAAGTAATAATGATTCTGCAGCTATTGCCATCAAAGAACTACAAAGTAGCCTCATACAGATTTTACTTTATTAAGCGCTTCCATCGAGAGAAATGCTGTAGACTCAGTAGCACTCACTATTGAAGAGCTACAGAATGTATTACATACAGACTTAACATCAATCAGAAATTCTATAGAGAAAAAAGATGATGAGATTTTCTATGGAGTAACTAAAGATACCGCTTTTACAGTATTAGTGACTTTAGGAATCTTCATTGTAGGGATTTTGATTGACCGCTGCATCAAATCGAGAGAAGTCAAATCAAAAAAGTACGAACTAAAAGGTTTTTTATATATAACCTTGAGAAGATCACAAATAAATACTGTGTCAATCTAGCCGATGTATATAAAAAGTTCTACCAAAATATTAATATCAACTCAGGTATACCTACTTCTTCTCCAAAGGTCTTATCAAGTGATATAGAAAGAATTCATAACCTAAATACAGTAGATTTATTTTTAGCAATTAAAACAAAAGAGAATTTATCTGATATATTAAGTAATATAGATTTCATTCTTAAAATTCCCAATGAAGTCGAAACTTTCCATCGTAAAGCACTAGAACGCAGTGAAAGTATTAGGCAAAAGCTTCAAGATTCATTAGAAGAATATTTAAATCTTATACCAATATTAATTGAAGAGCTCGAGAATAATAGTGAATTGATTGAGAATGATGAGGTGCTTACTCTGCTTCGTAATAAATTCGATCTATATCACCAAGAAATAAAAGGAAAAAGAGAGTTGATAAAATTTAGACAACAGGTAGTTGTGCCTATTCAACGTTCATTAGTTGAGGCTAGTCTCTTTCGACAAAATAGTACAGCATTGAAAGTAGTAGAGTTAGGGCAAAGGATTACCCATATGTATTTCAGTTTAAGAGTTTTAGTAGTCCAATTTCGTTTGCAATACAGGAAGTTTTATCAATATGTAAATGAAGCTAAACAAGAGTTAAAAGCTAAAGGTGAAGCCATTAGGTAGAAACTAATGAATAAGAGAATGTATATCAGTTTATAATTACAAAGCTATAATCTGAAACTGTAAAGAAGATATAAAAGAGCACGCACTGAAGTAAAACCTACTGCCCTTTTTTCATTCTATTCAAGGAGATTTTATCATCTTCTAAAAAGCCGACTTTCAGTAAAGCCTTAAAGCTTGCAGCCTGCCCTCTGAAACACGTACTGGAATTGCTTGCAGTATCTTACTCAGATAATCCTTCTTAGCCCCCTAATATACTGGACCAAAGATTCTATAAGTTAAATTGATAACTTGTACGAACAATGAAAAGAAGACACTTGTCAGCAGACGAGAAACTAAGCATACTATCAGAAGCCGAAAAAAAAGGAATAACGGCCACTATCCGTAAGCATGGCATCTACAGCAACACCTTTTATCAGTGGAAGGAGAAGTTGGATACGGGCGGCAAGGAGGCCTTGGCCAGCAAGCACCACAAAGTTGCACCAGAGGTAAAGCGCCTGCAGAAGGAGAACCGGCAACTCAAGGAGATGCTGGCAGAGAAGGAGCTGGACCTGCGCATTAAAGAAGAGCTGCTAAAAAAAGCTCTGCCAGAAAGCAGACAAGATCATAATTGCCGTGGCATTCATCCGGCAGGGATACCCTCTATACAAAGTTCTGCCGCTGTGCGGTTTGAGCAAAAGCTCCTACTATTATTCTCCCTCTTGTGGAAAGAGAGGCCGCAAAGCCAGCACCGGCACGCAGGGCAAGGGCGGCATCCTCTACGGCAATGAATATGTGCTGGCAAGGATAGAGTGGCTCTTAAACCAGGAGTTTGTCGACTATGGCTACGAGAAGGTGGCCGGGTGGCTCAACAAGAGCGAGGGCCTGCTTATCAACGGCAAGAAAGTGTACCGCCTGATGAAAGAAGCCCGGCTCCTGAACTGCCGCATCAGAAGGGACAGGAGGGGCAAGCGAATCGCCGAGGACCTGCTGCCAAACCCCCACCAGCCGCAGACCGACATCAAGTACTACATCCACGGGGAGCACAGGAACGCCCTGCTGGTAACGGTACTGGATGTTTTCAGCCGGGGCGTTCTGGGCTACAGGCTGGAATGGAGCATCACAAAGCACCAGGTGGTTGACTTGATGAAAGATGCTTTGTGCCATTACAGCATGCCGGAGAAGGTGAGCCTGAGAACCGACAACGGCAGCCAGTTCGAGGCAGGCTTGTTTCGGGAGTACCTCAGGGAGATTAGCATTGACCTTGAGTTCACCCATGTGGCCAGCCCGCAGGAGAACTGCTACATCGAGTCCTACCACTCCATCGTGGAGAGCGCTGTCTGTGCTAAGTATGAGCTTGAGAGCCTCGAGGAGGCCAAAGAGGTGTTCAACAGGTTCGGCAACTTCTACAACCAGGGCAGAGTCCATGGGAGCTTACACATGCTGTCTCCGAACCAGTTCCTGCGGGAGCAGCAGGCAATTCACAGGTTGAGGCTGATTCCGCTGAAGGAAGAAGAAACTGCAATTGAAAAAAAAATATGAGTAGTAGAATCCTAGTCCTATATATAGGGGGTAGGGCAAATCATATAGCGCATAACTTCTAACAGGTGGTTTTTGATTTTACCGGTTAAAAATTACTGACGCACTTAAATTTACTTGACCTTACAATAAGATTACAAAAACTCTACTGATAATTCTATCATCAATAAAGCATGCGAGCAAATTCAGACTATATATTAGTAATAGGATGTTTCGATACGAAAGGCGAGGTGTTTGCTTACCTGCGTGACTGCTTGATGGCCCAAGGCGAGCGCGTCTTCACCATCAATACGGGCGTGCTGGGCACAACCAAACTGTTCCCGGTAGATCATGAAGCCGAACAGGTATCAGCGGCAGCAGGCATTTCTTTAGCCGATTTAAGACAGAAGCAAGACCGGGGCTATGCCGTAGAAATCATGAGTAAAGGAGCGGCCAAAATTGTAGCTGATCTGGTAGCAGCCGGTGGCCTGAAAGCGGCCATTGGAATGGGCGGCGGCGGCGGCACTTATCTGGCCATAGCGGCTATGCAAGTCGTTCCGTTAGGCGTACCTAAACTTTGCTTATCCACCTTGGCCGCGAAAGATTTATCCCGCCAGTTAGGCAGCAAAGACGTTACCTTGATGCCGTCGGTGGTGGATGTAGCAGGTCTTAATAGTATTAGCAAGCTTTTGATAAAACAAGCCGCTGCCGCTATTAGCGCCATGGCCAATGTGCCGGTGGAACAGGAGAACGCAAGCGCTGGTAGAATTGCTATCAGCATGTTCGGTAATACAACAGCCTGCGTAGATAAGTGCACCGAGCTACTGCAACAACAGGGTTACGAAGTATTTGCCTTTCATGCCACCGGCACCGGCGGCCGTACCATGGAGTCTTTAATAAGAGAGAATCTTTTTGTTGGCATTTTGGACATTACCACCACCGAGCTAGCCGATGAATTATGCGGCGGTATTCTCAGTGCTGGACCGGATCGGGTAAATGCGGCGGCCGAGATGGGGATTCCGCAGGTAGTGGTCCCGGGTTGTTTAGATATGGTGAACTTTGCCCAACTGGATACCGTGCCTGAATTATACAAGTCGCGGCAGCTTTACAGTTGGGCACCAGATGTAACCTTGATGCGCACTAATGGCAGAGAAAACAAAAAGCTAGGAGAATTGCTAGCACAAAAGGTAAACCGGTCTGAAGGCGCTGCCGCTATTTTGCTGCCTTCAAAAGGAATATCCCAGATAGATGCGGCGGGTGGTGTTTTCTACCAGCCTGAAACAGACCAGGTTTTATTTCAGGCTATAAAAGAGCAGGCGCAGGATAAAATACCGGTGCTGGAAATAGATGCCCATATCAACGATACTATGTTTGCCGAGATGGCTGTAAATACATTATTAGATTTAATAAAGAAGAAAGCAGCAGGTACAAATTTAGAATAAATCATTAACCATAATACTTCATATACTTATGCCAAATCCATGGACCGGTAAAGGGAACCCTTATACCAGACAAGAAGTAAGAGATCGTTTGCAAAATACTATTGATCAAAACAAAGCTATAATTGCAGCTGGTGCCGGCACTGGTATCAGCGCTAAATTTATTGAGCAAGGCGGCGCGGATTTAATTATTATTTATAACTCCGGTCGTTTCCGGATGGCCGGGCATGGCTCTACGGCGGGGTTGATGGCTTACGGAGATGCCAATGCTGTGGCCATGGAAATAGGTGAATTTGAAGTATTGCCGGTAGTAGAAGAAATACCCGTGATTTGTGGAGTGCATGGTTCTGATCCGCGCCGCCGGATGTGGCATCATCTACTTAAGGTAAAAGAAATGGGCTTTTCCGGTATCAATAATTTCCCGACTCATTCTATTGTAGATGGTCATTTTAGGCAGGTGCTGGAAGAAACCGGCATGGGCTTTGAAAAAGAAGTGGAGATGGTGCGGTTGGCCTCTAAGATGGATTTGTTCTCCATTGTTTACGTTGCTAAACCCGAGGAAGCCCTGCAAATGGCTCAGGCGGGTGCCGATGCTATTATTGCACATGTAGGCACGACAGTGGGCGGCTCGATTGGAGTGGTGGAGGCTACCTGTACTATGGACGACGCCATCGAACGCACCCAAAAAATTATGGAGGCTGGAAAGGAAGTAAATCCAGATATATTTTTTCTCACTCATGGTGGCCCCATCAACACGCCAGAAGATGTGATGGTAGTTTTGCAAAATACCGAAGCCCATGGTTTTGTGGGTGCCTCTTCGCTGGAGCGCATGGGCGTAGAAGCATCTTTAACAAATCTGACCCGCGAATTTAAATCCATTACTTTATCTCGTTAGGAAGGAATAAGCCACCAGTTTACAGCTGGTGGCTTATTTGTTCTGTTACCCAGCTCTTCAACGGTCTGCAGCCCCCTTTTCAACTCCTCCGGGACAGCAAGGACCAGCCGGTACTCGGCTATGTATGGCCATTACAACGAAAATGCTGTCACGGAGATGTGCCAGAACATGCTGGTAGCGCACTGCTCCTTTATATTAGGATGATGACGCTATCGCCACTAAGTCGGGGCGGGGGCAGGACACGTGGCGGTCACAGACACCCTAGCGATGCTTTTTTATTCGGAACAGTACGGTCAGAAATGATCCCCAGCTGATGTCTATCGGCAGGAAATTGTCAGGCGGTGCGGAGAAAGTGTCCTTGGACAGCTGCCGTGCAGTGGACGGTGCCAAACGGAATTATCTTGTATTCATCATGACCAATGAGCGCTGACGGGGATATGTCCGGAACATCCCCATCAGCAACATAAAGGCTGAAAGAATTGACCAAGGCATACCCGGCATTTAAACGGACATGCTCTACCAGTGGTGGAACCTGGTGCCGACCTGCGAGCGGAAGCTTACACCAATTACAGATATTTTCCTTATAAATATAGAAGCCTTCCGTGTGAGGTGTATCTCCTGGTATTAGGCCAGCAGGAATCAACGGTTGAGCATGTGGTGCTCAGGAGCGTAGGTGCTGCTGACACGATTCAGAGCAATCAGCACCTACACTTCCAAAGTGTGGTTTTATGAAGCAGGCTACGCCAGCTAATCAGATAGTCATAAATTCAACGCCATCAAAACAGGAGAAATAAATGACATGCCACATTTAGAGAATAAGCTGTTCGACGAGAACTTTCTGTATTCATGGAATCTGAATTACCAGAAGCTGGCAGCGCTTTGCAAAGCTGGCCAACCTGCTGCTGCAAACCTTGACGACCAGTTGGCGCAGTGGGTAAGCATCCAGCGACGCATCAGGCATATGCTCCCCACCAAACTGAAATCTAAGTTGGCAGCGCTTCATTTTGATTTCGAAGAAAAGAATTTCTCCTGGGCCACTAGGTACAGGCAACTGGCCGGGTTTGCGCAAAAGAACGGGCACACGTGCCTGCCCCCTGACCGACGGCATGAAGAACTGAGAGACTGGCTAGTGAGGCAGGTAGTGGGTAGAAGCTTCCTTTCTAAAGATCAGTACCGGAAGCTGGACCGCCTGGGTGTGGACTGGGACATGCCCATCAGCAGAGAGCATCGGTGGGAGCAAATGTACTGGAAGCTAAAAGACTTTTACCTCACATTCGGGCATTGCCGGGTGCCTCAAAAGTGGGCCAAGGACAAACCACTGGCGCACTGGGTAACTGTGCAGCGAAGGCTTCACGCCCGAAACAAATTACGGGAAGACCGGAAGCGGAAATTGAATGAGCTCCACTTTGTCTGGAGCATCAGAGAGGTATATGAGTCCCAGTGGGAGCACTATTTCCAGCAATTGGCTTCCTTCCACAATGACCAGGGCCATTGCAGTGTCCCGGGTAAGTATGAAAAACTGGTGAGTTGGATTGAAAGGCAAAGACTCGCTAAAAAGGACAACGCGCTGCCTGCCGACCGTGAAAAGCGGCTGGATGCAATCGGCTTTATCTGGAGCTGCGAGGGCATCAAAAAGAGGCTGTGGGATGAAAGATACGACCAGTTGCGTGCCTTCCACCGACAGCACGGCCACAGTTTTGTGCCTGTCAACTTCAGGGAGAACAAAAGCCTTGGGACGTGGGTTGCCACACAAAGGGGGCTGGAGGCCCAGGGCAGGCTTGGGCCAGTCAAAAAGAAGATGCTCGATACTTTGGGTTTTGTGTGGAGCAGGGACACGCAACGTCAGGTGAAGTCAGCCTATGATACTCAGTGGGAATTCAGTTTTCAGAAGCTGCAAGTCTATAAAGGGGTACATGGTTCCTGTCAGGTCTCCCTCAAGATAGACCCGGCGCTGCAGCGCTGGACGTGCTGGCAGCGGCGGCTTTTTTACCAAGGCAGGCTGCCCCCGGAGCGCATCGACAGGCTCAATGAGATCCGGTTCCCGTGGAGCGTGCAGGAGGGGTACTGGATGCGGATGTACGATGCCTTATTGGACTTCAACAGGCAGTTCGGCCACACCCGGGTGCCCAGCCAGTGGAAGCCTGATCCACGGCTGGCGGCATGGGTGTACAGGGTAAGGCTAAACCAGCCGGAGCTGACACAGCAGAAGATTGAGCTGTTGAACAGGATCGGGTTTGACTGGACCCTGAGCCAAAGAAACGTAGTGCCATGGGGGGAGATGTATAATCGCCTCGTAGCCTTCAGGCAGCAACGCGGACACGCGCACGTGCCGGTAAGGTTTCAGGAGGACCCAAAGTTGGGCAAGTGGGCCAGCAAGATGCGGCACGAGCGAGGGAAGCTTGCCCCGGAGCGGATCTCTCTTTTAGATGCTGTGGGTTTCTCTTGGGGCTCCAAGCCTGCCCCTGTCTACGGTGCGTGCCCTCCTTGCAAAATAATCGAAAGGTACCCCCCTGAAAATATTCGCCATAGGTTATAAACAATTGCCCTGGAGGAACTCCTGCAGGCTATCCCGACCGAAAAGGCATCAAGGGAACTGTACCGGTTTATCGGAGTGGAGACGGCCAAACGCTACATGAAGGACCATTAAGCCGCCAGCACCCAACTGTGTACCTTGCTTAGGGTAATGGAGGAACGCTGATGCTCCGGGGCTTCCTAAGGATGGGACCATGCCTCTTCCTATATATAGTGATACATCAGCCGTTTTACGTGACTTCGGTACAGATTTACACCATGAAATTAGAGGCGTAAAACAGCTTGAAGCGTTAAAGAAGGACGCTAAAGGGTGTTTTGTAGGCCAGCCTCGGAGGTGCCACTTCTCCTATCGAGGAACCTCTTTGAATGGGACACAGGCGGCCCGGCTGTTATTTACCTGCCTAGCCGCCATGTCTGCCGGTGTGCCTGATCCGGGTCAACGTCACTTGCAGATTGATATTGAATGTAAAGCGGTTAAACCACCATCTTCTACCTAGCCAACGGGTCGGGGCGTAGCTGGAACTTGAATACTTTGCTTGTGGTGCCTTTGCCGCCTTCCATATGAAAAGGGGCCCGGGTGCTCACGGTGGCCCAGATGCCACGGCCTTTCCAGCCTCCATTTGGGTCATCAATCCGTCCATCCATCCATTTGGTGTAGAATCCGAGGGGGTAGGGAACGCGGAAAACAGCCCATTCGCCATCTTTCAGCGCCAGTAAGGCTTCGGACTCATTTCCGGTGTTGATGGGGATGTTTTCACCCAAGCCAAAGGTGTTGAACTGATCCACCCAGGTGTAGTAGCTGGATTCCGCGCTTCCTTCGTAATCTACCCCTTTCAGTTGCGGCAGCGGCTCGGTGTAAAATGTCCAGCCTTCGGGGCAATGCTGGCCCGTGGCATCGGGACCGTTGAGGGTGCCACACTTGCGTCTGTCGAAACTGGCGAGATGGCCGCTGGCAAGGGCCACCCATGCTACACCATTCCGGTCGATGTCCATCCCTCTGGGAGAGAAACCTTTGATGGGCTCTCCATTTTCATCCAAAGGAAGTTCATAGTATTCCACCAGCGCGGTTTCCGGTGGGTTTGAACCTGGATATAGGCGGATGACAGCGCCCGGGTAACCCAGGGACGATCCCCAAACTGAACCGTCCGGTGCCGGAGCCACAGAGTATATGCCTTTGGCAATCCGTTTGTCCTTTTTGGGGTCAAGGGGCTTGTCGGGCTCCACATAGGCATCCCTTTTACCATTCCCGTTGGTATCCAATATAAGCGCTGTCCACCCCTGAGAAATTTCCTCATCGCCTGTTTCCAGGAATTTCTTCGTGTTCAGCCAGCCAATGACTTCGCCGCCGCCGCTGGTCCAGAGGGTGTTGTTCTCGTCCTCGGCAAACATCAGGTGATGGGTGCTGAAGCAGGTGCCGATAGTGGTATACTTTTTTGTTTTCGGGTTGTAGAGGCCCAGGTGGCGGCTAGACTTTTCAAGCGGGAAAAGCTTGGCCGACGGGTGGTCCGATCCCATCCTGCAGCAGTCCGGGTTGTCAGCAGGGCGCACGGCGGCGGTAATCCAGACATTGCCTTCTGCATCCATCATGGGGTTGTGGACGTTGGTCTTGCTGTCCCATATAGCCTCCATTCCCCAGTAAGGGGAAGGTTCCAGCACATCTCCTGATATGGAGGGGGTGTTGGGGTCGCGCACCGTCAGCGGTATCCGGCTTGCCTCGTGGCTGATGGGGTCCAGCACCGGCAGGTAATCGGCGCTTGCTTCCAGGGCACCGTAAAGGGCTCCGTTCGCGTTTACGGTTGGGTTTCTTCTGTCCGTGGAAACCAGATCATGGAGATAAGCCTTCGGGTCGGCCCAATCCCACTGGGTAATCACCACATTGCGCTCTATGCCCTTCGGCCGCTGAGGGGTGGGTGGCAATTCTCCCGCCTTAATCCGATCCGTCCAGTCAGAAAACATCCGGAGCATTTCCTCCCGGCCCACCTGGTGGAGGGCTGAGGTCATCATGGCGCCAGCCTGGCCGGACTTCAAACGGCGCTCCCATGCGTCCTCAGAGGAGGCGAAATTACCGAGGGATTCCTGCAACTCCCGGGTTCCTTTGCTGCCCAACTGGTGGCATGCCAGGCAGGTGCCTGATTTTATATTGGTGAGAAATTTCGCCTGGCTGGTGATGCCGGGCGAGATGCCATTTCCGTCAGGCCCGGTGCCCGGAAATTTGCTTTTGTCCGGCACCTCCAGTAGCGAGAACCAGTAGCCAGCCGGATAATACTGGGCGGCAGCCTGCGGACTGGGCGCCACCACGGCCTTCAGATCCAGCGACTGGCCGGGCGTAGCCGGTCTTTTAGGGGAATCCACCAGCCCATAGCCGCGAACCCAAACCGCATAATTGGCGCCCGGCAGATCGGGTATCAGGTAGCGGCCCTCCTCGTCTGTGACCACAATCTTCGCAAACCTGGTCGGAAGATCATTCGTTTCGGCAATCACCCACACACCAGCCTCCGGGCCGTTGGGGCCTGTTACTACGCCTCCTATATCCCCCGCCTCCACCTGCACGGATGTAGCGCCGGATGTTGTGCCAGAGTTACAGGCACTCAGCGCTGCCAGCATGCTTATACTCAGGAGGGAAAAGCAGAGGAATCTGGCAATCATGTTTTTCCCCCTCATCTTACTGATAAAAGACAGGTATATCATGGTGATTGATTTAGGTTAGGGATCGCCGGCAGCACCAGGCTGGCATATAGCATGTAGTTCAGCTAATATATTTATTTTTAATGTTTTAACCAATAACAAATTGGTTTTTACTGCTTGCTAAGAGGAAGGCAGGTGGTGTGTGCGTTTCGGGGACAAAGTCGCTGTTGCGCCGGTGCCTTATTCAATTGCCTGAAGCGCATCTGGCGGCATCATGGTCTGCACTGCTCCGGTGTTCCTCCACGCACATGCCGCAACCCGCTCTTCCCTACATCCTGTAGCCCCGGTAGGGCGGCATATGGCTTTTGACTGCTAGATCCTTTGAACAATGACAGGAATCGTTAACTTTATATCTTCCGCGCAAAATTATTGGCCGCTGGTGTCGTCGCTCCCTGTTTTCCTGGGGAGGACGGCTGGCAGCGTAATTTTACCCAAGCGAAATCTCCAAACGATATGAATCGACTCGTCTTAGCATTTGCTTTGCTCATCAGTGTCAGTGGCTGCGGCCAAAAGGAAGAACTGACAGGACAAACGGAAATCACAAAGTGGCAGGATGGGAAAAATGCCGCCATCTCCCTTACCTACGACGACGGCAACACCAACCAGTTCGCCAAGGCGCTACCGATCATGAACCGGCTGCAGTTTCCCGCCACGTTCTTCATCATGACCGGGCACATGCCGGGGTCGCAGTACCAGGGCAAGTTTATAGGCCGTCCGGTTAAAGAGATTATCGCCGAAACGGCTGACACACCAACCAACAAGGATAATTTTTTTGAGCGGGCCTCTGCGGCAGGGTACTTAGGGTACAAGGGAACTATGGAGTACCACACGCGCGCCGGTGCCCTGGTGGATGCCGGCAAAGAGGAGGAAGCCTACGCCGTGATGGATGACCTGTACCAGAAAGTAAGGGAAGGGGCTTTTGAGCCGGGCGTGGAGCTTAAAAATGAGGTGGCGGAAGCTGAGGGCGTGACCTGGGAAAAGCTGAGAGCATATGCGGCACAGGGCCATGAGTTTGCCAGCCATACCATTACCCACCCCAGGCTGGCGGCGCTGGATGAGGCCAACATGCTGTATGAGTTGGAGAAAAGCAGGGAAGACATTCTGAAGCAGCTGGGCCCGGAGCACACTTTCTCGGCTGAAGGCCCCTACGGGACTGAAAACGAGCGGGTGATGGAATATGCCCTGAAACTCTTCCCCGCCACCCGCAACAGAATGCCGGCGCCCTACCTGGAAGAAATTAACCGGGGAAGCAAACAGCAGCCCGGTGCCTCTGACAAAGAGTATGTGCAATGGCAAAGAGGCGCACTTACCAGCACGCCCCTGCCGCTCATGAAGTCGTGGGTAGACACCGTGGCCGCCCATCAGAACCAGTGGCTGGTGCTGGTCTTCCACGGGGTGGATGGTGTTGGCTGGGAAGCCCTCCCGAGCTCCCTTCTGGAGGAGTATTTCCAGTATATGAAAGACAAGGAGGACAAGCTTTGGGTGGCCACGTTTGGTGATGTGACGAAGTATATGCGAGAAAGGATGAACGCCACCGTGGATATAAGTGAAAATGCAGGCAAGATAAAGGTGAACCTCAGCCACTCGCTGGATCAGGAGATGTACGACCTGCCTCTCACGCTGAAAACCTACGTGCCGTCAGCGTGGGAAGCCGTGAGCGTGCGCCAGGGGGCGAAGGAGCAACTCGTCAAGCCGGAGAAGGATGCGAACGGGGCCTTTGTTTTGTACCGGGCGGTGCCAAACACCCAGCCGGTGGAACTGTCGGGCACGTAAAAAGATTCTCTGCTATATATAACTGCTGTTACGCAAGCTCCATTTCGAGACCCTTTGAAGGCGGCTTATATATGGCGCGAGCATCCTCGCTCGTGTCCACTATCATAGGGCCTCCGGTCCGCATTCATATATAAACCGCGTTTATATATAGCCTGGGCAGTGACTAAGATGCATATAGGATGGATTTCCGGAATGGCAGCCTGCCTTATATAGGCGGCCGGAGGCCGCGGGATAACAAGTCACGAGCGGAGACGCTCGCGCCATATATGGCTATATAACCCCTGGTTCAAGCGGAGATTATTAAACTGCTTTGCCTTTTGCGTAACGTCAGATATAAGCGATTCTCTCCCTGTATATATAAAACCACAACCTGATGGGACAAACATACAAACCAGTTGAACCGGGCTTTTGGGCACTGCTGGAGGACCTGGTGGCAAAAAGGCCTTTTATCCGGATACAATATTTCAGCGACATCCGGGAATTTATCACTGTCACGGCGGTACCCAAGGAACTGTTTGAGCGGAATGGCGTGCCTTTCCTGCGCCTGGCAACAGGGGAGGAGATACGGCTGGACCGACTGGTGCGGCTGGGCGACAAACACGGGCCGGGCTACAGCGAGGAGTACTTTAAATGTGATATATAAACGGCTAATGCGGATTTCTTAATCCGCTCCAGACAAAGTTTCGGATGAAGAAATCCGAAACAGCTCTACGCTTCTCTTTAAGCGGATGGCATTGGATTGCGACCTCTCACTACCAGCCTGCTCCGGGCGCAGTCTCGGGGAGGGTATCTGCCTGATCTTGCGGATTTATAATCCGGGAGTATTGAGTTGCGGATATATAATCCGCGTTACAGAACTGCGCCGGCAAAAGAAGCGGGATGAAATGGCGCTGCTCTGGGGAGATTAAGTTTTCTTCGCCGGAAACGCAGCCGTTTCATATATAGCCTGTTGGGTGGATAAAAGGAGGATTTGACCGATGGCTTTCCCGCCCTTTGTCAGGCGCTAAGGGTTTTACTGGAAATGGAATGTTTTCCGGGCATTTTTGTTTAGCTTGGAAGCTGCAAAATCTCACGCTTTCCTGCAACCATGCGTTTCAAAAGGTTTCTACCCTTTCTCCTTTTCCTGATGAGCATCGGGCAGGTGCTGGCTGCCAGTCCGGGGCAGTACCGGTTCTCGCTCATCGACATCAACAGCGGGCTCTCGGACAACCAGATCAAGAGCTTCCTCAAAGACAGCAGGGGCTATATCTGGATCGGCACCTCCTCGGGCCTGAACCGCTACGACGGCTACAAGTTCCGGGTGTTCAAATACAACTCCAACGACACCACCTCGCTCCTAAACAACAATATCATCAGACTTTTTGAGGGCCCCGGGGGAGAGATATGGGTGCAGACCACCGCCGGCACCTGCGTCTACGACCCCCTCACGGAGAAGTTTATACGGGAGCAAGACAGCCTGCTGAGGAAATACAACCTGCCGGATGCCGTGGTGGAGGATATCGTGAAAGACGCTGAAGGCAACTACTGGTTTATCAGCAGGGGCAAAGGCCTCACTCGGTATAACCCGTCCAACGGCGCCTCCGTCAGGCTTACGAACGCCTTCAATGATAAAAACACCCTCAGCACCAACGAGGTAGCGGCTGTCGGGCAAAACGCAGCGGGCGATTTCTGGGTCATCCACCGCAACGGCCTGCTAGAGAAAATCCACCGCAAAACGCTGCAGGTGATAGAGCGGAACGATGACCTTTACCGGAGAAATAAAAAAGAGCAGTTCAGCTACTCCCTCACCGTCGACAGCGACGATGACCTGTGGATATACCTGCAGAACGTGGAAGCAGGCGTGTTTTTCTACGACCACACGCGCAAAGCCCTCTCGCGTTTCCATAAGGGCGCGGAGCGCACGCAGCTCAACAACAACACGATACGGGGCGTGGCGGAGGCGGCCAGCGGCACCATTTGGGTCGGCACCGACCACGGGGGCATCAACGTGATCGATAAAAAAGACTTCTCAGTTTCCTATATCCTCCACAACCCCGAGGTGGAGAAGAGCCTGGCGCACAACAGCATCAACACCCTGTATAAAGACAGGGAGGGAATCATATGGGTGGGCACCTTTAAAAAAGGCGTCAACTACTACCACCCCAACAACATCCGCTTCCCGCACCTGAAGCACCAGGCCTCTCTGAGCCAGAGCCTGCCCTACGACGACGTGAACGCATTTGTGGAGGACAGCAAAGGCAATATATGGATGGGCACCAACGGGGGCGGGCTCGTATTCTGGGACAGAGCGGCGGACACCTTCACCACTTACCGGCACGATGCGGAAAATCCAGCCAGCCTGGCCTCGGATGTGATCGTGAGCCTGCTGCTCGACAGCGGCGGCACTCTGTGGGTGGGCACCTACCTCGGCGGCCTCGACGAGTTTGACGGCAACGGTTTTACGCATTACCGGCACCAGCCCGGCGACCCCGGCAGCCTCTCCGACAATAATATATGGGAGCTGTATGAAGACGAAAAAGAGAATCTGTGGATAGGCACCCTGCGCGGCGGCCTCGAACTCTTCGACCGCCAGACGAACACGTTCAGGCACTCGCGCAACGGCGGGGGCGAGTTTCCGGTACACTGCGATTACATCACCGCCCTGGCTGGCGACGGCAAAGGCAATATATGGGTAGGCGGCGGCTACGGCATCGATGTGATTAACCCGGAAACGGGCAAGAGCACCTACTTCGCCCACGACCCGACGGACCCGAACAGCCTGGTCAGCAACAACATCACCTACATTCACCGCGACACTGAAGGCCATATATGGATCGGCACCACCGAGGGGCTCGATTTATATATGGAGAAGACGAATTCGTTCCGGCATTTCACCGCGGCCGACGGCCTGCCCAACGACGCCATTGTCGGCATAGTGGAGGACGCCGCCAGAAACCTGTGGCTCTCCACCCCAAACGGCATTTCCAACATGCGCCTCAACCGGAAAAACGGCATGAGGGCCACCTTCCGCAACTTCGACGAGCTGGATGGTCTGCAGAGCAAGGCGTTTAACGAGAATGCCGCGCTGCTGACAAGCAGGGGCGAGGTAGTCTTTGGCGGCCCGAACGGCATCAACCTGTTCCACCCCGGCAGCATCGGCGAGAACCACGCCTCGCCGCGCATCGTGTTCACCGATTTTCAGCTGTTCAACAAAAGCCTGGCCGTGGGGGAGCCGGTGAACGGGCGCGTGCTGCTACCCCAGTCCATATCCGCCACCGAGCAGCTTACCCTGAAGCACGATGAGAACCTTTTCTCCATTGAGTTTGCGGCGCTCAACTTCTTCCACCCCGAAAAAACAAGCTACCGCTATATACTGGAGGGCTTTGACAAGGAGTGGCACACCGTTACGAATGCCAACAGGCGCGTGACCTATACCAACCTCGACCCGGGAAAGTACACGTTTAAAGTGATGGCCTCCAACAACGACGGCGTCTGGAACGAGGAAGGCATCAGTATGCAGCTGGCGGTGCTGGCCCCGTTCTGGCTCACCACCGAGGCCTTTTTTATATATGCGCTGGTGGGGGTTTTGCTGCTGGTGCTGGTGCATAAAATGGAACTGCAGAAGGCCCGGACAAAACTGATACTGGAGCAGGAGCGGCGGGAGGCCCGGCAGCTGCACGAGTTCGATCTGATGAAGATAAAGTTCTTTACCAACGTGAGCCATGAGTTCCGGACGCCGCTCTCGCTCATACTGGCTCCGGTGGAGCGCCTGCTCAAAACCACGGAGAACAAGGACCAACTGCTTCAGTTCGAGATGATAAACCGGAACGCCCGCCGCCTGCTCAACCTCGTGAACCAACTGCTCGACTTCCGCAAGATTGAGGTGGAGGAACTGCACTTATATCCTTCGGAGGGCAATGTGGTGAAGTTTGTGGAGGCCACGGTGCAGTCCTTCTCCGATCTGTCGGAGAAAAAGAACATCGCTCTGACATTTAAATCGAATGTGGAGGAACTGCAGGTGTCGTTTGACATGGACAAGCTGGAGAAAATCCTGTTCAACCTGCTGTCGAACGCCTTCAAGTTCACGCCCGACTACGGCAATATCCACGTGGCGCTCAACTCCCACGACAACGACTCTTCCTCCTCCGGCATCAAGCTACTGGAGATAAAAGTGAAGGACACGGGCATCGGCATCGCCAAAGAAAACCACCAGAAAGTGTTTGAGCGCTTCTTCCGCGACGTGGTGCCGGGCAATGTCGTGAACCAGGGCAGCGGCATCGGGTTGTCTATCACCAAAGAGTTTGTGAAAATACACGGCGGCATGATCACCCTCGACAGCGCCCCGAACCAGGGCAGCTGCTTTACGGTGACCATTCCGGTGAAAGAAATTATGCCTGCGCCGGTGCCGGACGGGGCGGTAGTGAAGGATGCGACCGACCTTGTTTCGGACGTGGCGCCTGTGGTGGCCGAAGCGCAGCCCGTTAACAGTTCCCGCAGCAGTTCGCCGGTCGTGCTGCTGGTGGAGGACAGCGAGGATTTCCGCTTTTACCTGCGGGAGAACCTGAAAGAGCACTTCACCATCCTGGAGGCCCGGGACGGCAAAGACGGCTGGCAGAAGGCGCTGGCGCACATGCCGGACCTGATTGTGAGCGACCTGATGATGCCGGAGGTGAACGGGATCGACTTCTGCAAAAAAATCAAGGCCGATGCGCGCACCTCCCATATCCCGTTTGTGCTGCTGACCGCACATGCTTCCGAGGATAAAAAGCTGCATGGCCTGCACATCGGGGCCAACGACTATATCACCAAACCGTTCAGTTTCGACCTGCTGCTCTCGCGCATCCGCAACCTGATTACGCAGCGCGAACTGCTGCAGAAGGTGTTCGAGAAGAAAATCAGTGTGCAGTCGAGCGAGGAGAAAATCGTGTCGCTGGACGACAGACTGATTCAGAAAGCCATCAAAGTGGTGGAGGAGAACCTTGAAAATGCCGATTTCTCGGTGGAGATGCTGAGCCGCGAGTTGGGAGTGAGCCGGGTGCATCTGTATAAAAAGATGGTGGCCCTCACCAAGCAGTCGCCGGTGGAGTTTATCCGGAAGATCAGGCTGCAGCACGCGGCGCAGTTCCTCGAGAAAAGCCAGCTGACGGTGGCGGAGGTGGCCTATAAAGTGGGCTTCAACAACCGGAAGTACTTCACCAAGTATTTTAAAGACGAGTACAACATCCTGCCCTCGCAGTACGCCGAAAGCAGGCAGAAGGAGGCGTAAGGCCGCAGTATATATAGCAGTGAACTCAGGATAAACACCAGTATCAAATATATTCTGCCGATCTTTCGAACCACCCCTGCCCCTCCTTGTCCAAGGAGGGGCAGGGGTGGTTCGTATACAGCTGCAGTACCTAATCATAACTGGTATTAGTCGATGAGGAAGCAAATGTTTTTCCACCTAGCTTGCTTCTCTTTTATAGTACAGGGGAGAAAGGTTTCTCTCTTCCTTTTGAAGAAGGAACCACAATTGCGTTTTTCAACTCAATCCAGTACTTTCACTCCCTGAAATTCTGCACTTCAAAAACAAAAAGAAAAAACACTCCATACTAAAACGATACATATGATTCTGAAGAAAACCGCGCTAGCCGCCGTGGCCCTTGGGCTGCTGACATTCACCCACGCACAGGCTCAGGAAACGCCAAAGCCGCCCAAGATGGTGCCCGAAATGACTGAGTTCTGGGAGCCGGAGGTGCGCGTGGTGACACCGGGCGCCACCAGCACAGAGGCCCCTTCTGATGCCATCATTCTTGTTAATGGGAAAGACCTTTCGCAGTGGAAAGCCAAGGCCGGCGGTGGTGAGGCCAAGTGGCAGGTGAAGGACAACGCGTTCACAGTGGGAAAGGGGGATATCTCCACCAAGAAGGAGTTCGGCGATTTTCAGCTGCACGTGGAGTGGAGCGCCCCCGACGAGGTGAAAGGCGAGAGCCAGGGGCGCGGCAACAGCGGCATCTTTCTGCAGGACCGCTACGAGCTGCAGGTGCTCGACAACTACAAGAACCGCACCTACGCCAACGGCCAGGCTGGCAGCATCTACAAGCAGCACCGCCCGCTGGTGAACGCCATGCGCAAGCCCACTGAATGGAACACCTACGACATCATATATACAGCGCCCCGTTTCAAGGAAGACGGCTCGCTGTTTACGCCTGCCCAAGTTACGGTGCTCCACAACGGCGTGCTGGTGCAGAACGATGTGGATTTGAAAGGCCCGACAGAGTACATTGGTCTGCCTGAGTACAAAGCCCACGGAAAAGCGCCCATCACGCTGCAGGACCACGGAAACCCGGTGCAGTACCGCAACATCTGGATCAGAGAATTGTAGCCAGGCCAATAGGGCAGCAGGCTGTGGTATATATAGCCCTGGCCTGCCGCTGCTTTTCTTGTTCGGTGATAAGGCGCCGGATCAACAGCTTTATATATTAAGGTAATGACAAGGCAGTTGCAGCAGTGGCTGCAGCTTTGATTTTCTAATGTAATCAACTCTCTGAAATGAAAAGACATTTAACCATCGCGGCGCTGGCGTGCCTGTTCGTGCTGCTGAACGCGTTTGCGGCCCTGGCGCAGTCGGATATAAAAGTGGCCTGCGTGGGCAACAGCATCACCGAAGGGGCCGGGCTAGCGCAGACCTACCCGCAGGCGCTGCAGGAGCTGCTGGGCGAGCAGTACGAGGTGCGCAACTACGGCATGGGCGGCCGCACCCTGCTGAAAAAGGGCGACTACCCCTACTGGAACGAGGCGAAGTACGAAGAGGTGCTGGCCTGGAACCCCGACATCGTCATCATCAAACTGGGCACCAACGACACCAAGCCGCAGAACTGGCAATACAAAGACGAGTTCGTGAAGGATTATGTAAAGTTCATCAAGTCCTTCAAAAAGCTGCCTTCCAAGCCAAAGGTATATATAGCCTATCCTGTTCCGGTATTTGAGGATAAGTTTGACATCAGCAAAGAGGTGATGGACAACGAGGTGTTGCCCGCCATCAAAAAGATTGCCCGCAAAGCGAAAGTGGAGACCATCGACCTCTACAAGCCGTTTCTGGGCAAAGCCGATTTGACCTACGACGGCATCCACCCGAACGATGCTGGCGCGGCCCTGCTGGCGCAGGAGGTGTACAAGGCATTGCAGGCCACAAAAGCAGTGCAAGCCAACTAAACCTAGTATATATAAATCACTTCTATATAACATTTCATACAGACTTTCTTTCGCGATGCCCTCCTTTCAGCCTGAAAGGAGGGCATCGCGCTTTATTCCTATGTATATTTATATATGCCGGTCAGCACAGTGTTGACAGCGTTACACCTCATCATCCGAAGACTTGCTATATATAGCTGCGACCAGTGGGTTTCCCTGCCAAGTATATAAGGCAGGCGAATTGTGTAGCGCCCTATTCCTTCGGCCGTAACCTGACTATAAACCCCATTAACCTTCCGGGCCGCTGGTGGCGCCACCTTATCGCTGTGGACAGCAGGGTTAACATGTCGTTAACCCTGGCGGCATACATTGGAAACATTTGATACCCCTGCCGTACCGCATCATTTCATACCTTGTGCCTAAGATGTGGCTTAAAAGAGGCCACTTTTACCGGATGTGGAGCAGTTGAGAAGCAGGCTTCCTTCCTGGTCTATATGGCGGGCGTGGGTACGGAAATATTATAGCGTTTCAATATAGAGATATACCTGCTATAGCGCCGCGGATCAGGTTCCGGCTTATATAGTTCAAGCTCATGTTTGCAAATCGCTTCGAAAAAAGGAATTTTATATATGCGCTTTTACAGATAAAGGAGAAAGCGCCGGTGCAGGCAAAACACAACCCTTACAAATACAACACTGAGTTATGATGAAACACATGTACTATTACAGCGATTATATACATAATCCTGTTTTTAAATTAATGAAAGCGAGCAGGCTATCCCCATTGCTGCTGGCTTTTCTTTTCTTGCAGAGTGTCTGCGGCTTCGCGCAGGCTCCCCTTGCCATCAGCGGCAAGGTGGTTTCTTCGGAAGACAGCCAGGGGCTGCCGGGCGTAAGCATTGGCGTGCAGGGAACAGCTGCCGGTGCGATCACCGATGCCCAGGGCCAGTTCCAGTTGCAGGCGTTTAGCGACGCGGTGCTGGTGGTGTCTTATATCGGTTTCACCACGCAGGAGGTTCCCGTGAACGGAAGAACGAATATTACCGTTACCCTGCGCCCCGATGATAAACTGCTGGAAGAGGTGGTGGTGACGGGTTACGGTGAGGTTCGAAAAAGCGAGATAACAGGGGCGCAGACAACCATTTCTTCAGAATCGATTGAGAAGACTGTGAACACTACCATCGAGCAGGCCATTCAGGGGCGTGCTGCCGGGGTGTATGTAACCCAGAACACCGGTGCGCCAGGTGGCGGTATCTCGGTGAACATCCGGGGGGTTAACTCTATCGGTGGAACCAACGAGCCGCTCTACGTTATCGACGGTGTGCAGATTGAGGGGGAGATTTCTCCTTCCGGCTCAAACCCACTCTCTACCCTAAACCCAGCGGATATCGAAAGCATGGAGATCCTGCAGGGGCCTTCTGCCACGGCGCTATATGGTTCAAGGGCTACAAACGGCGTGGTGTTGATTACCACCAAGCGTGGCAAGGCGGGCGACATCCGTATTAATTACGCCTATCTATATAGCGTACAGACCCCCCCTGAAAAACTGGAGGTGATGAACCTGCGCCAGTACGCCCAGATGGACAACGAGTACAAGTCAATTGCAGGCGGCAATGTGCGCGAGGACTTTCTGGACCCATCGCTGCTGGGCGGGGGAACCGACTGGCAGGATGAGCTCTTCAAGAGCGCGCCGATGCAGAAGCACCAGCTAAGCCTGAGTGGCGGCAGTGAGAAGACAACTTACTATCTGTCAGGGGAATACCTGGACCAGGAGGGCGTCGCCCTGGGCTCTGGCTTCAACCGGGCCTCCATCCGACTGAACCTGGATAACCAGGCGAAGGAGTGGCTTTCTATCAAAGCGAACATCAACTACGCGCAAACAGACGAGAGCATTTCCACAACGCAGGCTGATGTTATTAGGATGGCTATTCAGCTGGCTCCCCACATTCCGGTAAGGAACCTGGACGGTACTTATGGGGGTGGTATTGTAACGGCGACCAGTACAGGAGAACAGTTTACGCCGCCAAACCCCGTCGGACTTGCTGAGCTTACGCAGAATGACCTGACCAAGCGACAGTTGCTGGGAGGCCTGACATTAGGTTTTAAAATCACGGACGATCTGGACTTCAGCACAGCCTTTAACGGAAACGTCGGTTTTTCGAACTCCACGTATTTCCTGCCAACGTACAAATTCGGCTATCAGCAAAACACAGTCGCTGTCCTGAACAACAGAAACAGCGTGAACACCTCCTATAACTGGAACCAGATGCTGACCTACAGAAAGCAGTTTGACAAGCACAGCATCAACCTGATGGCAACGCACGAGGTGAATGAGTCTACCTGGAAAAACCTGTTTGGCGAAAGACGCGGTTTCCAGACGAACGAGGTTGTAGACTTGGAGGCTGGAGACGAGGCGACAAGCGTGGCCAGAGGCGGACAAGGTACGTGGGGAATGGAATCTTACCTGGGCAGAGCCATCTATAACTACGACGAGCGCTATATCATTACGGGCGCTTTCCGTGCGGATGGCTCCGTAAACTTCGGCCCGGAGAACAGATGGGGTTACTTTCCGTCCGTATCAGCTGCCTGGCGCGTGTCTGAGGAGGAGTTCTTCGCAGTTCCTTTTGTAAGCGACCTGCGGTTACGCTACGAGATTGGTCTGACAGGTAACCAGGGAGAGAGTGGAGCCATATATGGTACGCTTACTGCCGGTCCTACGCCCTGGGGCACCGCTTTCTCAGCGAGAAGGTACCCGAACCCGAACTTCCAGTGGGAGGAAACGAAGACCAACAACTTCGGGATAAACCTGGGCTTGTTTGAGAACAGGGTGCAAATAGAGGCTGACTACTATATAAAGGACACTGATAACCTGATTCTGGATAGCTCCCTGCCCTGGTATATGGGCACAAATGGGAATGGCTCGATATTGCCTCCTATCGTTAACATCGGTTCGCTGCAGAACAAGGGCTGGAGCTTAACCCTGAACACCATCAACATCGACAATTCAAGCTTCAGATGGTCGTCTAACTTCAACCTGTCTCACTTCAAAACAGAGGTGAAGAGTTTAACCACCGAAACCAGCCAGGTAGATAAAATCAACTGGTGGATGAACAACTGGACGCAGCGTACGGTGGTAGGACAGGCCCCGTGGTTGTTCTACGGCTATATAGAAGAAGGCATCTTCGAGTCTGTTGAGGAGATTCAGAACAGCGCCCTGCCAGCCGACAACAACGGGGTAGAGTTCCCGATTGCGGAAAACAGCATCTGGGTGGGCGATGTGAAGTACCGCGATATCAACGGAGATGGCATCATCTCCGGCGAGGACCAGACCTTTATCGGTAACCCCTGGCCAAAATACTATGCCGGTTTCACTAACGATTTCTCTTACAAGGGCTTTGACCTGAGCGTCCTGATCACCAGCACCATCGGAAATGACATCTACAACTACCTGCGCAGCGAGAACACCAACCCGAACAACATTAACCTGGGTCGCAACCTGTTCGTGGGCGCATTCGACTATGCCAATGTGCAGTTAGACGCGGAAGGGAACCCCTATCTTACAAATCCAGGTACGGTTGTAGCCCGAATGTCGGGAGGCAATAAAAACAACAACTTCAACCGTCATACCGACAAGTACGTGGAGGATGGTTCATTTGTAAGACTCAAGAACATCACGCTGAATTACAACCTGCCATCTTCCGTGATGGAAAAACTGAAGTACATTAAAGGAGCGAGAATCGGGGTAAGCGCACAAAACCTTTACACCATCACAGACTACTCTGGTTATGACCCTGAAGTTGGTTCTTATGTAGGGCCGAACGCAGATGCAAGAAATGCCTCCATAGGGGTAGATTATGGCCGTTATCCACTAACACCGGTTTATTCTGTGAACGTTGGCATTGATTTTTAATTAAACACGAAGAGCAAGATGAAAAATAGATTTTTATATATAGGTGGGCTTCTAACCCTATCCCTTTTCTCGGGCTGCGAGAAGGAATTTCTGGAGAGGCCGCCGCAGGATACCCTGGTGGATGCCAACTTCTTCAAGACCGATGCGCAGTTGCTGGCCGCGTCGGCCCCGCTCTACAGTGTGGTGTGGAAGGATTATGTGGACAAAGCGTCCTGGGCCCTAGGCGACCTGAGGGCTGGAACCACGATGCGCGCCTGGGGATACAGAGACGACGTGTTATTCAACACAACGGAAGTTTCGACCTCCAACAGCGAAGCGTACCGCACCTTCTGGATTGTGGTTGGCCAGGCGAACACCTTGATCCAGAACGTGGAGCGCTACGCCGGGCCTGAAGTGTCGGAGGATATAAAGAAGCACGTCATCGCCGAGGCACGCTTTATGCGCGCCACTGCCTACTCTTTCCTGGTCATGAACTACGGCCCCGTTCCGATTATCGAGAACAACATCGAATTATTGAACAGCCCGGAGGTGAAGCGCAACACCGAGGAAAGTGTTTGGGAGTTTATCACCAGAGACTACCTGTATGCGGCTGAAAACCTTCCGGAGAATTCCATTGACGTTGGAAGGATCTCAAAATGGTCGGCGGAAGGGATGCTGGCCAGAACTTACCTGACCAGGGCCGGAGTTGGCGGCAGCATGAGCCAGGAATACCTGGACAAGGCGAAGGAGTACGCGGAAAGGGTGATTACCATGAGCGGCCACACCCTGCTTCCTGATTATGCCGACCTGTTCCGTTATCCTTATGACAACAACATCGAGTCGCTGTTCGAGCAGCAGTGGGTATACACCACCAACTATGGCTATGCCAACACAATGGTGTCTCAGATCACCTACAGCAACGACATTGCCAACGGCGATGGCTGGGGGGGCGATTTGGGAGCCTCCTGGTGGCAGCTGAGCCTCTACGACGGCTTGTTCGAGGACGGGTTCACGAACGATGAGCGTTTGAAAGCTACCTATATGCTGCCGGGCTTTCATTACCCCGAGATATCACAGACAGTCAGAGACGCGGAAGGTAACGCCACAGAGCAGGAGTTGGTTTTCCCGGCGCCGGGAGCCGATGCAGACAACAGCTTTGTAAGCATCAAGAAGTATGTGGTGGGTAAAGCGGCAGACGTAGACGGCCAGGCGGGCCAGCAACGCTACCCGAACGACACCTACATGCTGCGCCTGGCCGAGATGTACCTGATCTATGCAGACGCCGTGCTGGGGAGCAGCGAGTCTACGAGCGATGCCAAGGCGCTGGAATATGTAAACGTGATTCGCGAAAGAGCAGGTGTAGCCCCTCTGGAAGAGTCACTAACCTGGCAGGATGTGTTTGAGGAGCGGATGAAGGAGTTCGCCATGGAGGGATTGGCCTGGTACGACCTGGTGCGAATCCACTACTACAACCCGCAGCGGGCCTACGATATCATCAACAACCAGGACCGGGGACTCTTTGTGGTGCATCCGAACCGCATGCCGAACCCTACCTCCTGGGAGTTTGAGAAGACGTCGTGGTTCGCGGAAAGAACGGCTACGGCCAACTCCGGTAACTTCCTGCTTCCTATACCGGCATCAGAGTCAAGCCAGGCGCCGTGGCTGCGGGACGAGCCTGTCCCATATGAGTTTGGGGAGTAGCATTAGCCTTGTTAAAAGTTAAAAGAACTTATATATGAAATTGAATTTTAAATCACTGTTGTTCCTCTTTTGCGCCTTTGCAATGGCAGGAATGTTTTCAGCTTGTTCGGAAGATGAGGACCTTCCGAACAACGGCACCCCGGCAATCAGCTATATCCGGGTCACGAACCCGGATGCCTCCGATTCTCTCATCGCGAAGGCGGGGCAGGGAGCCATGATAGCCATCGTGGGGCAGAACCTGGGCAACGCACGCGAAATCTGGTTCAACGACCTGCGCGGATCGCTGTCGCCTACCTTCATCACCAATACTTCCATCATCACGAGGGTGCCGTCAGATATTCCGACAGATATCTCTAACCGCATGAAGATTATTTTTGCGAACGGCGATTCACTGCTGTACGACTTTGTGGTAGACATCAGTGAACCCGTGATTACCGGCATGCTGAGCGAATATGTGAACACAGGGGAGGTAGCCACCATATATGGCAATTACTTCTACGAGCCTGTTATGGTAACATTCACAGGAGGGGTAGAGGGAGAAGTAGTTTCTGTGTCTGAAGAGAGCAATGCCATTGAAGTGCGGGTGCCGGAGGGGGCAGAGCCTGGCCCGGTTACGGTGAAAACTAATTTCGGAGAGGTAGAATCTGATTTATGGTTCCGAGACAACCGGAACATCATCGCCAGCTTCGATGGAACAACTGCCGGTCTGTGGCACGGTCCGGCTTATATTAAAGCATCTGATCCTGAGATACCGAACATCAACGGTAATTTTATTCGCGTAAAACGTGAGTTGGGTCCTTGGGCCTGGTTTGAGATGTATGTAGGACCAGCAGAAAGCGATGTGGCCAAAGAGACCAAAAACATCCCGGCCGAGGCATTCGCAAACCCCGGTGATTACGAACTGAAGTTCGAGGTATTCACGCTGGCTCCCCTGACTGGTGCTGAAATTAAGATGTACATGGGGCCGAAGATGGCAGATGAGCGTGGCACCAGCTATACCTGGAAGCCAAACGTGGACACCGGAGGCAAGTGGGAAACAGTGAGCATTCCTTTTGAGGAGTTCTATGCTGCCAACCAGTCGTTTGCCTATAACCCGGCGGGCTACGGCGTCTCTTTCCACTTCAGCGGCCCGCTGGCAGTAAACGCCAACTTTGCGATTGATAACATGCGCGTAGTGCCAACATCGGTTGACTAAACTTTAAAGCTCAAGAAGAAATATGAAGAATGTATACAATGTGAGGCTGTTCACGCTTGTGTTTCTGTTCCTCTTCGCCGGTTTCCTGACAGCCTGTGAAGACGATGAGGACAGTGAACCGAACGGTGGCATGGTGCAGTTGCTAAGCTTCGGCCCCTCCGGCGTACAGCATGGGGAAGAGATAAAGTTCATCGGCCACAACCTGAACAAAGTGGAGGCTGTGGAGCTGCCGGGAGTGAGTGTTCCGAAATCGGCTTTCAAAAGCCATACCTCCGATATGATTGTGCTGGTAGTGCCGCAGGAAGCAGGTGAAGGTCTGGTAACGCTGAAAACTACTGATGGGGATGTTGTCTCTAAAACAGTGCTGAGTTTTGAGGTGCCGGTTACCATCGAATCGGTTATGGAAGAGGCACGTCCGGGAGCGAATATTACCGCCACAGGAAATTACATGAACTGGGTAACAGGCGTGGTGTTCGACAGCGACACGGTGAGCGAGTTCGTAAGCCAGACCATGAACGAATTGGTGCTGCAGGTGCCGGTGAATGCCAAGACAGGAAGACTGGTGTTCCTGACAGGTGGTACAGAGCCGCAGGCCATTGTAACAGAAACGGATCTGGTTGTCACCCTGCCATCCATAGCTAATTTGGCACCAAACCCCGTGGAGCGCGGCAGCAACCTGACCATAACCGGCGAAAACCTTGATCTGACGATGGGTGTTTTATTCAATGGCATAACAGAGCCCATCACAGAGTTTGTGAGTGTGTCTCCTGCTGAGCTTGTTGTCGTGGTGCCTGCCGAAGCCGGAAAAGGGGTCGTAACACTTGTAGCACACTCTGGCGTACAGGTTGAGTCAGAAACATCCTTACAATTTATTGGGGATTTGCCTCCGCTCGCAGCGCTGCCCTATTTCCTGTACAATGACGCAAGAGGAACAGGCTGGGAAAACTGGGGATGGGGCGGTGCCACCAACTGGGAGAGCACTGAAAAAGTGCGACAGGGAGATTTTGCTGCCAGGAAGACCTACGACGGCAGCTACGATGCAATCCGCTGGCACATTGGCACAGCCGTGTCTACCGCTGATTATACTCATTTGGTGTTCTCGGTCTATGGCGGCCCGGGTACAGATGGCAAAATCGTAAATATCGTGATTGATGAAGGCTATAATCCTCCTGCTGGTACATTCAACGTAGTGGAAGGAGAATGGACCACTTATACCATTCCACTGTCAGATTTGGGCAGCCCGGCAAGTATCGGGGATATCATGTTTCAGTCTGCCGGTTGGGCCGGGGTAGTGCATTACGACCATGTCGGTTTCAAATAAGCTTGATACACACCAGCACAAGCTAATCTGAGTAACAGAAAACCCCTGTAGTTTTACAGGGGTTTTCTGTTACTCAGAATCTCAATATCCAAACCTTGCTAAATCTGGAGCACAATCATCGGCACGTATAGAGCCAATGTTCTGTTTTCGACAGGAAGTACCGAACTCCGACGTCTGTAACACCTCATATATGAAAAATACCTACACCCCGCTAATCTGTCTGGTATGGCTGCTGCTCTGCTCCCTGCAGGCATATAGCCAGAAATATGAAGCCGAACAGGCAGCCCTATCCGGCGGAGCGGCGAAAATCGCGTGTCCTGGTTGTTCCGGCGGCGGCGCGGTGGCGCAGGGCGAGGGCAACCTCACTTTCACCGTGACGCTCCCGGCAGCAGGATTTTACAACATCTCTATCAGGGCGGCCTCCCCGGCAGGCGACAAGATAAACACGTTTGGCATAGGCGGCAACACGCTGAATTTCTCCCTGAAGAAAGATGCCGCCTACAGCACCCTGCAACTGGTGAGCGCCCAGAAACTGGCGGCCGGGCAGCACCAGGTAAAGATTACCAAATCCTGGGGGTGGATTAACATCGACTATATCGCGTTCGAGGCAGTGGAGGACACTCACAGGTTTGACCTGAACCAGACGCTGGTGGCCCCAAACCCGACTCGTGAGGCAACCGCCCTGTACAATTTCCTGCTGGACAACTACGGTGATAAAATAATCTCCGGCGCGATGACCCTGAACAGCTTCGATGAATCGGACTGGCTGAAGGAAAACACCGGCAAAGAACCGGCCCTATTGGGGATCGACTTCATGCACAGCGGCCGGAACTACACCTGGTACAACGACGAGACGCCCATCCACGACGCCAAAACCTGGTACGGCCGCAACGGCATTCCAGCCCTGATGTGGCACTGGCGCGACCCGTCCCGGCAGACGGAGGAGTTTTATACCCAGAACCAATCAAAGCCGGAAGGCACAGCGTTCGATGTCTCGAAAGTCTCGGATAAAAGCTCAGCCGAATACAAAGCCATGCTCGCCGATATAGACTATATAGCCGGCATGCTGAAAAAGTTGCAGGACGAGCACGTTCCCGTTATCTGGCGCCCCTTGCACGAGGCGGCGGGCGGCTGGTTCTGGTGGGGAGCCAAAGGGCCGGAGCCACTCAAAGCCCTGTGGCAACTCCTATATGACCGCCTGGTGAACCACCACGGCCTCCGCAACCTCATCTGGGTATGGACAAGGGAGCCCAATGATGATGCCTGGTACCCGGGCGATGCTTATGTGGACATCGTGGGGCGGGACATCTATAGGGAGGGCGACCATGGTTCGCAGACGCTGGAGTTTGGCGAGATGAACAGCCGCTATGGCGGCAAAAAAATGCTGACGCTGAGCGAAGTGGGCTCCATCCCAGATGTAGATGATTTGATAAAGGACGGGGCGGCCTGGTCGTGGTTCATGCCCTGGTACGGCGGCTACACCCGCGACAGCAAGCACAACTCGCTGGACTTGTGGAAGAAGCTGTTTGCCCACGAGTACGTGCTAACGTTGGACGAGATGCCGGAACTGCGCACCTATAAGCGACAGGACACAGCGGCCGGCCCGTCGGAGCCGACGGGCTTGTGGGACAACGGAAGCGAGAAGCCCGCGTTCGCCGCATACCCGACTGTGGTGGAGGCTGATTTAACTATTAGCAGCGAACGCAGGATGGAAACCGTCGCCATATATAATGCGCAGGGCCAACAGGTGAAGGCGCAGAAAGTAAGCGGCACCAAAGCCTCCGTCTCTTTTGAAGGACTTTCTTCGGGTATATACTTCGTGAAAACGAACCTGAACGGGGCGGCGGTGCGGGTGGTGAAAAAGTGATATAGCTTCGTGTGAAAGAAGTCATTGCCATATTATAGAAAATACATCGCATCAATCCCTCACCTGAAGAGGAATTTAACAGAGCGGTTTAGGTGTTAAGGTACCTGTTGACTTGCGATTTCAGCGCAGAGCGTCTGCGCCTTTTGCAGGTATGTGCCCGATTCCTTACTTTTGGATTCCCTTACAGAACAGCATGCAGTTTTTGAAATTACCCGTTCTCGTTTGCCTTTTTGCACTGGCTGTTTTTGTGGCAGGCTGTCAACCGAAAGAGGCGGAAGTAGAAACCAGTGCGGCACAGCAGCACAACGCGCCCGCTGAAACGCTGTTTCGCCTGCTGCCCGCCGGGGAGACCGGCATAAACTTCAGCAACACCATCCAGGAAAACCCCTATGGCAACATCCTGGCGTACCAGTATTTCTACAACGGCGGCGGCGTGGCCGTGGGGGACCTCAACAACGACGGGCTACAGGATGTCTACTTCTCTGGCAACATGGCCCCAAACGCCCTTTACCTGAACAAGGGTGACATGCAGTTCGAGGATATCACCACGTCAGCGGCGGCGGCTGGCAGGCCCAGCAACTGGAAAACGGGCGTGAGCATGGCCGACGTGAACGGTGACGGGCTGCTGGATATATACCTCTGCTACTCCGGCAACATGCCGCCGGAGGCGCGGGCAAACCAGCTTTTCATCAACCAGGGGCCTGATGCCAACGGCGTACCGAAGTTTGTGGACGAGGCGCAGGCACATGGCCTGGCCGATGCCGCCTTCAGCACCAGCGCCACCTTCTTTGATTATGACCGGGACGGCGACCTTGACATGTTCCTGCTGAACCACAACCCGAACGTGTTCCGAAATCTGGATGAAACAAGCATCCGGGAAATTCAGAAGAAGACGGAGCCGGATATGCGGGTGAAGCTGTTCAGAAACGACGCAGGCAAATTCGTGGATGTGTCGGATAAGTCGGGCTTTGCAGGCTCGGCGTTTACGTATGGGCTGGGCGCGGGTGTGGCGGACATCAACCACGACGGCTGGCCCGACATTTATATATCCAACGATTACTCCGCCCCGGATTACCTTTATATCAACAACCACGACGGCACCTTCACGGACCAAATCAACCAAAGCATCGGCCACACGTCGCTGTACTCGATGGGCAACGACATCGCGGACATCAACAACGATGGTCTGCTGGACATCTACACCCTCGACATGCTGCCGGAGGACAACCGCAGGCAGAAGCTGCTGTTCTCGCCGGACAATTACGAGTATTTCGAGCAGTTCATACGGGCAGGTTTCAGTCCGCAGTACATGCGCAACATGCTGCACGTCAACAACGGCGACGGCACCTTCAGCGAGGTGGGGCAGCTGGCGGGCATCTCGAACACCGACTGGAGCTGGGCCCCGCTTTTCGCCGACTACGACAACGACGGCTGGAAAGACCTCTTCGTCTCCAACGGCTTCCTGCGCGACTTCACCAACCTCGATTTCGTCAAGTACCGCAGCTCGTTTTTCCAGAACGCGGGCGGCCGCATGAACCCGAAAGGCGTTTTGGAGCTGGTGAACAAGATTCCTTCCTCCAACGTCAACAACTACATATACCAGAACAACGGGGGCCTGGCATTTACGAACAAAGGCACCGACTGGGGCGTGAACTTCGCCTCGAACAGCAACGGCGCCGCCTACGCCGACCTCGACAACGACGGCGACCTGGACCTGGTGGTGAACAACATCAACAAGCCCGCTTTTATATACCAGAACGAGGCTGGCAAACAACTGAAGCGCCACTATCTGCAAGTGAAGCTGGCGGGAGCAGGCAAAAATACGGCAGGCGTTGGCGCAAAGGTGATGCTTTACAAAGACGACCAGCAGCAGTACCAGGAGCAGATGCCGACGCGCGGCTACCAGTCGAGCGTGTCGCCGGTGCTGCACTTCGGTTTGGGGGAGGCGGCTGTGGTGGACTCGCTGCGCGTGGTGTGGCAGAGCGGGAAGCAGCAGGTTCTATATGAGGTGAAGGCCAACCAGGTGCTGGCGCTGCAGGAGAAAGAAGCCACAGTCCTATATAGGTATCTGAATACCAAAGCCTCGCCTGCTTTGGAAGAGGTGGAGTCGCCGGTGGCGTTTACGCATCAGAAAAAGGCGGTGAACGATTTCAAGCGCCAGCCGCTGCTGGTGAACCCCATGTCGTTTTCGGGGCCTGCGCTGGCGAAAGCCGATGTAAACGGCGACGGGCTCGAGGACGTCTATGCCGGCGGCTCAGCCGGACAGGCGGGCGTGTTATATATACAGCAGCGGGGCGGGCGCTTCAGCCCAAAACCAAACGCTGCGTTTGAGGCCGACAAAGAAAGCCAGGACGTGGACGCGCTGTTCTTCGACGCGAACAAGGACGGGAAGCCGGACTTATATATCAGCAGCGGCGGCTACGGCAACTTTGCGCCGGAAGACGCCTTGCTGCAGGATCGGCTCTATATAAACAACGGCATCGGCGACTTCACAAAAGCCACGGAAGCACTGCCCAACATGCGCACCAGCAGCAGCTGCGCCCGCGCGGCCGACATCAACGGCGACGGCTATATGGATTTGTTCGTGGGCGGCCGGGTAGTTCCGGGGCGCTACCCGGAGATTCCGCAAAGCTATATCCTCCTCAACGATGGCACCGGCAAATTCAAAGATGCGACGGCCTCAGTGGCGCCCGCTTTGCAGCGCATCGGGATGGTGTCGGATGCGGCGTGGCATGACCTGGATGGTGATAAAAAGCAGGAGCTGGTAATAGTGGGGGAGTGGATGCCGGTAACGGTGTTCCAGAACGTGAACGGCAAACTACGCGATGCCACTGACCAATACTTCGAAAAGCAGTACAACGGCTGGTGGAATAAACTGGTGGTGGAGGACTTTAACCAGGACGGAAAGCCGGATTTGATGGTCGGGAACATGGGCCTGAACTCGCAGGTAAAAGCCTCTGGTAACCAGCCAGCGGAGCTGTATTACAAGGATTTTGACGACAACGGTTCGGTGGACCCGATACTTACTTTTTATATCAAAGGCCAAAGCTACCCCTACGTGACGCGGGACGAGCTGCTCGACCAGATGAGCATGATGCGCACCCGCTACGTCAGCTACGAGAGCTACGCTGACGCCACGCTACGGGATCTTTTTACGCCGGAGGAACTGAAAGGGGCAAAGCAACTGTCTGCTAATTACCTGCAAACAGCTTATTTTGAGGCCGGTGCAAACGGGAAGTTTGTGGAAAAACCCTTGCCGGTACAGGCCCAGTTCGCCCCGGTATATGCCATTCAGCCGCTGGATTATAACCGGGACGGGAAACTGGATGTGCTGCTGGCAGGCAATATGAACGAGGCCCGCCTGCGCTTCGGCAAGTACGACGCCAGCTACGGTGTGCTGCTGCAGGGCGATGGGAAAGGAAATTTCACCTATATTCCCCAAAGCAAATCGGGCCTGCAGCTGAAAGGCGATGTGCGGAGTATGTTACACATCCATAACCTGCTGCTGTTCGGCGTGAACCAGCGGGAAATCAAGGCATATAAAGTTAAGTAGTCCATGAGAAAATTACTGCCCCTCTTTTTCATCCTGGTATATATGGCTGGCTGCAAAGCGCCGGACCAGCAACCGCTTCAATTCCGAAGCGAACATATCAGCGGCGTGCTGGCTGAAATGACGGACATGATGGTGAACGATGTGACCAATCCGCCCTTGGCGGCGCGGTTTTACTCCTATGCCACGCTGGCCGGTTACGAGGTGGTGTCGCAGAACGACAGTGCCCGCCAGAGCATGCACGGCATTCTAAATGAATACCCGAAAATTGAGAAACCCGCCGGACTGACGAACTACTCCACGGAGCTGAGCGCGCTGCTCGCCATGATGGAGACGGCCAAGAAAATGCAGCCTTCCGGCCCGGTGCTGGATGCCTACGAGCAGCAATTCCTCGATTCGTGCCGCACCGCCGGTGTGCCGGAGGAGGTGATTGCCAACTCCCTGAGCTATGCCCAGCACATCAGCAAAGCCATCCTGGCCTACGCCAAGGCCGACAAGTACAACCGCATCAGCAACTACGCCCGCTACACGCCTTTCGAGGAAGAGGGCTCCTGGCACCCGACGCCGCCTGCCTTTTTCGCTCCGGTAGAGCCATATTTCAACACCGTCCGCTCCTTCACCCTCGACACCTGCGCCCAGTTTCAGCCAGCGCCTCCGGTGGCTTTCTCAAAAGATAAAGACTCTGAGTTTTACAGGCTGATGGCACAGTGCCAGCAAAAAGGCAGCAACGGCCTGACAGAAGAGGAGCAGCAGATAGCCGCCTTCTGGGACTGCAACCCCTTCGCGCTGCAGGACAACGGCCACCTGATGGTGGGGATGAAAAAGATATCGCCGGGCGCGCACTGGCTGGGCATTGCCGGCATCGCCTGCAAACAGGCCGACAAGAGTTTTTCGGAGGCCATGGAAATCAACACGATGGTGTCTGTAGCCTTGATGGATGGCTTCATCTCCTGCTGGGACGAGAAGTTCCGGAGCAACCGCATCCGCCCCGAAACGGCCATCCGGAAGTATATGGACACCTCCTGGAAGCCGTTTTTGCAGACGCCCCCTTTCCCGGAGTACCTGAGCGGCCACTCGACCATTTCGGCTGCGTCGGAGGTAGTGCTGACGCACTATTTCGGTGAAAATTTCAGCTATACCGATACCGTGGAAGTGCGCTTTGGCCTGCCCGCCCGCAAATTCGAGTCTTTCCGGCAGGCGGCCATCGAGGCAGGCCTTTCCCGTTTTTATGGCGGGATACACTTCATGGACGCCATCGACAACGGGCGTGCGCAGGGGCTGCAGGTAGGCGAGTGGGTGCTGCAGAAAGTCGGCAGACAGCCCGCCGCACAGGCGCGCGAGCTTGCCCAGCAGTAACATCCACTTAGACTTCTTTAAAGCATATATGGCGCAAGCGTCCCTGCAACGATGTATAGAATCAGAACTACGTTGGGGTGAAAGAAGGGAGGAGATACCATTACATACCCGGCCGTTAACATCTCAGCCATATATCCGAAACATCCGGTAGCCCCACTTGCCGGTTGTTTCGCTTACCTTCGCTGTGCATCCGTTAACGTCATTCCTAAACCCCCGTCCCATGCACCATCCGACTTTTACTCGATTTATATATGGCCTGTCTGCCTTGTTCCTTTTTTCCTGCTCCAGCGCGCAGCAGGAGTCCGGGGAGACGGCGCAGGTGGCGCAGCAGCAGTTGACTGAAAGTATCCGCCTGAACCAGGTAGGTTTTTACCCGAACGCCACCAAAGTGGCCGTGGTGGTGGGAGAGCACAGCGGCGGTGCATTCTACGTGAAAACAGCCGACCAGCAGCAGACCGTATATACCGGCCAGCTCACCGACATGAAACCCGGTGAATTCTCGAACAGGCCCACCCGTATCGCAGACTTTTCGGAGTTCAAAGAGAAAGGAAACTACGTGCTTGCCATTCCAGGCGTCGGGCATTCTTACCCCTTCGAGATTGGGCAGGACATACACCGGGAGGCGGCCGCGGCTTCCATCAAAGGGTTCTACTATCAGCGGATGTCCACGGATTTGCCGGAAACCTATGCGGGCAAATGGGCGCGCGCGGCAGGCCACCCCGACACCGAGGTGCTGATACACCCTTCTGCCGCTTCGGAGCAACGGCCGGCAGCCTCCAAGATATCTGCCCCGCGCGGCTGGTACGACGCCGGCGACTACAACAAGTACATCGTCAATTCCGGCATCACGACGGGCACGCTGCTGTCGGCCTACGAGGATTTCCCGGAGTTTTACAAAACGCTGGAACTGAACATACCGGAGAGCGGCAACCAGGTGCCGGACATTTTGGATGAGGCGCTCTGGAACCTGCGCTGGATGCTGGCCATGCAGGACTCGAACGACGGCGGCGTGTACCATAAACTGACTAACCCGAGTTTCGATGGCATGGTGATGCCTGCCGAGGCGACCAACCCGCGCTACGTGGTGCAGAAAGGCACCGCCGCCACCCTCGATTTCGCTGCGGTGATGGCCCAGGCAAGCCGCGTCTTCCGCAACTACGAAAAGGAGTTTCCGGGCCTGGCCGACTCTGCCCGCACGGCTGCCGTGAAAGCCTGGAACTGGGCGCAGCAAAATCCGAATGTGGTGTATGACCAGAACAGCATGAACGAGCAGTTTAAGCCGGAGGTCTCTACCGGGGCTTATGGCGACAAGGAATTCCAGGATGAGTTTATCTGGGCCGCCTCGGAACTATATGCCACCACCAAAGACGACAGCTACTACAAAGCCGTGAACATGCTGCCGGATACGGAAATGCCATTGCCATCGTGGCCGCAGGTGCGGCTGCTGGGTTACTACACCCTCGCCCGCTTCGCCGATGAACTGACGCCCGCTGCGCAACAAGACCTGCCGGAGATAAAGAAGCGAATTATCGCTTTTGCCGATGAGATGATATACGGCGTCTCCGAACGCACGTACCGCACCGTGATGGGCAAAACGGAGAAGGATTATATATGGGGCAGCAGCGCCGTGGCCGCCAACCAGGGCATCGCCCTCCTCCAGGCCTACCAACTCACCAGCGATAAAAAGTATATCGACGCCGCGCTGGCTAACCTCGACTACCTGCTGGGCCGCAACGCCACCGGCTACTCTTTCCTGACCGGCTTCGGCGACAAACCCATTATGCACCCGCACCACCGTCCTTCCGTGGCGGATGGGATAGAAGAACCTGTGCCGGGCCTGCTCTCCGGCGGGCCAAACGCGCGGGCCGACAAGCAGGACAACTGCACCACCTACACGACTGCCTTCGCGGATGAGATGTTCACCGACAACGACTGCTCCTACGCCTCCAACGAAATCGCCATCAACTGGAACGCACCCTTCGTGTACCTGGCAGGCGCGATAGAGGCGCTGCAGGAGAAGGCTGCGTTGTAGCAAAAGCGGTTATATAAAGCGAAGCTCCTGCTACAGAGCGGAGGCCTCGCTTTATATATGGAAGCAGATTTATATATGGCTACGGGAACAGACTCTATATAAACTTATAAAATCCAAGCTGCGATTTGCTTCCGCTGTTAAGATAGGACCCACCCCTGCCCCCTCCTTGGAGGGGGCAGGGGTGGGTTTTCATTCAGCAGCTTTATATACCGGAAATTGAGTTATATAATGAATGGGGCTGATTTATTGCCGTTTTTTCTTTTCTTTACATACAGCCACCAGAACCACTGGCTATATATAAATCCTCACTGTTAATTTTAAATAGATGCATAAGATGAAAAAATCGCTTGTTTCTTTCCTGGTTGCGATAACCTTGAGCCTAAGTAGCGCGGGGGCTGTCTCGGTGCCCTCCATCTTCGGGAGCCACATGGTGCTGCAGCAAAATGCGGAGGTAACGGTATGGGGCTCTGGCAAACCGGGGGAGGAAGTGACCGTGACGGGAAGCTGGGACAACAAACCCGTCACCACCAAGGCCAGCAACCTGGCGAAGTGGTCGGTAAAGCTGAACACCCCAGCCGCAGGAGGCCCCTACACCCTAACCATCAAAGGCCATAACACCATCACGCTGGAGGACGTGCTGGCAGGTGAGGTGTGGCTCTGCTCGGGCCAGTCGAACATGGAGTGGTCGGCGGCGGCAGGGATTGACAACGGGGAGCAGGAGGTGCCGAAGGCCATGTATCCGGAGATTCGCTTTTTCAGCGTGGCCCACCAGACCGCCGACGGCCCGCAACTCGACGTGCAGGGCGAGTGGGTGGTCTGTACCCCGGAAACGATGAAGAACTTCAGCGCCATCGGTTATTTTTTCGGAAGGGAGCTGCACCAGGCGCTGGATGTGCCGGTGGGGCTGATCAACAGCAGCTGGGGCGGCACGCCGGCCGAGGTGTGGGTGAGCCCGGAGACAGTTGCCCAAAACCCGGTGCTGAAGCAGGCGGCGGCCACGCAGAAAGAGGTGCCCTACGGGCCGGTGCGGCCGGGCAAAACCTACCACGCCATGATAGCGCCGCTTACTCCTTTTAAAATTGCCGGGGCGCTCTGGTACCAGGGCGAGTCGAACACGAATGCCCCTGAGGCATACGCCACCATGCTGCCGGCACTCATCAACAACTGGCGCAGCGACTGGGGCTACGAGTTTCCGTTCTATTTTGTGCAGATAGCGCCTTACAAGGGCTACGGCCCCGAGGCAGGACCGCTGCTGCGCGACTCCCAGCGCAAAAGCCTGCGGGTTCCCAACACGGGCATGGTAGTGGTCAGCGACATCGGCAACAACGACGACATCCACCCCAGAAACAAATTGGACGTGGGTAAGCGCCTGGCCAACCTGGCCCTGAATAAAACCTACGGCCAAACAGACCGCCCCGCCTCCGGTCCGCTGTTCCGCGAGATGAAAGTGGAAGGCAGGAAAGCAAGGCTGTACTTCGACTATGCCGACAAAGGACTGGTGCGCAAGGGCAAAGAGCTGACCAACTTTGAGATAGCCGGAGAAGACGGCCAGTTCGTGAAAGCCAATGCAAAGATAGACGGCAGCACGGTGGTAGTGCAGGCGAAGGAAGTAAAGAAGCCAGTGGCGGTGCGCTTCGAGTGGAGCAATACGGTAACGCCGACCCTCTTCAACAAAGCAGGTCTTCCGGCTTCCTCTTTCAGAACCGACAGCGCCACGGCGCAAGTAGGAGAGGCGAAGCGTTAATAGATAAAAATATATAGGTTGCAAGCATCCGCTAAACTCAGCCATATATAAAGCGAGCGCCGGTCATTTATCTGACCGGCGCTCGCTTTATATATGGGTACCCTGTTAAGCAGTCCTAATCATCGTCCTGCCACTTCTTCATCAACATGCCGCCCAGCACGACGCCTCCCAAAGCCAGTGCCCCCTGCAGTAGCAGGTCGCGGTTCAGGCTGAGCCACACCTGCGGGCTGGAGTAGGTGGCCTGGTCGTCGAAGGTGCCGTGCGCGCCGTGGTCGCCGGGAATGGGCTCCCAGAGGTTGTCCCTGCGGTTCGGGTCTTCGGGCTCGTTGGTCTGTTGCCCCTCGTAGCCGTTTTTGGCCAGCACGTAATCGGCAAACCACGGCGCTATCTTGTTGCCGATGATGGCTTTCAAAGTGGGGTAGCCGACACGGTACTCGCGGCGGTTGTGCTCGGCGGCGTACACAATCACTTTGGCAGCCACTTCCGGCTGGTAAATCTTGCCCATTGGCTGCGGCTTGTTGGGCAGCCGCGATTTCACGAAGCCGAACTGGGTGGTGTTCATAGCGGGTAGCTGCACCATGGTGGCCTGCACATTGCTCTTGTCGTGCAGCAGCTCAGTGCGCAGCGAGTCGTAGAAGCCTTCGATGGCGTGCTTAGCGCCGCAGTAGGCCGACTGCAGCGGAATGCCGCGGTAGGCGAGGGCCGAACCCACCAGCACGATGGAGCCGCGGTCGCGGGGCAGCATGCGCTTCAGCGCCGATAGCGTGCCATATACCTGCCCCAGGTAAGTCACCTCGGTCACACGCTTGTACTCCTCCGCCTTCATTTCTTTGATGGGGCTGAACACGCTGTTCATGGCGTTGTTCACCCACACGTCAATCTCCCCCAGTTCTTCCTCAATCTTGGCCGCCGCGTTTTCCACGGCGTCCGCATCAGCCACATCCAGCGCATAGTAAGCAGCCCGGCGTCCAAGGGCTTCCACCTCTTTCTTGGCTCCCTCCAGCCCGTCTATGCCACGGGCAATCAGCGCCACATCATATCCATTCAGAGCAAATTCGCGGGCAATCGCCCTGCCCAGGCCCGCAGAAGAACCCGTTACGACCGCCACTCCCTTATAGCCATTGTTGTTGTTATCCATAGTTTTAACAGATTTAGTAGTGTCCATTTCTTCTGTTGTTGGTACGCCTGCTTCCGGCACTTAGTTGTAAATGCGGTTTTTGCGGCCACTTATATATAGGCCATATATAGGCTGGTGCTGCGGCAAAGGAACCCCGCCTGTGCCACCGCGTAAAGCGAGAAGACAAACCCGCAAGCTATGAAAACAGAGACATCGGCCATCGACAAAATCAGAAACGACTCCTCCGAAGCCACCAATTACCGCCGCCAGTTAGCCGCCTTGTCTGCGCTGGGCCTGGCTGATTTCAGCCTGATATCCCTCTTCCAACTGGGCTATATCCGGCACATGCCCGACCTGCCGGGCGAGGTGTTCGACACGGAGCAAGTGAATTCTTCCAAAGCCGCGGTGCTGTTGGGCATGCCCGACGGCGTCATCAGTCTGGGCAGCTATGCCGCCACCATGCTGCTGGCCACTGCCGCTACCCGGTATAAGAAGCCCTCGCGCGTGCTGGATGTGGCCATGGGCGGCATAGTGCTGGGGCAGGCTGCAGGCGGCGCGCTCTACCTCTACAACATGGCTTTTGTGCAGAAAAAAGTGTGTATCTACTGCGTAGCCGGAGCCCTCATCAACTTTGCGTCCCTGATTCCATTGCGGAAGCTGTTGAAGCGGCGCGACTGAGTTGTATCTGGTTTGCCACCAACGCAGAAGTCCGGCGCATCTTTTACAGATGCGCCGGACTTTGCAGTTGTATATGGCTTAAGACAAGAAGGGGGCCGCTAAGGCGCAGCAGCAGGGCAATTAGCCTGTTTTCCTACAGCCCACGCACTTGGCTATTCTACTTCCCTGGGAGCAGCTCATATATAGCACCTGCAGGTCAGCGCCTGATTTTCTATGTAAGTGATGGATTTAAAGTTGGTTAACTGTATCTAAATGTGAGTGAAGGAATGGATTAATATAAACGATAAGCGTTTATATGTAATAATTCTTATTTCGGTAAGAGTGTTTCTCTAGATTTGCTAACCAAAATATATATACTATGAAACACTTTATCAAACTTTCCTTCCTCGGTGTCTGCCTTCTTCTTGTGTCCTGCCACGATGACGATTTTCCTGTGATTGTGGGAAACGGAGACTCCATTGAGCTGGAGTTAGTGGCGGATAACCTGACTGCTCCCGTGTTCCTGGCGCAGGCCCCCGGCGACAACCGGCGCCTCTTTGTGGTAGACCAGATAGGGGAGATCCGAATAATTAAAGACGGTGCCCTGAGTGAAACACCATTCCTCGACTTGAAGGACAAGATTGTGCCCCTAAACCCGGGCTACGACGAGCGCGGCCTGCTGGGACTTGCCTTCCACCCCGACTATGCCTACAACGGACGCTTCTTCGTGTACTACAGTGCGCCGCTGCGTGGTTCTGCCCCGGCAGACTTCAACCACACCAGTCATATATCGGAGTTCCGGATGATGCCTGGCAACCCTGACATGGCAGATGCAACTTCTGAGCGGCTTATCATGGCCGTGGACCAGCCGCAGCGAAACCACAACGGCGGCACATTGCAGTTCAGCCCCCTCGACAAGCACCTGTATATATCCCTGGGCGATGGCGGCGGCGCGAATGACGTGGGCGTGGGGCACGTGGAGGACTGGTACGCGGAGAATGCAGGCGGCAACGGGCAGGACATCTCCCAGAACCTGCTGGGAAGCATTTTGCGCATCAACGTGAACAGCGGCTCCCCCTATGGCATACCTGCCGACAATCCCTTTGTAGGCAAAGAGGGGCTGGATGAGATATACGCATTCGGTTTCCGCAACCCTTACCGCTACTCCTTCGACAGGCAGACAGGCATGCTGCTTGTGGGAGATGCCGGCCAGGCTTTGTATGAGGAGGTAAGTGTGGTAACCAAGGGCGGCAACTACGGCTGGAACGTGAAAGAAGGCCGCCACTGCTTTAATGCGGCGGATAACATGAACCCGCCTGCTGACTGCCCTGATGTAGACATCTGGGGGAACGTGCTGATTGACCCGGTAATCGAGTTTAAGAACAGCAGCAACTTTGCCGATGGCCTGGGAGTGGTTGTCGTGGGTGGCTACGTGTACAGGGGCAGCGACCAGTTCTACAACCTCGGGGGAGAATACATCTTTGGCGTGTGGTCTGAGGGGGATGGTGGAAGCGGCGGTGCCCTGTATGCCGCCAATGCAAAAGCCGGAAGCCCCAACTGGAAATTCCGCAAACTGGCTATCGACAACCATCCGCAGGACGAACTGGGGCACAACCTGCTGGGCTTTGGCGAGGACAACGACGGAGAACTTTATGTACTGACAACCGACCAAACCGGGCCGCAGGGCAATACCGGCAAGGTCTTCAGGGTTGAATAAAAACAGATAAAAGATTAAGGAGAAGCTGCAGCATGTATATAGGCATCGCTGCAACTTCTCCCTTTCTTTATAAGGGCCACCGCAGCCATATATACTGCAGTAATGCCCGCCTCTCTGTTGGGTTTCTGTTAGCTTTTTGTCTCCTTGGCTTCCTCCAGGTGTACAAGGTATTTGGTGAGTTTGTCCCACTGCAGCCCCTGTACACCGGCCCATCCGCCTTCGGCCACCAGCGTGTTCAGCAGGGCGCGGTTGCCGGATTCCTGCCCTTCGTTGTTGATGCCCTCGTTGCGCCCAATCTCGTAGGCATGCAGGGTGTTGCCCTCGCGCACCACCCGGAACGTGCTGCTGGCCTCCTTGATGAAGAAATGCTCGATGACCTTGTCCTCCTGATGCCGCTCCTGCGGTTTCTCGCTCGGGTGTACCACAAACTCGGCAAGGTTTTCCTCCTCCCGTATATCCGTTATCTGCACCCAGTTGTCCAGGGTAGAGGCCGGGAGGATGATGTCTATATAGTACCCCACCTCCGGCTTTGTCGCGGCAGTGCGGCGCCCACGGCTGTCGTACAGGTTGAACTCGGAGTTAAAGCCCGCCATCCTGGACCAGCCGTTTACATCGAACAGCTTTTGCTTCGACCGCCCGAACGCCTCGCGGGCAGCGGCCTCATCAGGAAACTCATTATGGTTGCTATACACCTTGTCCTTGGTCTCATCGCCCTGCAGCACCTTCACTTCCTTCTTCAGGTTATCAAACATATCTTTCAGTCCCATATCGCTGCGCTTCCTCCGAAAGCCTAAAAATTAAACATTTCACACAGAGGCAATACGGCCCGAGAAAGCAGATGTTTGTGCCTGCCCTTCTTTTTATTGGCAGCTAACCATCAACAGTCTGGAGGGCGGGAGGAATGATACCGGCTGAAGCACAGGTTTTTCCGGGGAATACCACAGGAGGCGGCACGGCCTGGCGAAGACATATAAAAGGCAGCAGCAGGTCTGTCTGCACGGGAAAAACCGGTCCGGAAAGCGGCAAAGCCGTGGAGGTGCCCGGGAACAGCGTGAACAGCCGACACAGGCTTCTGCCCGGTATATTGCTGGCAGCCAAACCCAAGTAGGCGGTGTTCGTTAGAAAGAAAGGGCCAGAGGGGCTGCTAATTAATTTCTAATGATATAAACTATGGAACCAATGGGAGAATTTTTTTTAGGAATGGGCATTATCGGCCTCGTACTGGGGCTGGTGGCGCTGCTGGTGTACTTATGGAGTATTGTCTGGTCTTACAGAGACGCGGAGCGAAGAGGGAAGCCGGGTTGGCTGGTGGCGCTTGTGGTGGCGTTTCTGGCGTGGCCCGTGGGGCTGCTGCTGTGGCTGCTCGTGCGGCCCGACCACCGGACGACCTACCACCGCGAGCCTTAAAAGAAGCGCCTGCGTCTGCTCAGTCCTGCATATATGGCTGCTATACAGCTGATGCAGCAGGGCATTTAGATGATACATTTCGTTGAATTGAACAGGTGCCGGACAGGCACCGAATAAATAATTTTAAGCATTAAAAAAGGCAGCCCTATATATAGGGCTGCCTTTTTTAATGCGAAGATGAGAGCTTATTGCTTGTACACTTCTTCGGTGCTGCCGCACTTCAGCATCTTGTCGCCGAAGTAGGGGTTCTGGATCTCCTTGTTTGCGCTCAGCCAGTAGGCGCCTTTGTCGTTCAGCGCCATCGGGCAGTGCTGGTAATAGAGCGTCTGGCCAGCGGCGTCGAAGGCTTTGGCTAATGAGAAAACAGCCTCTGACAAGTGCTCCAGGTGCTCCCGCTGCGCCTCTATATCCGAAGCACCCGCCATTGCCTCAGCGGCGCTGATTACTGTTGCGGTTTTTTCCTCGGCGTATGCTTTTTCATCGCTGGTGAGCGTGGCGAACGGCATGGCTTTGGCAACGGTCAGCACCTCGGTGGCCGCGGCTTTGGCGGCAGCGGCATCAGATGCCACCAGCGCGTCTTTCAGCTCCAGGTACTGGCTCACCAATTGGTCTATCTGCTGCTGCAGGGGTTCGGCCACCGATTCGAAATCAGGCGTTTCTACCACCATGCTGGCGGGCGTGGCTGTTGTTGCGGCATCGCCGCCTGTGCCTTCCTGGTTCGTGGCAGTAGCCCCCGTGGTTTCGGCAGTGTTCTCTGATGAGCAGGAAGCAAAGGTAAATGCAGCAACTACGGCTACGGCGAAAATTCTCTTTTTCATGGTTGATAAATTTAAAAATTGAATAATTGACTTGTAAATGCTTGGTTATATATAAATAAGTTGAAAAGCTAACCTGGACCGAATCATGAATAATGGAAGGATGTACATTCAATTATTCAAAATTCGCTCATTCAAAATTAATGGTTATGGCCCGCCATGGGGTCAGCCCCCTTTTTCAGCACGAACTCGCTGTAAAGCAAATAGGCCCCTGAAGTGACTACTTCGTCATTCTCCTTGACGCCACTCAGGATGGCTACGTTATCCGTGCCCGCCTCGCCCAAAGTCACCATGCGCGCCTGAAACGTGTTCTCGCCCGTCTGCACCCACACATGGCTGCCGTTCTCGTCTCGAACCACGGCATCGGTGGGTACAACCAGGGCTGTGCCACTCTTCCCCGGCAGGGTGACGTTGACCTGCATGCCCGGCAAATACTGCCCGTCCTTGTTCGGCAGTTCGGCGCGCAGCACCGCCACCTGGCTGCCCTGCCTGTACTCTGGGCTGATGAACGTGACCTTGGCCGGAACCGCGCCCGCTGCAATCCCCTGCACCGCCACCTGTACCTGGTCGCCCGCCTGCACGTTGTCCAGTTCCTGCGGGTACAACTCGGCCTCCACCCATATCTTATCCAGCTTCCCGAGCCGGTAAAGCACGGCTCCCTCGGCGATGTACTGTCCCTCGGCAGCGGCCACCTCCGTCACCACGCCGGAGGTGGGAGACACAAAGGTAACACGCGCATCTAAGTTTTCTGTTTTGGCCAGGCTCCTGACCTGGGCTTCGGTGAGGCCATATAGCCGCAGCTTCTGTCTGGCCGCCTCCAGGAATGAGGCGAAACGCGGATTCTCCTTACCCAGTTCCTCGTGTTGTTTCAGGGCCAGCAGGTACTCGCGCTGCAGTGTCAGGAGTTCTTCGGAGTACAGCTCATATAGGGGCTGCCCTTTCTGCACCGTTTGCCCGTTTTCCTTTATATATAATTTTTCGATGCGGCCCTGTGCGCGGCTGCTCACCACGTCTGTCTGTGTCTCGTCGAGCACCAGCCTGCCTGTCAGGAGCGTGTTGCTGGCTACGTCACCCGGCGTGATGCGCGCCGTTTTGATGTTGCCCAGCGCTATCTGCCGCTCGCTCAGCATCAGTTCCCCCTCTTTTTCCCCGCTCTGCGACACAGGCACCAGGTCCATGTGGCAGATGGGGCAGGTGCCCGGCTCCGACTGCACGATCTGGGGGTGCATCGGGCAGGTATAGGTGGTTTCCGCTGCGGCCTCCTCGCCTTGCTCGTGCTGCCCGGTTTGGCAGGCGCTGATGCCGATGAAGAGCAGCAGCAGGTATATGTTCAGGTATCGTTTCATATATGCTAATTTTGAATGAGTGCTTGAGTGAATGAGTGAATTTTTAATTTTGGATAACTGACTTTTGAATGACTGAATGAGGACGGTTATATATGTCAGCAATGGCGGCGCTGCACCTTTCCGGCAAAACGCTCGCAGGACCTTCGGACACTGCGAGGTTTGGGATGCGCCTTTGCGCTGCTTCATCTCCAAATTTGCTCATCCTTAAATTTCCACATCACTCACTTACTTTCACAAAACTTTCACTATCTACCAGAAAGCGGGCGTTGGCGGCGATGAGGTCATTCTGCGCCAGCCCTTCCACCACCTGCACCTGGCCACCCGCCGTGGAGCCGATGGTGACGGCCACGGGTTTGAAGTTGCCACCTGCCTGTTTGAAGGCAATTGATCGGGTGCCGATGTCCAGCACAGCCTCGCGTGGCACCCACAGGGCGGGCGCCGTGGTATAAGCGGCAGTGGCCGACACCAGCTGGCCTACACGCGCCACCTGCTGCTGACCCGGTATATAGGCCCTCACTTTGGCAAAGCTTTCCCCGGCCTCGTAAAACGGCTGCAGGAAATCCACCTGCGCTTCCAGTTTCTCACCGGGTACCTGCGGAAACGAAATCCGGACATGGGTGCCTTTGGCAATGGAGGCAATCTCCCCGGCGGGGATGTTGAACTCGGCCCACAACTGGTCAGGGTTCACCACGCGCACCAGCGGTTGGCCAGCGGTTACGTACATGCCTTCGCGCAACGGAAGTTCTGCGCCTCCCGCGGCGGGGGCCGTTGCAGCAGCGGTTGTAGTGCCACCGCCCATGCCATAGGCCATGCCCGCCGCACCAGCCGTCGCGACAGGAACAGCGCTAGGGGTAGCCGATGGTGCCGTGGTGTTCAGCCCGATGACGTAGCCATCGTAAGGACTGTAGATGGCGAACTTGTAGCTGGCCTCCCTAGTCTGGATCAGGCGGTTGATCTGGGTTTCGGTAGCACCCAGCAGGCGCAGCTTTTGCTTTGCGGCCGCAATCAGGGCCTCGTCTTCCGGTGCCGACTGCACCAGGTACAGCAGCTCGCGCTGTGCCGTCACAAGTTCCGGGCTGTATACCTCCAGCAGCTTCTGGCCCTTTCGGATGGGCTGGTAGTTGTACTTGACATATAGCTTCTCAATGCGCCCGCCCACACGCGCCGGAATGGAGTAGATGCGGCGCTCGTCGTAGGTGATGATGCCTTCCATCTCTACGGAATCCTTCACGGCTTTCTTTTCCGGTTTGATGGTGTTGATGCTCGCCACCACCATTTGGTTTGTCGGCTGCAACAGGAAGGCCAGGTCATCCGTCATTTCAAAATCCTCTCCCTCCACCGAAGTCGGCACCAGGTCCATGTGGCAGATGGGGCAGGTGCCCGGCTCCGACTGCACGATCTGCGGGTGCATCGGGCAGGTGTAGGTGGTTTCCGCTGCGGCTTCTTCATCATGCTCGTGCTGCCCGGTTTGGCAGGCGCTGCTGCCGATGAAGAGCAGCAGCAGGTATATGTTCAGGTATCGTTTCATATATGCTAATTTTGAATGGGTGCTTGAGTGAATGAGTGAATTTTTAATTTTGGATAACTGACTTTTGAATGACTGAATGAGGACGGTTATATATGTCAGCAATGGCGGCGCTGCACCTTCCCGGCAAAACGCTCGCAGGACCTTCGGACACTACGAGGTTTGGGATGAGTCTTTGCGCTGCTTCATCTTCAAATTCCCACACCTTCAAATTCACTCACCCACTCATTCTCTCAATCACAATTACTTCTCAATCTCCTTCTCGTAAGCCACGGCCAGTTGGTACAGCTCCTGCAGGTTATTCAGGTACTCCATCTGGGCCATGTTCAGCGCTTCCCAGGCGTCGATTACCTCGGGCAACTGGGCGGTGTTCTGTTCGTAGGCCAACATGGTCACATCATAATTTTTCTTCAGGGCCGGGAGGATTTTGGTGCTGAAGTTCTCCACCTGCTCCCGTTTGGCGTTCAGCTCTAGGGCCATGGTGCCCACCATTTGCCGGGCCTCGTTCAGCATGCTCTGCCGCTCGCGCTGCATCGCCTCAATCTCCAGGTTCATGGCTTTGGTGTTGGCCTTGTACATCTTGCTCGACCAGGGCGCGATGGGTATGGAAACCATGCCCATGGCCGTGAACTGGTTTGGCATCATGCTGCTGCGGGGTGTCATATGGTCGAGGCGCAGGCTGAAGTCGGGTTTGCGCTCCAGTTTCTCCTGCTCCACGCCCAGTTGCATGCTCTCGATGGTTCTGTCGAGCTTCCGCAGGTCGCTGCGGGTTTGGTTGAGGTAAGCTGTGTCGGCGGCCAGCGCCACGGGTTCCGGTATGGCCGCCAGCGTGTCGATTTGAAAGGTTTGTTCCGTTGGCCTGTTCATCAGGGTGTTGAGCTGCACGTTCTGCTGCCGGATCTCGCTGCGCGTCATCAGCTGCATGTTCTCCACCTCGTGCAGGCGCGCTTCAGCTTTATATATACTGCCGAGTTTGCCCTGGCTGTAAGGGTAGCGGATGCGGGCCAGCTTGAGCATATACTCCATGATGCGGGCATTGTCCTGCAGCACGTCCAGCTTCTTTTCCAGCACCAGCCAGTTGTAGTAGGAGGCCTTCGCCTGCGCGCGCAGCTCGTTATATATAGCCGCACCCTCCGCCTGCTCGATGGCAGCCTTGGAATCAAAGTAGGCCTGCTTCGCGCGCTGCTTGGCCGGGTTCGGGATGGCCTGCTCCGCCGAAATCATATAGGCGCCTTCCTTCTCGGCGCCTTCCATGCTTTGGCCAGGATAGGGCAGCATGAACACGCCGGCTCCCACCATCGGGGCCATCCAGCCGGCAGCGCCTTGGGCATAGGCGTCCTGCGCCTGCGCCCGCAGGTCGTACTGCTGCAGCATGGGGTTCTCTGTCCGGATGGTCTGAAGGATGCTGTCCAGTGCCACGGGCTGCTGTTGGGCGGTGGCAGGGAAGCTATATATATATAGCATTAGCAAGGTTACCCCTGTTAACATACATCCCATTCCCGGTCTTTTTATATATAGCTTAATGCTTGACATCGTATACATCCAGTTTTCCGTGTTTCTTCAGTTCGTACTCTTTCGTCATTTCAAACACCACCGGCGTTACCAGCAGGATATGGATGGAGGAGGTAAACACGCCCCCGATCATCGGCAGCACGATGGGCAGCATCACGTCGGTGCCCACGCCGGTGGCCCACAGCACCGGAATCAGGCCAAACAACGACACCGACACCGTCATGATCTTGGGGCGAAGGCGCTTGGCGGCTCCCATGAACACGTAATCGCGGATGTCCTGTTTGGTGATGGTTTCGGATGAGTTTCCTTTAGTGTCCACCAGTTGTTTGATGGCCTCGTTCAGGTACACGACCATCACCATCGCCGTCTCAATCGCCAAACCGAACAGCGCGATAAAGCCCACCGCCACCGCCACCGACAGGTTCACGCCATAGAAGTAGACGATGAACACGCCGCCCACCAGCGCAAACGGGATGGTCACCAGGTTGAGCAGCGCCTCTTTCATTGACTTAAAAGAGAAGTACAGGATGAGGAAGATGATGACGAGCACCAGCGGGATGATGAACTGGAGCGTCTGGCTGGCGCGCACCTGATTCTCCCACTGGCCGCTCCATTCCAGGTAGTAGCCTTCCGGAATACCGGTGACCTCTGCGTTTATCTTTTCCATGGCTTCCTCCACGGTGCCGCCCAAATCGCGGTCGCGCACGTTGAAAAGCACGGCCCCGCGCAACTGCGCATTTTCGGAGTTGATCATGGGGGGGCCGCTGGTGAAGTTTATATCCGCTACCGAGGACAAGGGCACAGACCCGGCGGCTGTCTGAATCGGGATGCGTTTGATGCGCTCCACGCTGTTGCGGTAATCCTGCGCCAGGCGCACATTGATGGCGAAGCGCTCCCGCCCCTCGATGGTGTTGCCGATGGTCGCGCCACCCAGGGCGGACTCCACCATCATGTTCACGTCGTCCACCGTCAGGCCGTAGCGGCCCAAGGCCTCGCGGTTGATGTCGATCTCCAGGTATTTGCCGCCCGTGATGGGCTCCACGTACAGGTCGTTCACACCGGGCACCGTTTCCAGCGCCGTCTTCACCTTCTCCGACACGGCATATATAGAATCGAGGTTCTGTCCATATACTTTCACGCCCACGTCGGTACGGATGCCGGTGGCCAGCATGTTGATGCGGTTGATGATGGGCTGCGTCCAGCCATTCACCACCCCCGGTATCTGCAGTTTCGCGTCCAGCTCCTGAATGATGTCCTGTTTGGTGATACCCTCGCGCCACTCCGAGCGCGGTTTCAGCATGATGATGGTCTCGATCATGCTGATAGGGGAGTTGTCGGTGGCGGTGCTGGCCCGCCCGGCCTTGCCCAGCACCTGGTCTACCTCCGGCACCGACCTGATGATCTTGTCCTGCACCTGCAGGATGCGCTTGGCCTCGGCGTTCGACACATCGGGCAGCGTGACGGGCATAAACAGGACAGAGCCTTCGTCGAGTGGCGGCATAAACTCTGTGCCCAGGCTGAACAGCATCGGAATGGCCACCAGTAAGGCTATAATGTTGAGACCAATGGTGGTTTTGCGCCACTTCAGGCACCATTTCAGCACCGGGCCATATATGCGCTCCATGCCCCGGTTGACGGGGTTGGCATTTTCGTCCTTGAACTTCCCCTTCAGGAAAAAGGAGATGAGCACCGGCGTGAGCGTGATGGCCACGATGGCATCCACAATCAATATAAAGGTCTTCGTCCAGGCCAGCGGGCCGAACAGCTTTCCTTCCTGGCCCGTCAGCAGAAACACCGGCAGGAAGGAGGTAATCACGATAACCGTACTCCAGAACACGCTCGGCCCCACCTGCTTGGAGGCGTGCTCGATGATGCGGAGTCTTGTGTTTTTATCTAAGTTCATTGGATAAATTTTGAATGAATGATTGAGTGAATGAGCGAATTTTTACCGGATGGTATTCTTTCTGGCTTTCGCCAGCACCGATAGGATTTCTGTTGCCTCTTTCACTAATGGTGCTGTAGCTGACTTACTTGTAGAACCTGATTCTTCCAGTAATTCCAGCCAGAACAGCGTCTCATCTGCTTCTTCTATGACTATACTTATCTTAGAGTAAAATTCTGCCGACGACCTGGCGCGGCAGGCGGCTCTGTAGTTGGCACCTACTGAGGTGGCGGAGCGCAACAACTGCCGCTTCATGACATTTGCTTCTTCCGTTTTAGGCAAACTTTGGCTGAAGCGGATGACGTCAAGTGCCAACTTTTTAGTGCGCTGCCGGAACTGCTCCACAAACTGCTCCTTAGGTATCCTATCTAAATCACTCATTTCCCATTCAATTAAAATTCACTCATTCACTCAATCACTCATTCAAAATTCTTCCTGCTCGCCTCCGCCAGGTGCCGGTAAGAGTTCTCCACCATCACAATCGCGTCATCCACAATCACACCGATGGAGAGGGCGATGCCTGTGAGGGACATGATGTTGGAGGAGATGTCGAAGGCGTTGAGCAGGATAAAGCCGATGGAAACGGACAGCGGCAACTGAATGATGATGACCAGCGCAATGCGCCAGTGGAACAGGAACAGAAAGACGATGGCGGAAGCGACGACCATCTCCTCAATGAGTGTGGTTTTCACGGAGTCGATGCTTTCGTTGATGAGGCCGCTGCGGTCGTAGACGATGTTGAACGCCACGCCCTCCGGCAAGCCTTTGGACACTTCGGCCATTTTCTCTTTCACGTTCTCGATCACCTCGGCGGCGTTTTCCCCGTAGCGCATCACCACAATGCCGCCCACCGCCTCGCCCTCGCCGTTCAGGTCGAAGATGCCGAGGCGGCTCTCGCCCGTCATCTGCACCGTGGCCACGTCCTGCACGCGCACCGGGATGGTGTTGCTGGTGGTGATGGCGATGTTTTCGATCTCTTCTGCCGACTCGAGGTAACCTGTGGTTTTGATGATATAGCCGATGTCGGAGCGCTCGAACTTGCGGCCGCCCGCCTCGTTGTTGTTGGCCCGCACCGCCTGTATCACCTGCGGAATGGTGATGTTGTAATAGGTGAGTTTGTTGGGGTCCACCGTCACCTCGTACTGCTTCTGAAAGCCGCCGAAAGAGGCCACCTCGCTCACGCCGTCCACGTTCTGCAGCGCAAACTTCACGTACCAGTCCTGGATGGCGCGCTGCTCGCCCAGGTCTACGCCGGGGGCGTCGAGGGTATACCAGAGCACATGGCCCACACCGGTGCCGTCCGGACCAAGTGTTGGCGTGACGCCATCCGGCAGCGCGTTGGCCAGCGAGTTTAAACGCTCCAGTACCCGCGAGCGCGCCCAGTACACGTCGGTGTCGTCCTCAAAAATGATGTAGATAAAGCTCATCCCGAACATGGAGGTGCCCCGCACATACTTCACCTCGGGCAGGCCCTGCAGGTTGGTCACGAGCGGATAGGTCACCTGGTCCTCGATGATCTGGGGGCTTCGGCCCATCCACTCGGTGAACACGATGACCTGGTTCTCCGACAGGTCGGGGATGGCGTCTACTTTGTTTGTCTGCACCGAATACAGGCCCCAGCCGAACAGGACGGCTGACACAAGCAGCACAAATACACGGTTGCGCAGCGAAAAGGATATTAACTTCTCGATCATGGAAATGATGTTCTAAACTTTACAGAATGTAACAGGGGCCACAGCGGGTGTGGCAGGAAGAGAGGTGCCGGCTATATATAATACAGGGCAAAGCCAAAGCACATGGCCATATAGGGTAGCCATATATATTCAGCATGCCACGGTGGCACCTACAGCGGTAAGGTTATAGAAGGAAGGACTGCACCAGCACCGGGATGTCGCGGGCCAGCGGGGGGATTCGTAAAGTGCGTACGTGGGTTTTATATCCGCCTGAGGGGCAAAAAACTGCAGGATGACAGCCTGCACGGCGGCGATAAACTTGATGTCAAGGGTTTTGCTGAGCGTAATCGTATCGTGCCCGGAAGTAGCGTCCGAGCGCTCCACCAGCACTTTGTGGTCCAGGCAGCAAGCCTCGTCATCGGCTGCGTCCTGATCACTGGTTCCATGGCATGGCGGGGTTTCCTGCTGTTGCTCCTGCTCCATCGGGCAATCGGCGGCGGCACCGAAGAAAGTAATGTCGCGCAAGGCACCGCCGCATATATGCAAGCCCACCGCCATGCCTGTCGACGAGACGAGCACCAGCAGCGTGAGGGTAAGCAAGATGACCTGGCGGTATAATTTCATGGTTCTGAACTGAACTTGTTGCAAAGGTAAGCCTCCGGCAGCAGGAACTGTTACAAAATTAGCGTAAAAATTTGTAGAATTATATCCTTCCTATATAAATTCTGCTCCGGCAGGTTTTAACCATTGTCGCTGAAGGCCGGGTAGAGCGTCATGCCGCCGTCTACGTAGATAGTGGTGCCGGTGATATAGTCGGCCTCGTCTGTCGCCAGCCACACCGCCACCTTCGCAATGTCTTCCGGCTCACCTATGCGCCCGTAGGGGATGAGCGAGAGCATGCCTTTCAGGCCTTCCTCGCTTTCCCACACGCTCCTGTTTATCTCCGTTTTGATGGCGCCGGGCGAGATGCCGTTCACCCTGATTTTGCTGGGCGCCAGCTCCTGTGCCAGCGTTTTCATCAGCATCTGCACCCCGCCTTTGGCCGTGGCATAGTTCACGTGGCCCGCCCACGGAATGATGTCATGCACCGAGCTGATGAAGAGGATATGGCCCGCTGCTTTCCGCTCACCGGGCTGCACCTTCCGCTTTACAAACTCCCTGGCCGCCGCCTGCGCGCACAAAAAGTGGCCCGTCAGGTTAGTGTCGATCACTTTGTTCCATTCCTCCAGCGACATCTCCAGGAAAGGCGCGTCGCGCTGTATCCCGGCGTTGTTCACCAGGATGTCGACGGTGCCGAAGGTGGCGATAGCGGTCTTAAAGAGCCTGTCCACGTCTTCGGGGTTGGAGACGTCGGCCTGCACCACCAGTGCCTGGCACCCCGCCTCCTCCAGTTGGCTTTTCAGTTCCCGGGCCGATTGCTCGTTGGAACGGTAATTGATGACTACTCTGGCACCGGCGCGGCCCATGGCAAGGGCAATGCCCTCCCCGATACCGGAACTGGAACCGGTAACCACGGTTACCTTGTTCTGCAGAGGCTTGTTTTCCATCGTGTTTGTTTCGGAGTAGATGAATCGTAAAGTTTCTTTCTGCTAACGGCCATGCGGCGGGGCGGTTGCCGGAAAGGTGCGTAGGCGTTTGAGGGCAATCTTAGAGCAGTGCGGCCCAGGCAATATTTATATGCCTGCTTTGGTTTATACAGAGCTTGTCAGTCGAAGGATGATAACAGGCTTTCCGGGGTAGCAGGCATTTATTTGGGCAGAACCGGATGCTGCCTGTATGGCTAATTTTGTAATATTGTAGATATAAAGAAGGAAATGGTTGCAGTACGTGTAAATCATACCGGCTTCAGGCCAGTCTTTTTGCTGATCTTGTGTTTACTTCCCTGCTTCCTTCCGCCGCTTGCTGCTGCCTCCGAGGGCGTGCCCAGCACTGGTTTCCCGTACGTGCAGAACTTCACGAAGCACACCTACCAGGCTGGCAACCAGAACTGGTCTGTCACGCAGGGACCTGACGGTGTGATGTACTATGGCAACTCCATCGGCCTGCTGGCCTACGACGGCAACCACTGGCAACTGTACCCGATGCCCCACAACCTGACGGTGCGCGCGGTGGCCGCTGATAACAAGGGGCGTATTTATACAGGGGCCTTCGGGGAGATTGGCTACTGGGGCTACAACAGCAAAGGGCGCTTCCTGTATACCTCCCTTACCGACCTGGTGCCACCGGAATTTGCGCTTAAAGACGAAGTCTGGAAGATATACACCGACGGCGACCGGGTGCTTTTCCAGTCGTTTGCCAGCATCTTTATATATGAGAACGGCAGGATGGAGGTCGTGCGGGCGGAGGCCCCCTTCCTGTTCCTGCTCAAGGCCGGAGACCGGTACTTTGTGGAGGTAATATCGAAGGGGCTGTATGAGCTGAAAAACAAAAAGCTGGAGTTGATTGCCCCGGCTGGCGCGCCCGGTGCATCCGGTGTGCTGTCGGTGCTGCCCTTCCGGATGGGAACTTTCCTGATAGGCACCAACCGGGATGGCCTGTTTCTGTATGACGGCCACTTCCTCAAGCCCTGGCAAAACCAGGCAAACACTTTTCTGAAGGAGAACCAGCTCAACAACGGCGTGCGCCTGCAAAACGGCCGCTTCGCGTATGGCACCATCCTGAAGGGCGTGGTGGTAGTGGACACGGCCGGGAACGTGGTGCAGAAAATCGACAAGTCCAGCGGGCTGCAGAACAACACGGTGCTGAGCCTCTATGCCGACCCAATGCAAAACCTGTGGCTGGGGCTCGACAACGGCATCGACCATATAGAGATCGATTCCCCGCTTTACTTTTATTTCGACAAGGGCGGCCGGTTCGGGACGGTGTACGCCAGCATCATCCACGACAATAAAATATACCTGGGCACCAACCAGGGGCTGTTCTACAGCGCGTGGACCCCGGACGGCGTTTCCCTGTTCCAGAACCTCGACTTCCGGATGATTCCAGGGTCACAGGGGCAGGTGTGGGACCTTTCGCTGATTGACGGGCAACTGCTCTGCGGCCACAACGACGGCACCTTCCGGGTAGAGGGCGACAAACTGGTGAAAGTGTCGGACGCCAAGGGCGGCTGGGTGATCGGCAAGCTGCTCTCGGACCCCGACTACCTGCTGCAGGGCACTTACAACGGGCTGGTGCTCTACAAAAAAGACGGCAGCGGCAACTGGGCGCTGTGGCACAGGGTGGAGGGGTTCAGCGGCCCGTCGCGCTACGTGGAGCAGGACAACAGCGGCAACATCTGGGTGAGCCACGCCTACAAGGGGCTGTTCCGGCTGACGCTGAGCAATGACCTGAGAAGGGTGAAGGAGAGCAGCAACTATGGCAAAGCCAGCGGATTGCCGACCGACTACAAAATCAACATCTCCCGCCTCTTCAACCGCCTCCTGTTCTCCTCCGGTGCCGGGTTCTACGTGTTTGATGAGGTCAGCAACCGGTTCTCGCCTTACCAGGAGCTCAACACGAAGCTAGGCAGCTTTGCTTCCTCCAACCGCATCCTGCCCGCCGACAAAGACACCTACTGGTTCATCAACCACGGCAAGGTGGCCTTGGTGGACTTCGGCAGTGGCGGAGAACTGACCATCAACACCAACCAGTTCCGCATCCTGGACGGGCGCATGGTGCAGGAATACGAGAACATCAGCCGGATTCGCGCCTCCGACTACCTCATCAGCATCGACGATGGTTTTGTGGTGTACAGCAGCGGCACCCGGCAGCCGCAACCGGATCTGCCGCCCGTCCTCATCCGCAGAATCGAGAACACTACCGACGGGGCCACAGCCATCAGCGACAGGGGCAGCAGTGGCGTCCTGCTGGAACTGCCTTTCGACCGCAATAACATTCGTTTTGCATATTCCCTGCCGCTCTTCCATCAGGCGAACGTCAGGTTCCAGTACCTGCTGGAGGGGTACTCCAGCCAATGGTCTGCCTGGGGCGGGGCGGCCCAGAAGGAGTTCTCGAATCTCCCGCACGGCGAATACACCTTTAAGGTGCGGGCCCGGGTAGACGGCAGCCAGTTGGCGGAGGCGGCCATATATACCTTCACGGTTTTGCCGCCGTGGTACGCCACCACCTGGGCCTTCCTCGCCTACGCCGTGCTGGCGACCCTGCTGGCGCTGCTGCTCCGGAAGCTGTATTACCTGAAGCTGCAGCGCGACAAGGCACGGATCGAGCAAAAGCTGGAGCAGGAGAAGCAGGAGCACCTGAAGCGGGAGGCCCTGCTGCACGAGCAGAAACTGGTGAAGCTGCGCAATGAGCAGCTGCGGTCGGAGCTCTCGGGCAAGAGCCGCGAACTGGCCAGCACCGCCCTGAACATCGTGTACAAGAACGAGCTGTTGCAGAATATACGGGTGGAGATGCACAAACTGGAGGACGCGGACGGCAACAGGCTGCCTGCCGCCAGGCTCCGGAAAATACAAAAGATCATAGACGAGGGCATGGGCGACCGGCACGACTGGAACCGGTTTGAGAACAGCTTTGACGAGGCCCACGAAAACTACTTCAAAAAGCTGAAAGAGGGCTATCCCGAACTCACCCCGAACGACCTTAAACTGAGTGCCTACCTGCGCATGAACATGAGCAGTAAAGAGATTGCCTCGCTGCTGAACATCACGGTGCGCAGCGTGGAACTGCGCCGCTACCGGCTGCGCAAGAAGCTAAATATGGAGCACGACAAGAACCTCGTCGAGTTCTTTATGGGGCTGTAGCACCTCTCTTTTACCACATCATTACCTCTCATTACCCCCGGATACGCTGCTCCGGGGGCTTTTTTTTGTCTTTCTTCAGTCCAGGTGGTTTACGCAGCGTATATATGAAAGGGCAATCCAATAACCTACACCACGGTTTCAAAGTGCTTGCTCACACGCCGCTGCCGCAGAATATTCACCCTGATGTGGCTTTGTAGAGGTGGCTTTTTTGCCGCCGCCCGCTTTTATCCGGAGATTTGACACTCAACCTACTACCTATATATAATAAAACAGCTTATGAAGAAATACATTTTACTACTGTGGATGTGTCTGCTGAATGTTGGTTCGCTGTATGCCCAGGGTGACATAACGGTGCAGGGCACCGTGACGGATGCAGCGACCGGCGATCCCCTCATCGGCGCCGGGGTGGCCGTGAAGGGGACAACCCTCGGCACGCAGACAGACGCGACTGGAAATTTTACAATTACGGCTCCGCCCACCGGAACGCTGGTGGTGGATTACCTCGGCTACGAACGGACAGAGACGCCCATTAACGGACAGACTACAATCGAGATTCAACTGGGGACTTCGGCCCAGCAGTTGGAGCAGGTGGTGGTAGTGGGCTACGGTACGCAGGAGAAGCGCGATATAACCGGCTCCATCTCATCTGTGGAAGGGGAGGAGATAGCCCGGCAGGCTTCTCAGAACCCGGTGAGCGCCATGCAGGGCAAAGTGGCCGGCGTGCAGATAACCAACTCCGGCGCGCCGGGAGCCTCGCCGCAGGTGCGCATCCGGGGTACGGGCTCGGCCTATGGCAAAGTGGAACCGCTCTATGTGGTGGACGGTACCTTTGTGGATGACCTGAGCTTCCTGAACCCGGCAGACATTGCGTCGATGGAGGTTTTGAAGGATGCCTCCAGCGCGGCCATATATGGCGTGCGGGCTGCCAACGGGGTGGTGCTGGTGACTACCAAGCGCGGAGCGGCCGGAGATATGCGCGTCAACTACAACGGCTTTGTGGGAATTCAGCGCGTGACGAACAAACTGGAGATGGCGAACGCCCGGCAGTATGCCACGCTTGTCAATGAAAAGGTGGGTTCAGAGTTGGTTGACCCAAATGCCCCCTCCACCGATTGGTATGACCAGGTGTTGCGCACCGCCAAAATTCACAACCACCAGGTATCTGTGTCCGGCGGTAGCGAGAAAGTGACCTACAGCGCCAGCGCGGGCTACCTGAATCAGCAGGGCATTGTGGAAGGCCATGACTACGAACGCATAACAGCCCGCCTGCAGACGGACCTAAACATCACTGACAATATAAAGGTAGGCTACAGCGGCATTTTTTACAACTACGATTCCAAGGATATACCGGGTGGCATTTTCTACCAGTCCTATGTGGCGCCTCCCGTTCTCCCTGTTTTCAGGCCGGATGGCAACTACGGCGATCCGGCTGATATAGGTGTGGGCAACTTTGCCAACCCCCAGGCGACTCTCGATTGGTTCAACCAGACATCGGGCGGGCAGCAGATGACGGGCAACGTTTTCGGGGAGGTGCAATTCCTGGAGAACTTTACCTTCCGCACTAGCCTGGGCCTCAACTACGGCATCAACGAGTACCGGAACTACGTATCGCAGGACTCCCTGACGACAATACAGTTTGCTGAGCGCAGCCTGCTCAACAAGTCCAGGACCAAATCGTCCAGCTGGCTGATTGAGAACACCCTGACCTACGACAAGACTTTTGGCGACCATGAGGTGACGGCATTGCTGGGTACATCTGCCCAGGAAGACCGGGAGGAGCTTTTCCTGGGAAGGGCCAACGACGTGCCTTTTGAATCGGAGGCAAACCTGTACCTGAGCCTGGGCGACCCAGAGACATTCTTTATTGAGAACAGGGGCGACAGGTTTACCTTCCTGTCCTACTTCGGACGGGTAAACTACAGCTTCAAAAATCGCTACCTGTTCACGGGCACGCTGCGCTACGACGCCTCCTCTAAGTTCCCCGCAGACGAGCGCTGGGATTACTTCCCTTCCATCGGGCTGGGCTGGATTGTGACGGAAGAGCCATTCATGAGCACCCAGACGATTTTTAATAACCTGAAACTGAGAGCCAGCTGGGGAAAACTGGGGAACGAGGGGGTTCCAACCGGGCTCTTCATCGTACCCGTCAATAATGACCCACGTTATGCGGCTATCTTCAGTAATACTCCCTACGTTGGAAGAAACATAACGACAGCAGTGCCTCCCAGGCTCCTCTGGGAAGTTGTGAACGAGACGGATATAGGCGTGGAGATGGCCTTTCTGGATTACCGCCTGACCCTGGAGGCTGACTGGTACAACAAAGAGACGAAGGATGCCATTTTTGATGCGCCACAACTCGGTACACAAGGGTATTCCAGTGGCGTTCTCCGGGGCAATTTTGCTGACTTCCGCAACACAGGATTTGAGTTTGTCGCTGGCTGGGAGGATGAAGCCGGAACTGATTTCAGTTACAACGTGGGGGTGAATTTCTCAACAAACAGAAATGAGGTGACCGCGCTCGCGACAGGTAACAACGAACTCTTTTCGGGTGGTGTAGGCGTGGCCGGCAACCTGGCCTCTGTCTCCCGCATCGGCGACCCGATTGGCTCTTTCTATGGGTACGTGGTAGACGGCATTTTCCAGACAGAGGGGGATGTGGCGGGCTCTGCACAGCCAGGTGCGAAGCCCGGCGACTTCATCTACAGAGATCAGAACAACGATGGCCTCATCAACAGCCTGGATAAAGTGATACTGGGCAACCCGAACCCTGGCTACTTCTACGGCATCAACACCGGTTTCAGGTACAAGAACTTCGACCTGCAGGTAGATATTCAGGGGGTGGCGGATGTGGATATATACAACGCCAACCGCAACGTCCGTTTTGGTAACGAGAACTACGATGCAGATTTCTTCGAGAACCGCTGGCATGGGGCGGGTACCTCCAACACGTACCCATCTGCCAACCTGGCTGGCTCCAACCTGGATGTGAACAGCTGGTACGTGGAGAAAGGGGATTATATCCGGCTCCGGAACCTGCAGCTGGGTTATAACCTCCCTACCGACCTGGTGGGCAAGTGGAGCATGCAGACCGCCCGAATTTTCCTGAACGCGCAGAACCCCGTTACCATCTTCGATTACAACGGCTTCTCACCGGAAGTAGGGGGCAGCCCGCTCAACGCGGGTATCGACTCAAACGTGTACCCGCTCTCGGCTACTTACAACTTGGGTGTGAACGTAACTTTTTAATGAAACAGAATGAAGTTATATATGAAAAATATATTCTATAACACAAAACGTCGGTCGCTGGTGTTGGTGTGTGCGCTTGCTTTGGGTGGTTTGGGTGCCTGCGATGACTCGTTTCTGGACGTAGAGCCGGAGGGCAGCGGGCGCGCTTCTGACTTTTTTAACTCGCAGCAGGACGCTTTAGAGGCAGTGAACTCCATGTACGGCAACCTGCGGGAGTGGAACAACATCGCATTCGCCTGGCTGGCTGTCAGCACCATTACTTCTGATAACGCTGAAAAGGGAAGCGTGCCCGGCGATGCCGGCTTCTTGGATGATTTCGATGACTTTACCGTGACCTCCACCGAAGGTCAACTGAACGGCTTTTGGGTGGGGCAGTACCAGGGGATTAACCTCACAAACCAGGTGCTGGCGAATGTGCCGGATATAGAGATGGACGAGCAATTGAAAGCACGCCTGCTGGCCGAGGCCAAGTTTATCCGGGCCTACCACTACTTCAACCTGGTGCGGGTATTCGGCGGCGTGCCGATTGTCTCGAAATTGCCAGAGACGCTGGAAGAGGCCAACCCGCCGAGAGCAACTAAAGAAGAGGTTTATAACTTTATCATCAGCGACCTGCAGGAGGCCGCGGCAGTGCTGCCCGTCAGTTACGATGCGGCCAACGTGGGCCGTGCCACCAAGGGAGCTGCGCTGGGGATGCTGGCCAAGGTGCAACTCTACCAGGAGAACTGGCAGGAGGTGCTGAACCTGACGGAACAAGTAATGAGCATGGGCTACTCGCTGACGCCAAGTTATGCAGATATCTTCACGCTTTCCGGGGAGAACAACATCGAGTCCATCTTCGAGATACAGGCCATGACCATCCCCGGCAACTGCGGGGCCTCCAACAGCCAATGGGCCGAGGTGCAGGGCGTGCGGGAGCAGTTCGGATGGGGCTTTGTGGAGCCGACCGAGGACCTTGTGAACGCCTTTGAAGAAGGGGATGAGCGCATGGAAGCAACTATCCTCTTCCGCGGAGAGGTGACGCCGGCCGGTGACAAAATAAAAGAGACAGTCCCCAACCCACGCTATAACCAGAAGGCCTATGTGCCGGGTTCGGTCACAACGGAGTGCGGTTATGCCAAAGACCAGAACATCCGCATCCTGCGCTTTGCCGAGGTGTTGCTGATGCACGCGGAGGCGGCCAACGAACTGGGGATGATAGAGGAAGCGCTGGAGTCGGTGAACAGGGTGCGCGAAAGGGCCGGGCTTGAGCCGATTGCGTCTGCCACACAGGAGGAGCTGCGGAACATCATTTGGCATGAGCGCCGCGTGGAACTGGCCCTGGAGAACGGAGACCGCTTCTTCGACCTGGTGCGCCAGGGCCGGGCAGGTGAGGTGCTGCGCGCGCAGGGCAAGCAATTTAAGGATGGCGTGAACGAGGTGATGCCCATCCCGCAGCAGCAGATAAGCCTGAGCGAGGGCGTGCTTACCCAGAACCCCGGCTATTAATTCATATATAAAGTATGGAGCCAGAGGCTCCATACTTTAAACCCCTGTTTCCTGTGTGGATGAAACAAAAACAGCTTTGGTACGGCTTCATCCTGCTGCTCTGCACGCTGCTGTCCTGTGACGACGACAAGGTGACCCGGCCAACGCCTGGAAATGCAACACCTGACGCCCCCACAGTTCCCACCTCAACCGCTGCCGACAGGGAACTGCTGGACAAGGTGCAGGAGAGCACGTACCGGTATTTCTGGGATTACGCCCACCCGGCTTCCGGCATGGCCCGCGAGCGAACCGGGTCCGGGGACATCGTGACAAGCGGGGGAACAGGCTTTGGGGTGCAGGCGATTATCGTGGCGGTACACCGTGGCTGGATAACGCGGGAACAGGCGGTGGAGCGGCTACACAAACTGACTGACTTTCTAAGCGCCGCCGACCGCTTCCACGGGGCCTGGAGCCACTGGATGAACGGCAGCACCGGCAGGGCCATCGCTTTCAGCGCCAAAGACAACGGGGGCGATTTGGTAGAAACTTCCTTCCTGATAAACGGCCTGCTGACTGCACGTGCCTATTTTGACGGAGCAGGCGAAGAGGCAGCGCTACGGCAGAGGATTACGGAACTGTGGGAAACGGTGGAGTGGGACTGGTATGCCTCCAGGGGCGACGGCCTGCTGTATTGGCACTGGAGCCCGGATTATGCCTGGGAGATGAACATGCCCATCCGCGGCTGGAATGAGGCGCTTATTACATACGTGCTGGCGCTTTCCTCTCCCACACACCCTATCGGGGCGGAGGTGTACCAAAAGGCTTGGGTGCAGCCCAGTTTTGGCTTCCCGATGAACTATGAGGGGTATATACTCAACATGGGGCCGACCTACGGCGGTCCGCTGTTCTTCGCCCATTATTCTTTCCTTAGCCTGGATCCGCGGCAAATGGAGGATGCCTACACCAATTACTGGCTGCAGAACCTGAACCACACCATGGCCAACCGCTCTTACTGCCTCCTCTCCGCTCCTAAAGATTACCGCTACTCGGAGGGCTTCTGGGGCCTCACCGCCTCCGACGATCCGGAAGGCTATATGGCCCATCACCCCGGCAACGACAACGGCACGGTGGCGCCCACGGCGGCTTTAGGTTCTTTTCCTTACACACCCTACTACAGCATGCAGGCGCTGCGCCATTTTTATAACGCGCTGGGGCCTCAGCTTATCGGGGAATATGGTTTGAAAGACGCCCATAACAAAGCCCGCAACTGGACTTCCCCCGACCACCTGGCCATTGACCAGGGACCGGTTGTGGCGATGCTGGAGAATTACCGCAGCGGCCTGCTCTGGAGCCTGTTCACCGATTTGCCGGAGATACAGGCGGGGCTGGCGAAACTGAACATCCGGGAGCCGGTATATAAAACAGGCTTTCCGCTGGTGGTGGCCGATATACAGAAAGGCTGGGTAGACCTGCTGAAGCATCCGGACCTGAACGCCTATCGCGTGGAGGTGGCTACGAAAGAGGCCGGCATCTACACCCTGCTGCTGCTGAACAAAGACGGCAGCACCGCCCTGACGCTATGGGACAGCGAGAGCTAGGGCAGCGGCCTACAGGCGGTTACGTTCGGAGCCGACGCGCTGCCAGGCGAATATATGCTGAAACTCACCGGAGCAGGTGCCTCTAAGGTGCTTGGCGTTTACCTGCATTAGCGGGTGCGCGAGTGCCTCATATATAAACAGGATATCAGAAAAAGATATAGAAACAATGAAACGTAAATTAATCCCGCTTATAGTTTTGCCGCTGGCCAGCCTGTTCGGCTGCCAGAATCCCTCTGAAACCGAGACAACCACCGTTGCCACCGCACCCACTGCCACTACGGCAGAAGACAGCCTCAGCGACGAGGAACTCCTGACCTTGGTGCAGGAAAAGACGTTTCAGTATTTCTGGAACGGCGCAGAGCCCACGTCCGGCCATGCCCGGGAGCGAATCCACATGGACAATGTATACCCTTCGAATGACCGCAACGTCGTGACCACGGGAGCCACCGGTTTTGGCCTGATGGCTCTCATCGTCGGCATGGAACGTGGGTTTATTACACGGGAGGAAGGGGTGGAGCGCCTGCAGAAAATGGTGGACTACCTCGAAAAGGCCGATCGCTTCCACGGTGCCTGGCCGCACTGGATAGAGGGCGAGACGGGCAAAGTAAAGCCCTTCGGGCAGAAGGACAACGGGGGTGATTTGGTGGAGACAGCCTTCCTCGTGCAGGGCTTGCTTACTGTGCGGCAGTATCTGCAGGACGGTACTGCGGAGGAGAAGGCATTGGCTGCCCAGATAGACAAGCTCTGGAAGGAAGTGGAGTGGGACTGGTACCGAAAAGACGGGCAGAACGTGCTGTACTGGCACTGGAGCCCGGACTACGCCTGGGAAATGAATTTCCCGGTGACGGGTTACAACGAGGCCCTGATCATGTACGTGCTGGCTGCCGCCTCGCCCACGCACGGGGTGCCCGCCGAGGTATACCACGAGGGTTGGGCGCAGAACGGCAAAATCACCTCTGATGCGAAAACCTATGGGCGTGAGGTGGTGCTGAGTCACAATGGCCACGAAGGGACGGTGGGGCCGATGTTCTGGGCGCACTATTCGTACCTGGGCCTGGACCCGCGCGGACTGAAGGATAAGTATGCTGATTACTGGAAGCTCAACCAGAACCACACGATGATCCAATACGAATACGCCGTAGATAACCCCAAGAACTTCGAAGGCTACGGAAAAGACACCTGGGGCCTGACCTCCAGCTACTCGCCGGAAGGCTACGCCGGCCACAGCCCCAAACACGACCTCGGAGTTATCGCCCCGACAGCGGCCCTGTCGTCCTATCCCTACGCGCCCGAGGAATCCATGCGCGTGATCCGCCACCTGTACGAAGACATGGGAGACAAACTGTGGGGGGAGTACGGATTCTACGATGCTTTCTCGGAGGAGAAGGATTGGTACCTCCCGCGCTACCTTGGCATCGACCAGGGGCCGATTCCGGTGATGATTGAGAATGGCCGCACCGGGCTGCTGTGGGATTTGTTTATGAGCGCCCCGGAAGTGCAGGCCGGTTTAAAGAAGCTGGGTTTCGAAAGCCCGCACCTGAAGTAAACGTTTCTGGCTGTTTATGTATAAATTGTAGGGAAAGCGCGTTTTCACCGTTATACCTATATATAAAGTCAAAGAAACTAAAACAAAAAAGATGAAGCGACACAACACCTTACACCTCGTCCTGCTGCTGCTATGTTATCTCGTGCTGCCTGCGGCGGCCCGGGCCCAGGAAGAGAAACCGCCGTTCTGGGATGAAATCCAGGCTTACAAACAGCAGGACAGTGTGCAGATGCCGCCAAAGGACGCTATCCTGTTCGTGGGTAGTTCCTCGTTCCGGATGTGGGACGATATGCAGAAAATGTTCCCGAAGCACACCGTCATCAACCGGGGTTTCGGCGGCTCTACCCTGCTGGACCTAAAACGCTACCTCGGCGACATTGTGCTGCCATACCAGCCGAAGCAGATTGTCATTTACTCCGGAGAGAACGACCTGGCTGGTGGCACGGTACAGGCGCCGGAAGTGCTGGAACGCTTCCAGGATGTGTTCACGTCCATTCGACAGGAATTGCCGGAGGTGCCCATCGTGTACGTATCCATCAAGCCGAGCCCTTCGCGGTGGCAGTACAAACCCGTGATGGAGGAGGCAAACAAACTCATCCGCGCCTATATGAAGGCTCAACCCCACACAACCTTTGTGGATACTTACAGCCTGATGCTGGGCAAAAACAAAAAGCCGAAACCGGAGATATTTTTAGAGGACAGCCTGCACATGAACAACAAGGGCTACCAGATATGGCAAAAAGCCCTGTCTCCTCATCTGAAAAGATAGACTAAGAAGCCATATATGGCTTAACCTTAATGCTTTAAACCCATGCACCCCGATAACAACCTGTATCACCTGAAGACCAATACCAGCCTGCGCACTTTTGGTGTAGCTGCTTTTGCCCTGGTTCTATGCACCTACTGTTCGCCCAAGAAAGAAGCGGAAGTAGAGAAAGAGACCTTTGAGCGCGTGGTGGTGGACGAGAATCCGCCCTCCACACCGCTGTCGCCGGAGGAGAGCATGCGCAAAATCGTGCTCCCGCCGGGCTTCCATATACAGTTGGTGGCCAGCGAGCCGATGGTGCAGGAGCCGGTGGCCATGGCCTGGGACGGCAACGGCAGGCTGTATGTGGCCGAGATGAACACCTATATGAAGGACAACGAGGGCACGGACCAGTTCCAGCCCACCAGCCGCATCAAACTGCTGGAGGACACTGACTGGGACGGCACCATGGACAAGGCCACCATCTTTGTCGACAGCCTGGTGTTGCCGCGCGTGGTGCTGCCCATCGGGGACAAGGTGCTGGTGCAGGAAACTAACGTGCGCCATATATGGAGCTACCGCGACACGGACGGAGACGGGAAAGCGGATGAAAAGAAAATGGTGTTTGAGAACAACGTGCCCGACCTCCGCAACCTGGAGCACCAGAACGGCGGCCTGCTCTGGAACCTCAACAACTGGATATACCCCACCCGCGACAACCTGCGCTACAAGTACAAGGATGGCGTGCTGGTGGCCGATACCATCATCGACAACATGACCGGGCAGTGGGGCATCACCACAGATAACTATGGCCGACTGTTCTTGTCGGAGGCCGGGCCGGGGCTGCCCGCCGTGCAGATCGAGCAGATGCCCGCCTACGGCGCCCTCAATTTTAAAGACCAGTTTACAGAGGACTTTGCAGTGCCGTGGCCCATCATCGGGACGATTGACGCGCAGGGAGGCCCGGATGCCCTGCGGCCCGAAGACAACACCCTGAAGCATTTTACCGCCGGGGCCGGGCAGTCCATCTTCCGCGGCGACCGGATGCCCGAGGATATGGTGGGTGATTATTTTATACCGGAGCCGGTGGCCCACATCATCAAGCGGGGCGAAATAGTGAACAAAGACGGCAAGATTCAGATACAGAATGTATATGAAGGCAAGGACTGGCTCGCGTCGGCCGACATGAACTTTCGCCCCATCAACACCTACACCGGGCCGGACGGCACTTTTTACATCGTGGATATGTACCACGGCATCATCCAGGAGAGCGAGTGGTCGGGGCCGGGCACTTACCTGGGCGGCATCATCCAGGAAAAAGAGCTCTATAAGAACCGCGGAATGGGCCGCATATATAGAGTGGTACACGAAGATTTCAAACGCGACCCGGAGCGGCCACAGATGCTGGAGCAGCCAAGTAGCAAGCTCGTCACCTACCTGGCGCACCCGAACGGCTGGTGGCGCGACAATGCTCAACTGCTGCTGGTGGTGCGCGATGACAAGTCTGTTGTTCCTGCTTTAAAGAAAATAGCCCTTGGCCAGCAGGCCACCCTGGAAGAGAAGCCGGGCCCCATCACCCGCATCCATGCGCTGTGGACACTGGAGGGCATGGGAGAGATGGAGAAGGACATCCTGTTCAAGGCCCTGGCCGACGAAAACCCGCACATCCGGAAAACCGCCGTGTGGATGAGCGAGATGTATATCGATGAAAACGACCGGGAAGTGATTGCGAAACTCGGCACGATGAAGGACGACCCGAGTGCGGATGTCCGCATCCAACTGATGCTGTCGCTGCGCGAGAACAAGACAGAGGAGGCACAGGCCACTGTGAAAGACTTGCTCGCCGCCAACCCGAACAACGAAGTGATGCAGGCCTCCTACAAATCCTATATAGATACGCACGCGCGGATTGCGGCGGAGCAGGAGCGCATCAAAAACATCAGCCCCGAGGAACGGGAACTGATAACCCAGGGAGCAGTCATATATAAGCAGCTGTGCGCCACCTGCCACGGCCCGGAGGGCAAGGGTAAGCAGATCGGCGGAGGCCCGATGCCGGCCCCGCCGCTTGCCGGTTCGCCGCGCCTGCAGGGCACCGACAAAGTCCTCCCCATCGAGATACTGCTGCACGGGCTCAAAGGACCCATTGACGGCAAAGAGTACCCGGACATGATGCCCTCGATGGCACACCAGAGCGATGAGTGGATAGCGTCTGTGCTCAGCTACGTGCGCAACAGCAGCGATTTGGGCAACAAGGCCTCGGTCATCACGCCGGAGGAGGTGAAGGAGGTGCGGGAGCGTACCGAACTGATCCCCGGCGGTGCCACCATGCAGTACCTGGAAGTACATAAAGGCTACCGCACCACGCAACGGAACTGGGTAGAAGACGAAGCACAATAAAGCCATGCACGCCAAACTGAAAATCATACTGCTGCTGTCGCTTTATATAGGGGCAGAGAGGCCATTGCAGGCCCAGGAGAAGACAGTCACCAACAGCACCGGGATGGAGTTTGTGCTGATACAACCGGGCAGCATGGTGGTGGGCCGGTACCAGCCGACGGTCAGCGCCTACGTGCCGCCCCAGCCCGGGCCTGATGGCGAGGTCAGGAAGGTGCTGCCTCCTTCTGCCTATAAAGTGGCGGAGAAAATGGCTGCGGAAGCGGCCATGCCCGGCTTCGAGGTAAAGCTGGAGCGCCCCTACTATATAGGCAAATACGAGGTGACGCAGGAGCAGTGGGAGAAAGTGATGGGCAGCAACCCGTCCTTTTTCCAGGGCGACAAAGTGGCCGGAGACGCCAAGAAGCACCCCGTCGGGAACATTACCTGGGAGGACGCGCAGGCCTTTATCAAAAAGCTGAACAGGCTGGACAAAAAGCATCTATACCGCCTGCCCACCGAGTTTGAGTGGGAGTACGCCGCCCGCGCCGGGGCTAAGGACGAGATTCCCTGGGCAGAGGCCCGCGCGAGGGGCGTCATCAGCGACACCACCATGCGGCAAGTTGGGTCAAAAGAACCGAATGCCTGGGGCATATATGATATGATTGGCAATGTGTGGGAGTGGGTGCAGGATTACTACAACGGGAAAATATTCGCGGACCCGGTGCCGCCGCGCTCCGGGAAACTCCACGTCCTCAAAGGCGCCTCCTTCACCGGCGATGCCAAGAACGCCACCTATATGACCCACGCCGCCGGTCCGGGCAACGGCTTCGACGTCGGATTCCGGGTGGTGATGGAGCCCCGGCCATAGCGATATATAACCCTGCTAATCTGATTTATATGCAGCTAAAGAAAATCATACCGCTTCTTCTATTCACTTTTATATATACGGTGGCGGGGGCGCAGATACCGGAGGGATATGAACCCATCTTCAACGGGAAAAACCTGAACGGGTGGCACATCAGCCGCACCACCCACCAGGGCACCACGCCCGATGTGCGGGTGGAGGGCGGCGCCATCGTGCTGCGGCAGAATCCCTATGGGCAGGGCGGCGTGCTGCTATCAGATAAAAAATACAAGAATTTCGACCTGTACCTGGAGGCCAAGATTGATTCCTTCACCAACGGCGGCATCTTTATCCGTTCCTCCGAAAGCGGCATTGCCTACCAGATTGAGCTGGATGACGCGGCCGGAAGCACGGGCAATTTATATGGGGAGCGCATGCCGGTAAGCGAGGTGGCCTTGGCTAAGAATCGGAACAAAGTGTGGAAGCCCGGTGAGTGGAACTCGTTCCGGATACGGATGGTGGGCGAGGTGCCGCGCGTCACGCTCTGGATAAACGGGGTGCAGATGTGGGATGTGCAGCAGCCTGAAAACGACTTCCCAACCGGTGCCACCGAAGGCATGGTCGGCCTGCAATCGCATTGGACGGCGCTGTACTCCCCTAACGCGGGCGACTGCTGCGGGCTAAACTCCTGGGCACCCGGCGCGGCGCACCGTTTCCGCAACATCGCCATCAAAGAACTGGACGATGATTTGAAGGAGTAGCGAACCCACCTACCCTTCCATATATCTCCTCTCCGGAGATACATGGAAGGGTGACCTCTGAAATACATGAGCCGGTAAGCTCCGGCTCATCAGCTTCTGGGGGTTGGGCTTGACTTAGTGCATAAAAAGCACTAAACTTCAGTAACCTAACTCCTAATCACATGCTACAGACCCAGCCCTCATCCCTCCAGGACAGCAGATCCGGAGACTATGCTGCGTATCATAAACTGGTATCGGAACTATTTGCCTGGCCCCTTACCGATGCGGAATGGGAGCAGTACAGGCTCTCGGAGGAGCAGGTAAGCTTCTTTCATGAGAACGGCTACCTGCCGAACATCAAAATGCTGGAAGAATGGCAGGTGGATACGCTTACCGAAGAACTGGCGGCCCTCGCCGACCCCGGACACCCGGGGCATCACCTCTTTTACGAGTTCCACTCCAACGAGTCGTCTGACCCGGATGCCGTGCTTTTCCATGCGCTGGGGGCCTGGCGGGTGGGGGCGGGCTTTCATGATGTGCTCTGGAACCCGGCTTTTGTAATGGCCGCCAGCCAATTGCTGGGCAACCGGCCGGTGCGCTTCTGGCACGATCAGCTGTTCTGCAAGCCCGCCCTGCACGGTGGGGTGGTGGCCTGGCATCAGGACTACTCTTACTGGACCCGCACCACGCCCATGCAGCACCTGACCTGCTGGACCGGGCTGGACGATGCCACCACGGAGAACGGCTGCCTCTACTACGTGCCCAAGAGCCACCGCTGGGGCCTGCTCGACAAGCCGGAATTGGCAGGCGATATGGAAGGGGTGCTGGATTACTTGACAGAAGAGCAAAAAGCTGCATTTAAGCCGGTGCCCGTGGAGATGAAAAAGGGGTATGCCGCCTTTCACCACCCCCTGATGGTACACGGCTCCTACAAAAACAAGTCCGAACACTCCAGAAGGGCTTTTGTGCTGAACGTGTTTGCCGACGGCACTGCGTCTGACACCGACCAGGAACTGCTGCACGGCGTTCCGGTTGTTCCGAAAGGGGAGAAGATGCAGGGGCAGTTTTTCCCGCTGCTGTTCGATCCGGGTGCATAAAGCCACCGGTGCCTCGGCAAGCCGTTTCTGTTTTCGGTTCTCAGCGCAGCAGTAGTGTTGCCTTGGTTCAGCAGGTTATTCCAATTTTTGCAGAAAACCCCTTGCCTTCCAGCATAAAACAGATAACTTAAATCATTCATGACAATGCTGCACAGCTTCATGCGGATGGCCAGGGGCGTCACCGCAGGAAAGTCTGGAACCAGGGCAAGCTCTACCGTCGGCTTAGCGGCATGCGTGAATTATCGGAAACCATATATAAAACAGCGAAAACCCATATGAAAAACCTTGTCACGTTCTTTAGCATCCTCCTCCTGTTGAGTTCCTGTTCCGGCACCATGCAAGGCCAGAACTCCGATGGCTGGATCAGCCTGTTCGACGGGAAAAGCCTGGACGGATGGAAAGCCAGCGAAAACCCCGCTACCTTCTCTGTGGAGGATGGCAAGATTGTCGTGCATGGCCCCCGGGCCCATTTGTTTTACGTGGGGCCGGTGCAGGACGCCGATTTCAAGAACTTCGAGCTGAAGACCCGTGTGATGACCACGCCTGGCTCCAACTCCGGCATTTTCATCCATACCGCTTACCAGGAGGATGGCTGGCCTTCGCAGGGCTATGAGGTACAGGTAAACAACTCGCACACTGACTGGCGCAGAACAGGCAGCCTGTATGGTGTGGATGACGTCAGGGAGGTGTTCGTGAAAGACAACGAGTGGTTCACCGAGCACATCATCGTGCAGGATAACAAGGTAACCATCAAGATAAATGACAAAACCGTGGTGGAGTATACCGAGCCGGCAGAGCTGGCGCAGGCGCAGGGCGAAATCGGCAAGCGTCTCTCCAGCGGCACCATCGCGCTCCAGGGCCACGACCCTGAGAGCAAGGTTTATTACAAAGAAGTATTGGTGAAGCCGCTGCCTGAATAATAGCTGCCTATATAGCTTAGAAGCATATTCCTTCCATTTCACAGATGCAGTTCAACTCCTATAGCTCATTATGAAGCCCATAGTTCAGATTTCACTGGATCTTACCAACATCGACGAAGCCCTGGAAACCGCGGCGCTGGCCATGCGGGCGGGTGTGGACTGGCTGGAAGCCGGTACTCCTCTAATTCTGGCGGAGGGGCTGCATGGGGTCCGGAAGCTGCGGGAGGCTTTTCCGGGCATTCCGATTGTCGCCGATCTGAAAACGATGGACGGCGGCTACCTGGAGGCTGAAATGATGGCAAAAGCCGGGGCTACCCATGTGGTGGTGATGGCCCGGGCACATGCGGAAACCGTTAAATGCGTGGTGCAGGCGGGCAAGGATTACGGTGTCAAGGTGATGGGCGATAATTTGGGTTGCCCGGACATGGTGGCCGGGGCCCGGCTGCTGGAGGACCTGGGTTGCGACTTTGTGATTCACCATATAGGATACGATGAAAGGCGGGGAATAGCCGCCCAGGGAAAACGCATGCCCAGCCCGCTGGATCAGCTGAAAGAAGTGGTGGACGCGGTGCATGTGCCGGTGCAGGCAGTGGGCGGTCTTTCCCTGGAGCAGGCCATCGCCTGCCCCGGATACGGGGCGCCTTTGGTGGTGTTAGGGGCGCCGCTCACCATTGATGCGGATGCCTTCAAAACAGCAGACGGCAACCTGGAGGCGTCGCTCCGGAAGATTTGCGAGGCGATTCATGCCCAGGGCGATATCCCATCAGATAATTTATATACACCCCATATAGAAAAACATGTCAACCGGAATAAAATCAGCTGCCGTCGTCAATTATGCCGAAGCAAAGGGCTCGGTAGAAATCAGGGAAATTGAAAAGCCCGAGATTGGGGCGGGAGAAGTGCTGCTGGAAGTAGAGAACGTCGGGGTCTGCGGCAGTGACCTGCACCAGTGGACCTCCGACCACAGCTGGCCTGTGAACTACCCGGTGGTGCTGGGCCACGAGTTTGGCGGCCGGATCGCGGAAATAGGCCCTGGGGTGACCGGCTGGCAGGAAGGGGACAGGGTGGTGAGCGAAACGGCCGCCGTCATCGATGCCCAGAACCCCATGAGCAGGGTAGGGCTCTACAACCTGGACCCCACCCGGAAGGGATTCGGGTACGGGGTGAACGGCGCGATGACACGGTTTGTGAAAGTACCGGCAAGGTGCCTGCACCGTATTCCCGAGCATGTTCCGTTTGAGGAAGCCTGCCTGACCGAGCCCTGCTGCGTTGCCTATAATGCCGTGGTCATGAACTCCAAAATCAAGCCCGGCGACAGGGTGCTGGTGATTGGGCCCGGCACCATCGGGATTCTTTGCGCCGCCATCGCAAAGCTCAACGGGGCAGATGTTGCCGTTCTGGGGCTGGAAGCTGACAGAGGAAGGCTGGAGATAGCCCGGCAGTATGGCTGCGAACCTTTGATCGGGAACGCCCGGGAATGGGCCGTGGAAAGAGACGGTATGGGAGCTGATCTGATTGTGGATGCGGCTGGCAGCAGTGTCACGCTGAAAATGGCGCTGGACCTGGTCCGCCCCAACGGGCAGATTACCAAAGTAGGTTGGGGACCGCAGCCCTGCGGCTTTTCTTTAGATCCCTTGGTGCAGAAAAACGTGCGGCTGCAGGGAAGTTTCAGCCACAACTGGCCCATCTGGGAAAAAGTAATCGGCCTGATGGGAACAGGCGCGCTGAACGTGCGGCCGATCATCGGGGGAGTGTGGCCGCTGGATTCCTGGGAGGAGGCCTTTGAGAAAATGCACCGCGGAGAGGTGGTGAAAAGCGTCTTAAAACCGATATAAGATGAGGCTACAGGACAAAGTCATCATCATCACCGGCAGCACCACGGGTATCGGGAAGGCCACCGCCCTCCGTTGCGTGGAGGAAGGCGCAAAAGTCGTCGTGCATGGTTTGGAAGAGGAGTGGGGCAAAGAAGTAGTGGCTGAAATCGGTGCGGAGAAAGCAGCTTTATATATAGGAAATCTGGCAGAGGAGGGAACCGCAGAGGGCCTGGTGGAGGCAGCCTTGAAAGCCTTCGGTAAACTGGACGCCGTGGTGAACAATGCGGCTATGGTGGCATCCTCCAATATCGAGGATACAGATGGCGATTTCCTTCAAAAAGTGCTGGCGGTGAATACCGTCGCGCCCCTGTTGCTGATAAAAGCGGCCTTGCCCCACCTGAGCGCCACCAAAGGGAATGTGCTCAACATCGGCTCCGTCAACGCCTGGAGCGGGGAGCCTAACCTGCTGGCCTACAGCATCTCGAAAGGAGGCCTGATGACGATGACCCGGAACCTGGGCGATGCGCTTTTCCGGGATCATGGGGTGCGGGTGAACCAGATCAACCCCGGCTGGGTGCTGACAGAAACGGAAATCAAACGAAAGCAGGAGCACGGCCTGTCGGAAACCTGGTACAAAAGCCTCCCGGATATGTACGCCCCGTCCGGCAGAATCATCTGGCCTAAAGAGATAGCGGCAGCCGCCGTGTTCTGGCTGTCAGACGAGTGCGGCCCCATCAGCGGACAGGTGATGGAATTGGAGCAGCACCCCATGATTGGCCGAAACGCACCCAAAGACACCAGCACCATCAAGTAAGATGTATTCGTTATCGGATCTTAGGAATTGAATAACCAGTAAAGTAAAGCAGCGTGAACCTGTGAAGAAATTTGTGTGCAAAATACTGTTAAGATAGGGAATATCTCCATATATAATTCTCTAACAGTCATTTCAGGGCGAAACCGTTTCCAGTTTTCCCAAGAGGCGCCTTGCAAGTGATGTGGTGCCGAACGCAGAGAGGCAGCCCGCAGCGGAGCGAATAGAGGGACCCTACCTCCGGCAGCTTCTTTACACAGCGCCGATAGGGAAAACGAGGCCGCTCGGCCTGAGAGCACCAATGCCAGCTATAGAACTTGGAGGAAGCAAGTCCAGTGGGATGTACAGCAGCTAAAGGCATAGGCAGAATTATTAATGAGTCACGTTAAAGTAAACAATTTCATATGCCCAGATTAGCAGCATTTCCGAAGGCCTATATGCAGGCTTTGTGCAAAGACGGGTCCATGGCCTTGGAAGAGTGGATAAACCTGGCCAGCCAACTGGATATAGAAGGCCTGGAGTGGTATGCCGGCTTTCTGGAAATGGAAGACCAGCGCAACTGGGGGAAATTCCGGAAAATGGTGGAGGACAAAGGGAAAGTCATTCCCATGATGTGCTGCTCGCCGGACTTCACCCACCCCGATGCCGCCTTCCGGCTGAAGGAAATCCAGAAGCAGCAGTACTGGATAGATATGACCCATGCGCTGGGAGGAACTTACTGCCGGGTACTGTCGGGGCAGCGGCGGCCGGAACTCAGCACCGAAGAAGGGATAAAACTGGCAGCGGAATGCATTGAAGCCTGCCTGCCTTATGCCGCGGATCGGAACATCACGCTCATACTGGAGAATCACTACAAAGATGATTTCTGGGAGTACCCTGAATTCGCTCAGAAGATGGACGTTTTCTGTCAACTGGTAGCCCGTGTGGAGCATCCTAACTTCGGCGTGAACTATGACCCGAGCAATACTTTCCTGGCGGGCGAGGATCCGCTGGAACTGCTCAAACGGGTTTCGAAGCGGGTGGTCACGATGCACGCCAGCGACCGCTACCTCAAATACGGCACCATCGAGGATCTGCAAAAAGAGGAGGAAGGGGCCGTGGGCTATGCCAAAAGGCTCAGCCATGGGGAAATCGGCAAGGGGCTGAACGACTATGACGCAATCTTCAGCGAGTTGAAAAGTGCAGGCTTCGATGGCTGGATTAGCATAGAGGACGGCGTGGACGGCATGGACCAGTTGGAAAGAAGCGTCGCTTTCCTCAGAAAGAAAATCGCGGACTATTGGCCCGCTTCGCTGTAAATTGTTGGATGATAATACATAAGGCAGGATATGCGCAGGCTGTATGCGTTTTCCCGCGGCTACGGCCATATATGACCTGAAACATCCTGACTGGAAACGGAATACGGGCCTTAGCCATATATAATCGGCTCAACAGGGCTATCTTTATTAACTGATGTTACCCAAGCTTGATTTTGTCACACTTTGAAAGCAGCGTGTAGATGGCGCGAACGTCCCCGCTCGTGTCTACTCTCACAGGGCCTCCGGCCCGCGTTTATATAGGTGGCATTTATATATAGCCTGTGCAGTGGCTAACGTGCATATACGATGGGTTTCCGGGTTGGCAGCCTATATATAAATGCGGCCGGAGGCCGCGGGATAGCCAGTCACGAGCGGGGATGCTCGCGCCATTTACGCAAAGGAGTCTTTTTAAACTGCATGTGGCGTAGCGTCAGTTGTTAACATAATTCGAGCACTTATGACAAAAGAACTACAAACCCCTTCTGCAACAAGGCTGCTCGTATTGCTGCTGATTTCAGTGCTGGCTGTCCCGGTAACCCTGCTGGCGCAGCAACAAAAGGCGCAGCAGCCGGTGAACGTCATCTTTATCCTGAGCGACGATCACCGGTACGATTTCATGGGCTTCATGAACAAGGTGCCCGGCCTGCAAACCCCCAACATGGACCGCATGGCCAAAGAAGGAGCCCACCTGCAGAACGCCTTTGTCACCACCGCCCTCTGCTCGCCCAGCCGGGCCTCCATCCTCACGGGCCTGTACGCCCACACCCACGAGATCGTGGACAACAGCGCCCCCCTGCCGGAAGGGCTCACGTTCTTTCCGCAGTACCTGCAAAAGGCGGGCTACCAGACCGGCTTTTTCGGGAAATGGCATATGGGCAACACCGACGATGCGCCGCAGCCGGGATTTAACCAGTGGGTGAGCTTCAAGGGGCAGGGCGTTTACTACAACCCGGCTTTTAACATCAACGGCAAGGAGGTGAAACAGCCGGAGGGAAGCTATACAACTGACCTGCTGACGGATTACACCCTGGATTGGCTGCAGAAGCGCGATAAGAAAAAGCCCTTCTTTGCCTACCTTTCGCACAAGGGCGTGCATTCCGAGTTTATGCCAGCCAAACGCCACGAGGGCATGTACAAGGACATCAAAATTATGAGCCCGATGTCGATGTACCTGACGGCGACGGACAGCAGCACGCGCTGGGGAGTGGTGCAGAAGCCCACGGGGCCCGTAAACCTGCGCGACATTCCGCAGTGGGTGCGGGCGCAGCGCAACAGCTGGCACGGCGTGGACGGCATGTACGACAACGCCATTGCGTTCGACGATTTTTACCGCCAGTACCTCGAAACGCTGATGGGCGTGGACGAAAGCATCGGCCGTGTACTGGACTGGCTCAAAAAGGAGGGCCTCGACAAAAACACCCTGGTTATATATATGGGCGACAACGGCTTCATGTTCGGGGAGCACGGTCTCATCGACAAGCGGAACATGTACGAAGAATCCATTCGCGTGCCCCTGCTTGCCAGGGCCCCGGGCCTGATAAAGCCGGGCACTAAGGTGAAGCAGATGGTGCTGAACGTGGACATCGCCCCGACGGTGATGGAGCTGGCTGGCCTGGAGATGCCCCCGCACATGCAGGGAAACTCGTTTCTGCCGCTGCTGAAAGGGGAGCAGGTGCCTTGGCGCGAGCGGATGTATTACGAGTACTACTGGGAATGGGCTTTCCCGCAGACGCCCACGGTGTTTGGGGTGCGTACGGACCAGTACAAATACATCTTTAACCACGGCGTCTGGGATGTAAACGAGCTGTACGATATTCAGAAAGACCCGGAGGAGATAAACAACCTGATTCGCGACCCGCAGTTCGAGCCGATCGCCAAGCAGCTGAAACTGGACATGTGGAACTGGCTGGAATCGACGGACGGCCTGCAGATACCGCTGAAAAGCGCCCCTTACAAGCGCATCGATTTGCCTTACAAGGGCACTTATTAATTCTGAATCCGGTTGATTTACTTCCGGAAGATTATATTTGCATATGCTCAGATTAAATACCCAGACTTTTACGGCATGCGCCGCCTTTATCCTGTCCGCCTGCGACTCGGGTGCGGGAAGCAACCAGGCGGTAGCAGCTGAAGAAGTTGCTAAGACCGACACCATGGCCTCGTGCAGCGGCAGCCTGCCGGCGCGCTTCGCCACTGCCCAGGACACCACCGCTTACCAGGCAAAGGCGCTGTCGCACGAGGGCATGGTGTGGGTGGAGGGCGGGACCTTCGCGATGGGGGCCGCCGACGCCGAGGGGCGTCCGGATGAGTCGCCGCAGCACCAGGTAAAGGTAAGCGGCTTCTGGATAGACGCCACCGAGGTGACCAACGCGCAGTTCGCGGAGTTTGTGGCCGCCACCGGCTATCTCACCACCGCCGAGCGCGCCCCGGACTGGGAGGAGCTAAAAAAACAGCTGCCCCCCGGCACGCCAAAGCCGCACGACAGTTTGCTGGTGGCCGCCTCGCTCGTTTTCAATCCGCCTGCCCAACCCGTATCGCTGCACAATGCCGCGCAGTGGTGGAGTTGGAAGAAAGGAGCCAATTGGCGCCATCCGCAGGGGCCTGGCAGCAGCATCGAAGGCAAAGAGAACTTTCCGGTGGTGCAGGTATCCTGGGACGATGCCACGGCCTACGCCAAGTGGGCAGGTAAACGATTGCCTACCGAAGCAGAGTGGGAGTATGCGGCACGGGGCGGTATGAAGGCACAGGTATACCCGTGGGGGAACGAGGCTGTGGAGCAGGGAAAGCCGAAGGCCAACACCTGGCAGGGCAGTTTTCCGGACCATAACACGGGCTGGGACAAGTACCAGGGCCTGGCTCCGGTGATGAGCTTTGCCTCGAACAAATACGGCCTCTACGACATGGCCGGCAACGTGTGGGAGTGGTGCTCCGACTGGTACGCCGCCGACTATTACCAAACGGTGGCTTCCGGGGAATCAGTAAACCCGGCGGGGCCCGGGAGAAGCTTTGACCCGCAGGAGCCCACTGTCCCGAAGCGGGTGGTGCGCGGCGGTTCCTTTATGTGCCACGACAGCTATTGCAAAGGCTACAGGGTCACCTCCCGCATGAAATCCTCGGCAGACACCGGCCTGGAAAACACCGGATTCCGCTGCGTGGCTTCTAAATAATCAGATATCAAACAGCGAAACTTAAAAAAAGGCAAAATCGATGTGCAAACACATCACCCATATATAAGCTGTCAGAATCTCAACACCCAAAGGAATATATGAAGCTTTTGAATTTCGCGCTGGTGCTGCTGGTCATATTGATAAACTTCCCGGCCATGGCGCAGGGAGGGTTGGAGGCGTACGAGCATAGGCTCTTTATACAGCACAACGACACACTGCCCTACCGCATTCTGTATCCCAAAAACTTTGACACCTCCAGGGAATACCCGCTGGTGCTGGTGCTGCACGGTGCCGGGGAGCGCGGCGATGACAACGAGGCACAGATGGTATATGGCGCTGACCTTTTTCTGGAGAATCAGGAGGAATACCCCGCTATTGTCGTGTTTCCGCAGTGCCCGAAAGATTCCTATTGGTCTAATGTGAATATTGTGCCGGATGAGAGTGGCAGGCGCACGTTCAACTTCCGGAAAGGCGGCAAACCCACGGCCGCCATGGACAACCTGCTCGGTCTCCTGAAGGAGTTGAAACGCTCCGGCCACGTAGACGAGGACCGCATCTATATAGGCGGGCTTTCGATGGGCGGCATGGGCACCTTCGAACTGCTGCGCCGCAGGCCCAACACCTTCGCGGCCGCCTTCCCGATCTGCGGCGGCGGGCACCCGGCCACCGCCAAAAAGTTCGCAAACAAAGTGCCGCTGTGGGTGTTCCATGGCGAGGAGGACAGCGTAGTGCCCGTTGAGAAATCACGCATCATGGCTGAGGCGATAGAAAAGGCGGGCGGCGACGTGCAGCTGACCATATACCCCGGCGTGGACCACAACAGCTGGGTAAACGCCTTTAATGAGCCGGAACTGCTGCCCTGGCTGTTCTCGCACGAGAAGGAGTAAGCTCCGCTGCTGCTGAGTAACGCTTCCGCCTGCCATACCCAGCCATATAGCGTGTGCTCCTTCACGTATACATCGGGTTGATGTTGCCGCCGGGCTTCACAGACAGCCGGGTGTTGAGTTCCACCGCCGCGCTGATGAGGGCCAGGTGCGTGAACGCCTGCGGGAAGTTGCCCAGCAGTTCGCCCTGCAGCCCTATCTCCTCCGAATACAGGCCCAGGTGACTGGCGTAGCCCAGCATCTTCTCGAAATGCAGCCGGGCCTTGTCTACCTGCCCCGCTTTGCTCAGGTTCTCAATGTACCAGAACGAGCAGATGCTGAAGGTGCCTTCCAGGCCGCCCAGTCCGTCGGTGGCCCCGTGCTCGGTGCTGTAGCGGTACACCAGCGAGTCCGTCACCAGGTTCTCTTCAATCGCCTTAAAAGTGGCCTTCCAGCGGGGTTCTGCCGGGCTGAACATGCGCACCAGCGGCATTACCAGACAGGCGGCGTCCAGCACGGTGGCGCCCCGGTACTGCACAAAGGCCTGCCGCTTCTCGCTCCAGAAGTTCTCATACACATCTTTGTAAATGGCGTTGCGGGTGTTCAGCCACCGCTCCAGAGGGGCCGGGAAGGAGCGGCCCTGGGCAATGCTGATGGCGCGGTCCAGCGCTACCCAGGCCATGACTTTTGAGTACAGGAACTCCCGCTTCTCGTTCCGCACCTCCCATATGCCATGGTCTGGCTGCTGCCAGTTCTCCGCCACATAATCCACAAAAACAATCATGTCTTTCCAGAAGTCGTACGTAATCGGGCCGCCGTGCTTGTTGTAAAGGTAGATGGTGTCTATCAGCTCGCCATATATATCCAGCTGAAACTGATTGAAGGCATCGTTCCCGATTCGCACCGGGCTGGAGGCCCTGTACCCCTCCAGGTGATCGAGCACCTGTTCCTGCAGTTGCGTCTCCCCGTCCACGGCGTACATCAGCTGCAAATCCGAGCCTTTCTGCATGTCTTTGCAGCGCACCATTATCCACTGCATAAAGTGCCTGGCCTCGTCGGTGAAGCCCAGCCGCAGAAACGCGTACATGGTAAAGGCGGCATCCCGTATCCAGGTGAAGCGGTAGTCCCAGTTGCGCCCGCCGCCTATCAGCTCGGGCAGGCTGAACGTGGCGGCGGCGATGGGCGCCCCGAACTCCATGGAAGTCATCATTTTGAGGGTGATGGCGGAGCGGAGCACCATCTCTCGCCAGCGGCCCTGGTACGTGCTCTGCTCTATCCATTTCTGCCAGTACGTCACGGTGTCCTGGAAAGCGGTTTCAGTAAAATACTGCAACTCTCGGCCTTTAAAGGAGCCTTCCTCCTGGGGCAGGGCCTCGATCACAAAAGAGGCCTGCGCACCCTGGTCCAGCGTCCATTCGCCGGTAACGTCTCCGTCCTGCACCTGCACCTGCCGGTCGGTGATGAAGCGGAACGCCATGTTGTCGGTGCCCTTGCTCCTGAAAAGCAGGGCGCCCTCTTCCTGCAGCACTTCGTGCCCCGCCCTGGCATAATCCAGGCGCGGGCGCAGTGCCATCCGGAAGGTAATGCTCCCCTTGATTACCCGTAGCTTCCGCACCACCGCGCAACTGGAGTTCTTGCGCCGGACAGGCATGAAGTCGGTCATTTCTCCCATACCATCCGGCGTAAAAAAGCGCGTGATCAGCACGCCCGTGTCGGGCAGGTACAACTGCTTGAATTGCGTTTCGGGGTGTTTTGGTCTTATCTGCCAGTGGCCGCCCTTGTCTTTGTCGAGCAGGGCCGCGAAGATGGTGGGGGAGTCGAAGCGGGTAAAGGGCAGGTAGTCCATGGAGCCGTACTTCGACACCAGGGCCACTGTGTGCATATTCCCGATAAGGCCGTAGTCGGCAATGGGGCAGTAGTCTTCCATGCATGCGTAGCGTTAGTGCCTCTATTTTAACGCGCGGCAGTGCAGCGGGTTTCTCCTCCCGGTGGCGTAGCTATATAGGAAAATGTTGCGGTATCTGGGATATATGGCCCACGATGAGCCGTGCAGCGGGCGGAAGGCCTGACAGTGATACTGCTTCGGAAGACATATAAACAAGGCCTTTCTGTCCGCCTATATACAAAGACAGCCTGAGTTAAAGCAAAAGGGGACACCTGTATCTCGGCGTCCCCTTTTGCTTTGTGGTGATTTTGTATATGAATCGGCTACACCGCCAACTCCTTCTTCGGCAACTGCAGGTGCGACAGGATGACGCCGAACACATCCACTGCCTGCAGTTCCTGCGGCAGTGCCTGCTGGTTTTTGGTGAGGAGTACCGGCCATTCGTTTTTGTCTTCGGAAATGCGGCCGTGCGAGCCCTTGATGAGGGTGGCGTCCAGCGGGATGATGTCCATCACCATCCGGAAGCCGAGCTTTTTCTTCAGCACCTTGCCCGCCACCTTTGGCAGCAGAAACTTGATCTCCGGGTCCGCGAACATCTCCACCGGGTCGAAGCCGGGCTTTTTGTGGATGTCGACCATGCGGGCGTAATCCGGCGCTTTGCGGTCGTCGAGCCAGAAGTAGTACGTGAACCAGGAGCTTTTATCAGCCACCACCACGAGTTCGCCGCAGCGCGCGTGCGCCACTTTATATTTGTTGCGCTCGTCACCGGCCAGTACCTCCTGCACGCCCGGCACCTGCTGCAGCAACTTCTGCACTGCCGCCACGTCAGCCGGGTTTTCTATATATACATGCGCCACCTGGTGGTCGGCCACGGCAAAGGCTTTGCTCATGGCCGTGTCCAGCAGCTCGGTGCCGCGTTCTTCGCGCACGGCTATATAGCCGTGCTTGCGCAGCACGCGGTTCAGGTGTACGGGCTGATTCACATCCGTAATGCCGTACTCCGACAGCACGATTACCTGCGCGCCCTTCGCCTCGTAAAACTTGATCAGGTCGCCGGCCACGGCGTCAATCTCCTGCAGGTCTTTGGCCACGCGCGGGTCGCTGGGGCCGTGGCGCTGCAGGTTATAGTCGAGGTGCGGCAGGTAGATGAGCGTGAGCGTCGGGTTATATAGATCGTCCGTGATTTTGCTCGCGTCCGCTATCCACTTGCTCGATTTGATGGAGGTTTTTGGGCCCCAGTAGTTGAACAGCGGGAACGTGCCCAGTTGGGCCTGCAGCGTGTCACGCAAACTGGCGGGCTGGGTGTAGCAATCGGGCATCTTGCGGCCGTCCGCCAGGTACTGCGGGCGCGGCGTGAGGGTATAGTCGGCGGTGGTGTTCATGTTGTACCACCAGCCCATGTTGGCCACCGTGAAGTTCGGGTCTGCGGCCTTGGCCACCTCCCATATCTTGGGGGCCTGTATCAGTTTGTTCGACTGTCGCCACAGTTTCACCTCATCCTCGTCCCGGAAATACCAACCATTGGCCACGATGCCGTGCTCCTCCGGCCATTTGCCTGTCATATAGGTGGCGTGGGCGGTGCAGGTGACGGCCGGAAAAACCGGGTGTACCGACGCCTTTTGCGCATCGGCCGCCCACTTCGCCAAGTTTGGCGTGTGTTTACCGAGGAGTGGCTGTGTGAGCCCGACGATGTCCAGTACGACCGTTTTCTGCATGTTCAGTAGCATTTATGGTTGAGAGAACCCACTCCAGCTCCCGCTGGATGGACTCCGAAAGTTCTTTTTTCATATCCTCGGGCAGCACGTCCCAGGTATAAGTCTCTACTTCGAGGTGCTGCGTCAGCGGCTCTTGCTGGATATACTGCAGCACCTCCACAATGTCCTGCTGCGTGGATGCGAGGCCGCTGTAGGTTTGGGTGAACAACGGCACATGGAAATGCGTGCGCCACTCCACCGCGTTCGGCTTGCGGATATGCTCCAGTGCCAAGGGCAGGTCCGGGTATTGTGTCAGCTTTCCGTCATCGCCGCGCTCCACCACCTGGTGCAGGTACGTCGACTCCGCGAAGCGGGCAAGCGTCCCCGCCAGTTCGCCGCGCATCTCCACGTCTTTCGGGAGGTCGGTTTTGAGGGCGGCGCTCAGCTGTATCTTCCCGATGCTGATGCCGGCTTTCCTGATTTTGGCGAAAACCTCGGCCGGTTTCTCGTAGGCGAGGGCAAAGTGGCACACATCGTAGCACAGCTGTATGTGCTGCAGCACGGCGGTCCGCGCCTCCTCCTTTGAGAGTCCCCGCGACTCCGACAGCGCTTTTTCGGCTGCAGGCAGCAGCCACTCCCGGTAATAGCTGATGAACTCGTCGCTGTTTTCCAGCAGTCCGTCCGGCTCCGGCTCTATATCGATGTGAATGGTCTTGCTGGTATCGGCCTTCAATTGCAGCAGCGTTTCTACCAACGACACCAGGTGATCGGTGGCGGTGCTGAAAGCGGATTTTATCTTTGAGGTTTCTTCCTTCGGAAACCAGAGTTTGTAGGAGAGGGGAGAGGTGGAGATGCCGCCTTCCATGCCCTCCGGCAGGAGTTCAGCCAGTATATGAGCGAGCCGCTTGGTATATTCCAGCCGCTCCTGCGTGGTCCAGTCCGGTTTATGCACGTCGTCTTTCACGGCCTGGTGGTGGAAGCCGCCGTAGGGAAAGCCGTTCATCGTGAAGACATATAAATCCTGCTCCTGCAGCCACTGCCTGAACTCCTGCAACTGGTTCCCCTGCAGCAACTCCTCGCTGGCCAGGTTCGAGAGGCGCAGGCCGATACCGAAAGGCCGCTCAGGCGATAGCTTCTGTTTGAGAGGCGGGAGATATGTTTTGAGCTGCTGGAAGACCTCGGCCCATGTTTCGCCGGGGTGGATGTTGGTGCAGTAGGAGAGATGGTGCCCTGTGTCCAGATACATGTTTGAGTTGGTTTAGGTAAGAGAACGGCAGTCGGGCAGTAACCTGCCCGACTGCCTTAGAGGTTGGCGGCCGGCTGGTGCTGGTGGCGTTTCTTTAGCAGGTTTACGGCCTGCAACACCAGCGGTTCCTCTATATGGTGTACTTCCACGCCCTCGCCAATCCTGTTCAGCAGCATGATGGTGAGCTGCCCGCCCAGGTGCTCCCGGAACTCCTGCAATCCCTTGATGACGCTCAGCTGTTCAGAGCCGGGCTCCGTCTGCGACAGCGCCGGAACATATAGATCAAAGCCCAGTTCCTCCAGCAGTTCCAGCACGTCCTCGCATTCCGCCTCCGTCAGCCTTCCGTCCAGCATCGAATAAGTGACATCCAGGGCCATCCCGATGGCGACGGCCTCGCCGTGGCGCAGGCTGTAGTGGGTGAGTTGCTCCAGTTTGTGCGCCGCCCAGTGCCCGAAGTCAAGCGGGCGGGAGGAACCTGACTCAAACGGATCGGCGCCACCGATGTGCTGCACGTGCATTTCGGCGCAGCGGTGGATGAGCCGTTGCATGGCGGGCAGGTCGCGTAGCGCCAGCTTGGCGGCGTCCTGCTTTATCTGGTTGTAAAAAGCAGCGTCTTTGATCAGGGCTACCTTGATGGCTTCGGAGATGCCGGCGCGCCAGTCGCGGTCGTCGAGGGTCAGCAGGAAATCGCTGTCGTTGATGACGGCAAAGGGCGGCACAAAGGTGCCCAGGAAGTTCTTCTTTCCGAAAAAGTTGAAGCTGTTCTTCACGCCCACCGCAGAGTCGTCCTGCGCCAGCACGGTGGTGGGGATGCGGATATGGCGGATGCCCCGGTGCGCGATGGCGGCGGCAAAGCCCGCCATGTCCAGCACCGCGCCGCCGCCGATGGCGATGAAGTAGGCGTGGCGGTCGATGCGGTGGGTATTCACCGCCTCCAGCAGTTGCTGCAGCAACGGAATGCTGTTCTTCACCTCCTCGCCGCCCGTTATCACCAGCGGGTCAGCCAGTAGCCTGATGATGTCCGAATGCTTCGCGGCGTAGCTCTTGATCGCCTGGGTCAGGTGCGGGTGGGCAACCGCGACGCCGCGGTCAATCACAAAAAACACTTTGCGCGGGCCTGTGCCCTTGTCCTGCTGCAGCACATCCGTTAACACAGTATTCTCCGGGTCAAAAAGCCCTTGGGTAAAGTACACGCCGTACCTGAATTTCACTGCAAACGATTGCTCTATTGGCTCCATATATGATAGTAAATCGGTATGTCTCTTTCTAAGCCAGCCCACTGTCTCAGAGGCGAAGGGCTGAGCTTTATATAAATGATGCTGTTCCGGAGGCGGTTTACTCCACAAGCGCCGCGCCACAGGCCGCCTTCCTTCTAATCATCAACCTGTAATATAGCTATAACAATGCGCACGGCATAACAATTCTCAGGTGACGGCAAATTTGCGGGCTATATAGGTGGAAACCGGCAGCAGCAGCAGCACCAGCAGGCCGTATTGCCACCCTGCGAAGCCTGCGGCCATGCTCGCATTCATCACAATCAGGGCCAGTATGCCCGCCTTTACGGCTTTGATGATGAGCTTCGGCTCTTTGGTGGGCATGGCCCGGAGCAGGGGCGGGAAGATGAAGAACGCGAACAGCAGCAGAAACGGCAGGCTATATCTGAAAGTGAACTGCGGCAGCAGCGACAGGCTGATGATGCCTCCCAGCACAAGCGCGTACATCAGCACGGCTCCCCTCAAAGCGGCGATGTTGCCGCCATGCACCTCGCCGCGGCTTATCATGGTGATGGCGGCGATATATAAGATTGGGATCAGGGCGATGAACCACAGCTCCTCTACGGCTGCCGGCACGGCGCTCATGCCCAGCAGCAGGTTGCCGCCACGGCAGGAGCCCATGTTGACCGGACCCAGCAGGTTGTGGTGCTTGCCTTTCCAGTCGTAGAGCAGGGCCAGTAAGGCTACGGCCAGCGCCAGCGCAGCGCTTAGCAGCGACACCTGCCAGGCCGCCAGCACCCCACCCGCCAGCAGCAGCGCGCCCACGGCGGTGGCTCCGCCCACGGTGGCTTTTCCGCTCGGGATGGGCCGCTCCGGGCGCTCCACCCGGTCAAGCTCCGCGTCGAATACATCGTTGAACACCACGCCGCCGCCGTACAGCCCGATGGTGGAGAGCACCAGCCAGCCCAGCGGCTCCAGCGTCTCGCCGGTTAGGTTAATTTCCCAGAACGGGCGCGAGAGCAACATGCCGGAGGCCGCAAAACCCATCATGATATCGGCGATGGCGGTAATAATGTTGGCCGGGCGCATGAGCCGCAGGTAAGCCCCGAGTCGCGACATTACCGTATGAATTTTGATCCGAACTCGCCCTCGTCATTCTCCAGTTCGCCCACTACAGGCGTCTGACCGCCCCGCAGCACCGTACTGCCGGAGAATTTCTCGCGCTGGTCCACGGTGGCAGGCGTGAGCCAGTCGGACTCGTGCATCTGGCCGCTCTTGCCGAAGGCGTCCAGCGCATTCTGGTAGCACACTTTGCGCACATCCTCCAGCGATATGCCGCGCTCCAGCATCAGGGCAGCCGTTTTCGGCACCGAGAGCGGGTCGCTGATGCCCCAGTCGGCGGCGCTGTTGACCATGATGCGCTCCGTGCCGTACTGCTTCACTACCTCCACCATGCGCTCGTTGCCCATTTTGGAGTTCGGGTAGATGGTGAAGGCCGCCCAGAAGCCTCTGTCCAGCACATCTTTCACCGTCTCCTCGTTGTTGTGGTCCACAATCACCATGTCTGGGGCAATGCCGTGCTCCAGGCTCACCTCCATGCTGCGGATAGTGCCGGATTTCTTGTCGCGGTGCGGCGTGTGTATCTGCACGGGCATGTTTGTTTCCTTGGCCAGTTCCAGTTGCAGGCGGTAGTATTTGTCCTCGGTCGGCGTCTGGTCATCGTAGCCAATCTCACCGACGCCCACCACGCCTTCCTTATATATAAACAGGGGCAGCAGTTCCATCACCTGCTCCGCCAGTGCCTCGTTGTTCGCCTCTTTGGAGTTCAGGCCGATGGTGCAGTAATGTTTGATGCCGAACTGGCTCGCCCGGAAGCGCTCCCAACCCACCAGGCTGCTGTAGTAGTCTTTAAAGGAGCCAACATCGGTGCGCGGCTGGCCCAGCCAGAAGGCGGGCTCTATAATGGCCACAATGCCCGCTTTCCGCATGCGCTCGTAGTCGTCGGTGGTGCGGGAGGTCATGTGGATGTGCGGGTCTATGAGCATCAGGTTTTGCGTATTCATATATGTTTTATAACGGATGTGAGCGTATGGATTACTTTTGATTTAGCCTTCTATATCAGTCCGGCGGCCGATGGGATTCCGGTTCGTTTAGGTTCTGTCAACCTTGTAGGGCTCCTGCATCGTGGCGTTGCGGCCGATGTAGCCCCAGTTCAACTCGCCGCTTTCCACCTGCTGCTTCAGGTCTGGGTGGCTGTTCAGCAGTTCCCGGGCCGGTCCGAAGCTGCTCTGGGCGCAGGCCAGCGCAGCGGCCTCGCGCTCCAGCTCGTCGGGCTGCGAAAAAAGCCTTTGGATGTCGTGGATGGTGTGCTCGTCTATAAAAGGGCCTACGGTGCGCCACAGTTCCGGCGACACTGGCCGGCCGGCGGCCCAGCGCTCGTGCGCGTAGTCGGAGAGCATGCGGGTGAGCTCGGAGTTGCTGCGCTGGTCAAGGCCATGGATGCGGTAGAGCGGCTTGCCCACAAACAGCGTCTTGAGCACGAGCTGGTTCCAGGCGTCTTCCTCCATATACTCAGAGGGGAAGGGGTTATCCAGGGCCACGGCCTCGTACACGTCACCAATGTTGGTGCGCACGCCCTCCGAGGCCCTTTTGCTGAATCGCTCCGGGTAAGGCAGCAGGGGCAGGCTGCCATACAGCGCCACCTGCTCGCCCATATCCGCCGTTCCGAAAAGCGTCTCGACCTGCTTCACAAAGGCGTCGGCGTCCTGCGCGGGTAGCGAGAGCAGCAGCAGCGTGCGGGCTGCCTGGTCGGCGGTCCAGCGGCTGGGGTTGAAGCCTGCCCGCAGGGCATCGGCCTGCGCTAGATCAGCTTCTGTCAACTGCAGGTGCTCTTTGCCCACGAAGCGCGGCGCGGCGCTGAAGGCGAGGTAAAAGTCTTTCTCCTTTGCGGACCCGGAGCTTACCAGTTCGGTTTTCTGCGTGAGCCATGCACGGCCTTGCGGCGTGGTGCTGCGCTCGAAGATGCCTTTCAGAAATGCTTTGGTTGCGGAGATGTCTGCCTGGTACACGGTATGATCTGGTTTAAGGTAAACAACAAACTAAGGTACAGGTGTTTTCGGTATATAGGCTGCTGGCAGCCGCCCCAACGGCATCCGTACTGCGCTGCGCCAGGGCCCGGCAAACCGGTAACCAGCCTGATCCCGCTGCTGCGGACTAGGTAGAAAGTTTAAACATTGAATAAAAGGGTGCCATGCGGCGGGGCAGGCAGGCGACGCGGCCTCCTACAATACCCCTATGCTGTTGCAACAAGCACCCACAGGTAAAGATAAAAAGAATGATGCATATATATAAACCTACAGGAGAGGAAATATTAGCCGCCGCCGGAAAGTCGTTGCCGGACGTGCTGGCCCCACACCTGCAAGTGCTCTTCTGCGGCATTAATCCCGGCCTCTACAGCGCGGCCACCGGCTATCATTTCGCCCGCCCCGGCAACCGCTTCTGGCCCACCCTGTACCGGGCCGGCTTCACGCCGCGCCTTTTCCAGCCACACGAGCAGGGCGAACTGCTCACCTACGGGTATGGCGTCACCAACTTCGCGGCGCGGGCCACGGCGGCGGCGGCAGAACTGAGCCCGGCAGAACTGCGGGAGGGAGGGGAACTGCTCCGGCAGAAGGTGTTACTTTATCAGCCACAAGCCCTGGCGGTGCTGGGGATTACGGCGTACCGCACCGCCTTTGGGTTGCGCGGGGCAGTGCTGGGGCTGCAGCCGGAAAGAATCGGAGAGACGGAACTGTGGGTGCTACCAAACCCAAGTGGCCTGAACGCCCACTACCCGCCCGCTGCACTTGCCAGGGCATACGAGGCATTCAGACTGGCGCTGAAGTGTGATTAGACTAAAAGCAGTAAAACTAAAAGCCACTGCTGCGGATTATGCTCATAACCAAACCTTTTCTGCGGAGCAGGCTGCTGAGGGGGCGTGGCAGTTGCCCTGTATATGGGCAGAACAGCTTATTTTATATGAGAATATGGATCATGAAATTAGGGGTAAGGGTATAGAAGATTTAACTGTATATACATTATAATTACATTCACCCTTAAAATAATACTCTATACACAGATTTGAAATACTATTGCAATTATACGTTAACCAGTTGAACTATACTGCTTTCTGCCTTGTCTCCTTTATATAACCACTAAAATTTTTAAAGACTGCTATGAAGGAATTAGAAAGAATCGAGAAGGGACTCAACAAAAGCAAAACTTTACTCTACAAAGCTGACCAGCAAGGGCTTGCCTGCTCTTTTGTGAATGGGGGACTGGTGATTGATTCTTTCGTGATTCAGGATGATGTGCTGGCAGACGCTCTTTCCAAAAAAGGAATGAACGGCGTGGTGGAAGGAACGAACTTCGAGCTGCTGAAGAGCAATTACTCCTGGTTCTCCGTTCACGTGAAAACGAAGAGAGTCTACAGGCAGCTTGAGAAAGGCTCCGAAGCAATGGCTTAAACCTTACACTGAAACAGCTGCGCGCTGCAGGGCAAGCAGAGACTGTTTATATATCAGCAAAGGCCCTCCCCGTATACGGGGAGGGCCTTTGTGCATTTGCAGCGTAGAGATGTTTACGAAGGTGTGCCGGCATCACGTTGAACGTTGTTGACGCGAGTGTGCTGTTCATATGAGGTAGGGGCGTGGCCGCCGCCGGAATTTATCAAGACACTGCTTTTCCATATATAATCTTGTGTGGCTGGCAAGGTACAACTGACAGAGAAAGTTGTTTGGGCGGTGACGGCGCCATATATAGCCTGGCGGGCGGGGAGCGATGGAACAAAAAGCCGCCGATTTTGTTGATAAACCTGAAATTCAGGCCGCTGAGACGTAGGCCGCTGTCCGGCCAATCACCGCCTGTAACGCCCCTATGGCTGTGCAGCCATAGGGGCTGAAACGGGAGGAACGAAAATAATCTCCGGATTTTTATCAATTTGATATACAAGTGAGATTTATTTTTTACTTTTGTGAAGAATACTATTGCTACCCGCAATAAATTTATAGACGAAGAGGCGAGAGAACAGGCTCTTAGAACCTCTGGCAACCATCCTAACGGAAAGGTGCCACATCCTGCCCGACAAAGGGGAAATATAAATTAGAGAACCATGAACAAAACATCAGGCACTTTCCCATTCACCCGCTTTCCTCATCCTGACAATCTTGCCGCATCGCTGCCTGTGATGTGCTGTTGTTGCTGCCGTTCATCCTTCTAACTAAAGTGACGCCCGCCCGTGCCGGCACAGGCATGCCGCAGGAAGCAGGGGAACGCATCACCCGCCCATTTTTTAACAACACAGGAAGCGGCGCAGCCACAAGTTTATGACATCTACCATTGTCTCCTTTATCATATATAACAAAGCCTCCGGCCTTTTGCCCGACGGTGCGCGGCGCGGCACTTGTGGCTGTTGTTGAATGCCCCTGCCTATATGGCTGCCTCTGTGTGCTTTGCGGCAGGCACTTCTGGACCCTCATAATTTAAATAGCAACCCGAGCAGAAGCCTTGACCGGCTCATCCACTAAAATACTTTTGTATGCAAACCTTTAGATCCGAAATAGAGAACCCGATAGTTGAGAAGGATATCATTGAGCTGGAGAAGAAAATCCGCATGTACCGCACCGGCAAGATGCAGGAAGACAAGTTCAAGAGCCTGCGCCTGGCGCGCGGTATATATGGCCAGCGCCAGTTGGGGGTGCAGATGATCCGCATCAAGCTGCCTTTTGGCCGGGTCACCACAAAACAGCTTCTGCATATAGCCGGCATCTCGGATGAGTACTCTACCGGCAACCTGCACCTGACCACGCGCCAGGACATACAGCTTCACTTTGTGAGCCTGGACAGGACTCCCGAGCTCTGGACCCGACTGGATGAGGAGGACATTACCATCCGGGAGGCCTGCGGCAACACCGTGCGCAACGTGACGGCGTCGCCGGAGGCGGGCATCGACCCGAATGAGCCTTTTGATGTGTCGCCTTACGCCGATGCCACCTTCCGCTACTTCCTGCGTAACCCGATTTGCCAGGAGATGGGCCGCAAATTCAAGATTACCTTCTCTTCCAGCGACCGCGACACCGCCATGAGCTATATCCACGACCTGGGCTTTATACCTAAAGTGCAGGAGGTGAACGGAAAACTGGTGCGCGGCTTTAAAGTGGTGATCGGGGGCGGCCTGGGGGCACAGCCCATGCTGGCGCAGCCGATGTACGAGTTCCTGCCCGCCAACCAGGTGATTCCGGTGATTGAGAGTGTGATCCGGGTATTTGACCGCTATGGCGAGCGAAGCAACCGCAACAAGGCCAGGTTCAAGTATGTGATCAGCAAGATAGGGCTGGACGAGGTGATGCGCCTGATAAAGGAAGAGACCAGGGCGCTGAAAGTACACAGCTTTGAGGTGGATGAAACCGTGGACTTCACGCCTGCGCTCCCGGCCCCGAAAGCCATCCCGGATTATATCATTGAGAACACGGAAAAGTATGACGCCTGGCTCAAAACCAACGTCTTCGCCCAGAAGCAGGAGGGCTACTTTGGCATCTATATAAAAGTGCCGACCGGCGACATCAGCTCCGACACAGCCAGAATACTGGCTCCGTTGGTGCGCGACTTTGCCGGCGACGAGATACGCGTAACCCAGAACCAGGGGCTGCTGCTGAAGTATGTGAAGCAGGAGGCGCTGCCCTACTTCTTTGCGCAACTGGAGGCCCTGAACCTGGCGGAGCCGGGCTTCGACAGCGTGGCCGACGTTACCACCTGCCCCGGCACCGACACCTGTAACCTGGGTATTTCCAACAGCACCAATTTTGCCAAAGTGCTGGAAGACATCATCATCGGGGAGTACCCGGAGCTGATCTTCAACACCGACATCAAAATTAAGATAAGCGGCTGCATGAACTCCTGCGGACAGCACGGCATCAGCAACATCGGCTTCCATGGCTCGTCGCTGAAGAGCGGCAAAAACGTGTTGCCAGCGCTGCAGGTGCTGCTGGGCGGCGGCACCGTCGGGAACGGCGTGGGCCGGGCATCAGACAAAATCATCAAGGTGCCCAGCAAAAAGGCAACGGACGCGCTGCGCTACGTGATCAACGACTACTACGCGAACAAAGAGGACAACGAGCGCTTCAACGACTACTACGACCGGCAGGGCAAAAACTATTTCTACCAGCTGCTGAAGCCGCTGGCCGACCTGACCAACCTGACGCCGGACGACTTTATCGACTGGGGCCACCAGGAGGAGTACTCGACGGCCATCGGCGTGGGAGAGTGCGCGGGTGTGATGATTGACCTCGTGGTCACCCTGCTGTATGAGTCTGATGAGAAACTGGAGTGGGCCGCCGAGGCCCTGGAGGGCAAGCGTTTTGCCGATGCCATCTACTACGGCTACGGTTCGTTTGTGAGCACGGCTAAGGCGCTGCTGCTCGATAAGGGCCTGAAGGGAAATACCCAGATCGGCATCATCGATGATTTTGACGCAAATTATGTGGCGGAAGGCACGTTTGCCTTTGAGCCCAGCTTTAAAGAGACGGTGCTCCAGCTAAACCAGCATGAGCCGTCGGAGGCATTCGCCCGCGAGTATATAGGCCAGGCGCTGCTGTTTCTGCAGCAGGCCTCCAGCTACCGCCAGCAGCAGCGGCAAATGCCTTCGCCAAAGCCGGTAGAGCGTGGGGCGTAGGCAGGAATTTTGAATAACTGAATACTGATATCTGAATTCAATTATTCAGTATTCAGTTGCTCAAAATTGACTGAAGATGGCATCAGGAAGGTAAGATATATAGCAGGCGGTAAGAAATGATGCTGCCGCCGAAGCGGTCCTAAAGGCCATCGTGGGTAGGGCAGGTGCGGCAGGGCCAGCAGCCAGAAACAGGTGCAGGAACCGATAAACGCGTAGCACCTACCTCACAAAGGACGACATACGAGATACATGAGCAGTTCGCAGAATACAATACAAGACTCTCCCCCGGCTACGGTGCAGCCGGTTATCAACCCGCTGTTCCCCGTTTTCCTGAAACTGGAGCAACTGCAGACGCTGGTAGTGGGAGGGGGCAACGTAGGGCTCGAGAAACTCTCGGCCATCCTGGCTAACAGCCCGCAGGCGCAGGTGCTGCTGGTTGCCCCGGCCATATTGCCCGAAATTGAAGAACTGGCCAGCCGCCACCCGCTGGTGAGGCTCGAGAAGCGGGAATTCCGGGAAGAGGACCTGGCGGATCGTGACATTGTGCTGGTGGCGACGGACGATCATGTGCTGAACGTGACTATCCGGGACCTGGCGAAATCGCGCAAGATTCTCACCAACGTAGCTGACACGCCGCAGCAGTGCGATTTCTACCTGGGGTCTATCGTGCAGAAGGGCAGCCTGAAGCTCGCCATCTCCACCAACGGGAAATCCCCGACAGTTGCCAAGCGCCTGAAGCAGGTGCTGAACGAGGCGCTGCCTGATGAGATAGAGCAGGTGCTGGACAAACTCACCAGACTTCGCGCCCAGCTCACCGGCGACTTTGCTTACAAGGTGAAGCGCCTGAACGAGGTGACGGAGGTGCTGGTGGAGCCCAAAGCCCCTGTCGCCCGTAAAAAATCGAGGTACAGCACTACCGTTGTGCTGATGCTGGTGCTGGCGGCCATATCCCTGATGGTGACGGGGCACCTGCTCTTCAGCTATATCCCTTTCAGCACCATCGGCCACTTGGCCCTGGACGTGGCCGCGCAGGTCGACAGAGAGATCCTCATCTTTATACTGGCTGGTTTTGTGGCCCAACTCATCGACGGAGCCCTGGGCATGGCCTATGGCGTGAGCGCCACCACTTTCCTGCTGAGTTTCGGCATATCGCCGGTAGCGGCCAGCGCCAGCGTGCATGCCTCCGAGATTTTCACCTCGGGCGCCTCCGGCTGGATGCACCTTAAATTCGGCAACGTCAACAGCAAGCTCTTCAAGACCATTGTGGTACCCGGCGTGTTGGGGGCCATAGCGGGGGCTTACCTCCTCTTTACGCTGGAGGAGTACATCTACCTCATCAAGCCCATCGTGGCGGGATATACCCTGTTTCTGGGCATTCTCATTATCCGGAAGGTACTGAAGAAGCGTGTAAAGAAGAGCCCTGTGACGCGGCTTGGCATGCTGGGTGCTGTCGGCGGTTTTATGGATGCCATTGGCGGCGGCGGCTGGGGACCGATTGTTTCCTCGACGCTAATAGCGAAGGGCCGGCACCCGATGTACACCATCGGCTCCGTGAACCTGGCGGAGTTCTTCGTGTCCTTTGCCAGCTCGGCGGCCTTCATCTCGCTGGCAGGCATTTCACACTGGCAAATCATCATCGGCCTGATTCTGGGGGGCACTATCTCAGCGCCGCTGGGCGCCATGCTTGCCCGGAAGCTTCCGGTGAAAACCATGATGATCATCGTCGGCATTGTCATCATCATCGTCAGCCTGCGCATGATTTTCATGACCTTCTTCGGGTAGCATGCAAGTAGATGGCCAAATCCCTAGGGAGAAACGGCAGGCCATGCGTACCTTTGCCATATATAACCTAAGACTTTACCTGGCCACTGTCTGCCGATAGCGCGGTGCAGCCTTAACAAGCATATATAAAATGTCTGATAACGAAACAAAGGCCATCCGGCTGCAGGCCAAACGCAGCCATAACCGGGAGCACTCCGTGCCTCTTTACCTCACTTCCAGTTTTATTTTTGACAGTGCCGAGCAGGCCCGCGCCGTGTTCGCCGACGAAGAGGCGGGCAACATCTACTCCCGCTTCTCCAACCCGAACGTGGACGAGCTGGTGCAGAAAATGTGCTACCTGGAGAAGGCGGAAGACGGCTTTGCCTTTGCCACGGGCATGTCGGCGGTGTTTACCAGCATGGCCGCGCTGCTGAGCGCCGGAGACCACGTGCTGGCCGGTCGCGCCGTGTTCGGCTCTACGCACCAACTGCTCACCTCCATTCTGCCGCGCTGGGGCATTACGCACTCCTATGCCGACGCCGACAAGCCGGAGGAATGGGAGCGCCTGATTACGCCGCAAACCAAGATGATTCTGGTGGAGACGCCATCGAACCCCGGGCTGGAGCTGATTGACCTGGAATGGCTGGGTGAGCTCAAGCGGAAGCACAACCTGCTTTTGGTGGTGGATAACTGCTTTGCCACGCCCATTTTGCAAACGCCCATAGACTTTGGCGCGGACCTGGTGGTGCATTCGGCCACCAAGTACATCGATGGGCAGGGCCGGGTGCTGGGCGGCATGATAGTGGGGCGGCAGGATCTGATCAAGGAAATCCGCTTTTTCTCGCGCCATACCGGCCCGGCCCTGTCGCCGTTCAATGCCTGGGTGCTGTCCAAGAGCCTTGAGACGCTCTCGCTGCGTATCGACAAGCACTGCGAAAATGCAATGAAACTGGCGGAGACACTGGAAGGGAACCCGGCGCTGGAAGTGGTGAATTACCCGTTCCTGCCGTCGTTCGCGCAGTACGAGCTGGCTAAAAAACAGATGAAGCAGGGCGGCGGCATTCTGACCTTCGTGGTGAAGGGAGGCTATGAGGCAGCCAAGCGTTTTATGGACAACCTGCAGATGGCCACCATCACCTCCAACCTGGGCGACACCCGCACCATTGCCACGCACCCGGCCTCTACCACGCACTCCAAACTATCCCCCGAAGAGAAAGCCGCCACCGGTATTTCAGATGGTTTGATCCGGGTGTCTGTCGGACTGGAGAGCATCCAGGACATCATTGGGGACATCGAGCAGGCGCTGGCGAAGGTTTGATAGGTGGTTGTTAGTTGCTGATTGTCGGTTGTTGTTTGGTTTTCAGCAATGAAACAAATAAAAAGCATCAGTGGGCATTCTTCGCAATTGCCGTCTTTTTGCTGGTGCGAGCTTGCAGTTCGTACCTTATATATAGACGGGGGTACGAGCTGCAAGCTCGCACCCCCATCAAATTTATTCAATACCAGCTAAACAAGAGTGAGGCAGTAAAGGCGCATTTGCGCTGATACTCTGCCGATCAAAAGAAAGAAACCATATATGGAAGTTAACTTAGCACGCGTAGACCAGGATTTTCATTTCGCCGGAGTGGGTACTTCCGGAGTGGAGGTGCATATAGACGGCTCTCCTGAGATTGGCGGCCACAACGCAGGCGCCCGCCCGATGGAGCTGCTGCTGATGGGACTCGGCGGTTGCAGCGCCATCGACATCATCCAGATACTCAAGAAGCAGCGCCAGCAAATCGATTCGTTCCGCATTAAAGTAACGGCAGTGCGGGAGGCCGGGGCGGTGCCCTCCCTGTTCAAAGAGATTCATGTGCATTTTACGCTGAGAGGCCCGCTGGAAGAAGAGCGGGTAGGAAAAGCAGTCAGCCTCTCGATGGACAAGTACTGCTCAGTAGCCGCCATTCTATATAAAACCGCCACCATCACGCACAGCTTTGAAGTGGTGGCAGGCTGAGGAGCCAGCTATATATAAATCTATTCAGGCATATATAAAAGAGGCCGCTGCAGGATTACCCGCAGCGGCCTCTTTTATATATGGTTGGTCTAAGACCTCTCAGTGTCTATGCTTTAAATCATGTAATTGAGCTCACTCTCATGCGACACCGTAGCTACCATGCCAGCCCCCACCGTGGTGTAGGAAGTTTCATCTACCAGGATAAAGCCGCCGTTGGAGCGGTTCTTCAGGTACGGGTCCACCAGCAGGGGTGTGGCGGTGCGCACCTGCACACGGCAAACGTCATTTAACTGCACCTGGTCCACGTCCTCGATGCGGTCAAGGGTGTTTACATCCACCTTGTACTGTATCTGCCGGATAACGGCGCGCGTTTCGGTGGCGTTGTGGCGAAGCAGCAGCTTAGCGCCCGGCTTCAGCGCCTTTGCGTCCATCCAGCAAACCAGCGCCTCAAACTCCTTCGTCACGTCCAGTTCCTCTTCCTGCTTCACAATCACGTCGCCGCGGCTGATGTCCACGTCATCCTCCAGTTGCAGCACCACCGACTGCGGCGCAAATGCTTCCTCTAACACCTTGCCGCCCAGTTCCACCGACTTGACAGTAGATGTCTGGCCCGATGGCAGCACGATCACCTTATCGCCTTTGCGGTAGATGCCGCTGATTACCTTGCCGGCATAGCCCCGGTAGTCGTGGTGCTCGTGTGTGTGCGGGCGTATCACGTACTGCACCGGGAAACGGGAATCGTCCAGGTTAAAGTCCTGCGACACAGGCACCTGCTCCAGATGCTCCAACAGGCTCGGGCCGTTGTACCACGGCATGGCCGCGGATCGGTCCACGATGTTGTCGCCTTTCAGGGCGCTCACCGGAATAAACGTGATGTCTTTGGATGTCAGCTTCTTGGAGAACTTCCGGTAGTCCTCTACAATCTGGTTATATACGTTTTCATCAAAACCAACCAGGTCCATTTTGTTGATGCAGATAACCAGGTGCGGAATGCCCAGCAAAGAAGAGATGATGGAGTGGCGGCGCGTCTGCTCCTGCACGCCATGGCGCGCGTCTACCAGTATAATGGCCAGGTTGGAGTTAGAGGCACCCGTCACCATGTTGCGGGTATACTGGATATGGCCCGGCGCATCGGCGATGATAAACTTGCGGCGCGGCGTGTTGAAATACTTGTAGGCCACGTCGATAGTGATGCCCTGCTCACGCTCCGCCTTCAGGCCGTCCGTCAGCAGCGACAGGTCTACCTCGCCGTCCTCGTTTACCCTGCCGGAGCTTTCAATTGCCTCCAGTTGGTCTATGTATATCTGCTTGGTGTCGTACAGCAAGCGGCCGATGAGGGTGCTTTTTCCGTCGTCCACGCTGCCTGCGGTAATAAATCGTAATATATCCATCTTAAAAGTATCCTCCTTTTTTTCGGTCCTCCATGGCGGTTTCCGACAGTTTGTCGTCAATGCGGGTAGCGCCGCGCTCGCTTATTTTTGATTCTATGATTTCAGCGATCACCGAGTCGATGTCGAAGGCGATGGACTCCACGGCGGCAGTACAGGTCATATCCCCTACAGTGCGGAAACGCACCTGGCGCTTCACCACCTCGTCTTCCGGCTCGCGGTAAATAAAGTCCGACCAGGCCATCAGCTTGCCGTCGCGGATCAGGCAATCGCGCTCATGCGTGAAGTAGATGTTGGGCAGGGTGATTTCCTCACGCTTGATGTAGTTCCACACGTCCAACTCCGTCCAGTTGCTGATCGGGAAGGCGCGCACGTTCTCACCCAGGCTGATACGGCCGTTGTAGATGTTCCAGAGCTCGGGGCGCTGGCGCTTCGGGTCCCACTGGCCGAACTCGTCGCGTACCGAGAAGATGCGCTCCTTGGCGCGGGCCTTCTCCTCGTCGCGGCGGGCCCCGCCGATACAGGCGTCAAACCCGAATTCCTCGATGGTCTCCAGCAGGGTATAGGTCTGCAGGCCGTTGCGGCTGGCATAGCGGCCCACCGGCTCCGTGAGGTTCTGCTTTTTGATGGTGTCCTCTACGTGGCGCACAATCAGTTTCTCGCCCAGCCTCTCCGCCAGCTCGTCGCGGTACCGGATGGCCTCCGGGAAGTTGTGGCCCGTGTCGATGTGTACCAGCGGGAACGGGAACTTGCCCGGCCGGAAAGCCTTCTCGGCCAGACGCACCAGCGTGATGGAGTCTTTGCCGCCTGAAAACAGGAGAGCCGGTTTCTGGAACTGGCCCGCTACCTCGCGCATGATATGGATGGCTTCCGCCTCCAGCTGGTCGAGGTAATCTAAATATCTCTTCGTCATATTTTAATTGTTCAATTGCTGTATTGTTAAATTGTTGAAAATTCAGGTATATGCTTCCAACCATTTAACAATCAAACCATTTAGCCTTTTAATTAACGTGCGTGCAGCCCGCACTCTTTCTTGGAGTCGCTCTCCCACCACCAGCGTCCTGCCCGGAAGTCCTCACCCTCGGCGATGGCGCGGGTGCAGGGGGCGCAGCCGATGCTCACAAAGCCTTTGTCGTGCAGCGGGTTGTAGGGGATATGGAGCTGGCGCACGGCCTCACGCACGGCGTCGAAAGACCAGGTCAGGAGCGGGTTGTACTTGATCATCTGGAAACCCGGGTCCCACTCCAGCAGCTGCAGGTCGTGGCGGGCGTCGGACTGCTCGGCCCTGATGCCGGTAATCCAGAGTTGCACACCCTGCAGCGCGCGCTTCAGCGGCTCCACCTTCCGGATATAGCAGCACTGCTTGCGGTTCTCCACCGAAGCGTAAAAGCTGAGCGTGCCTTTCTCTGTCACCATCTGCTCCACGGCCTCGTGCTGCGGGAAAAAGACCTCTATCTTTTTGCCGTAGTGCTCGTTGGTTTTGTGCAGCAGGTTGTAGGTTTCGTTGAAGAGGCGGCCGGTGTCCAGTGAGAAAACGCGGATCGGCAGGTTGTTCTCGAATATATAATGCGTGATGAGCTGATCCTCGATGCCGAGGCTGGAGGAGAAAGCGATCTGCCCCGGAAACTGGGCGGCCAGTATGGCGAGGCTCTCTTCTATGCTTTTGCCCTCCAGCAGGCCGAGCAGGGCCGGCATCTTGGTTTCTAAAGCTGATATCTGACTCATGTTGAAATATTAAATCTTAGTGGGTGTTCGTATATATGCCTTGCCTATATCCCTGTGGTATAACCAGTTCCGTTGCTCGCCCGTGCAAATTAAGCCAAAGGGCGGCGTTGCCTGATGAATAACCGAAACAGCATGGGAAAAAGGAACACCTTGCGGCGCAAAAGTACTGAGGGGTTGCATCTGAGGCAACAGATCCGGCAAGTTAGCAGCACTGCATACAGCAGCAACAACAGTAAAAAGCAGGGGTGTTGCGGAAATATGCCGAGGCAGGAAGGGTGGCAGCAAGGTGGCTACCGGAAACAAAAGGCGATGTGTAAGCTGTAGTTTGCATTATATCTTAAATTTATATGCTCCCGCCCCGCGGGATAGGACTTGGCACCTTCCCAAACGGGTGGTTGCCAGAGGGTCTTGGAGCCTATTCTCTCGCCTCTTCTATATAAATTTTACTGACGCTCAGGTCAATTATTAGTCAATTCGTAATTGAAGTACAAATTTAAGGCTTTTTTTGTTCAACTGCCTACTATGTAAGCGAAAATAAATTAACCGGGGCAGCAAAACCGAAGGCGCCGCCCCGGCTTTGGCAGCCGTCAGGCGGACAGCCGGGCCACGTACTTCACCAGCGAACGCTTGGCGATGGGCAGCAGCGAGTGCTCCAGGGGCACCGGTATCCGAGACACCACGGCAAAGGTGGCGGGGTTTGGCAGCGCCTGCCGTTCGCGCAGCAGCTGCCCCTTCAGGTTTTCGTGCGTCTGGGCCAGCCCGCGGCGCACTGTCTGCAGCAGCTGTGTGTTTATGCCCCTGTACTTTTCGTACGCGTTCTCAAAAACGGTCATGCGGTATATATAAACATGCGTTTCCTTGCCCGGGAAAGCATCCAGGAACAGATAGCCTTCGTCGTGGTACATGGGCGTGATGCCGACGGGGCTGATTTCGAGGTGGCGCTCCACAAAATCATACAGTTCCTGCCCAGACGCCACCGTCTGGTTGAAGCGCGGCGCGGCGTACGCGATAATCTCCTCGATCTGCTGCATCGTTTCGTCGTCTTCCACAATCTTCTGGTACACCAGCTCCAGCTTTTCGAAATCGGCGCGGCTGATGCGCTTGGGGAACGTCTCGTAGACCAGTTGCTTGTGCTCCTTCACCTGCAGCAGGTGGCGGTAGTGCATGATCAGGTCCGACAAGACGGGGTAGAGGCGGCGCTGGCCGAACTCGGTTTTGGCGGCTTTGAGGTAGGCCAGCAGCATGTACTTTTTGTACTCAAAATCGATGAGCCCCTCTGTAAGCCAGTTGATAGGTAGGGTTTTCATAAGCCTCCAACTTAATAGATTTTTTCTAAGAAACTGTTTCAGAACCTAAATGGGGTGAATAAATAAAGTTCTCACTTTGGTTAGGAAAGTTGAACGACCAACTATTCAAAACCTAGGTGATCACCAACTAAAAGAAAGAAAAAGGGGGCAGATATCCAAGCGACATGAGTAAGAAGGGCTGGGAGAGATTCAAACAGGCCCTCCCAGTTGTAAAAACCCCCAGCAAGCGGGGCGGCCGGCCCCCCTGCGGATTTAACAGAAGCATTGAACGCTATATTCTATATGGTGAAAACGGCTGCAGCTGGCGCAGCTTGCCGCATGACTTTCCCCGCTGGCAAACGGTCTATGGCTACTTCAGCCAGTGGAGCAAGGACGGCAGTTGGGAGGCGATCAATGCTTTTCTGGGCGAGAAGGCGCGCGTCAAATCAGGCTGCACAGCATAGGCTGGTGCTGGCAGGTGGTGCTGCGCACAGACGGTGCGAAAGGCTTCAAAGTGCTGCCGCGAAGGTGGGTGGTGGAGAGAACCCTCGCCTGGATGCTACATGCCAGGTGCCTGGTAAGGACTATGAGAAAAACAGAGTGAACTACCAAAGCATGAGCTATATTGCCATGATTACAATACTTATTAAAAGGCTTTAGTAGGTTTTACAACAGCCTCTCAGATACACCTGTTGTATGTGAACGTTTTAAAATAGGTTTACTTACAGGCTGACTCTGAAGCCGGATACTTGAGCGCCAGACATCACAAAAAAGAAGAAGCGGGCTGTAAGGCCCGCTTCTTCTTTTAAAAGTAAAAACAATTAACAATCAGCAACCAGCAATCCAACTTACTGGTTCTGCTCCAGCAGGTTCAGGAGGAATGCGTATTGCAGGGCTGTCTCTTTGTAGCGCTCGAAGCGGCCGGAGGCGCCGCCGTGCCCGGCCTCCATGTTGGTGTGCAGCAGCAGCATGTTGTCGTCCGTCTTCATCTCGCGGAGCTTGGCCACCCATTTGGCGGGTTCCCAGTACTGCACCTGCGAATCGTGGAGGCCGGTGGTGACGAGCATGTTCGGATAAGCCTTGGCTTCCACGTTGTCATAGGGTGAGTAAGACAGCATGTAGTCGTAGTACTGCTTTTCGGCGGGGTTGCCCCACTCGTCAAACTCGCCTGTCGTCAGTGGAATGCTGGTGTCGAGCATCGTCGTCACCACATCCACGAACGGCACGGCCGCCAGCACGCCTTTGAACAGCTCGGGGCGCATGTTCACCACGGCGCCCATCAGCAAACCACCGGCGCTGCCGCCCTGGGCAAACAGCTTGTCGGGATTGGTGTACCGCTGCTCAATCAGGTACTCCGCGACGTCAATAAAGTCGGTGAAAGTGTTCTTTTTCTTCAGCAGCTTGCCGTTCTCGTACCACTGGCGGCCCATTTCCTGGCCCCCGCGTATATGGGCGATGGCATACACAAAGCCCCTGTCCAGCAGGCTGAGGCGCACCGAGCTGAAGCCGGGGTTCATGCTGTTGCCGTATGAGCCGTAGCCATATAGCAGCGTCGGGTTCTGCCCGTTCAGCTCAAGCCCCTTGCGGTACACCAGCGACACCGGGATTTTGGTGCCGTCGTCGGCAGTGGCGAAAATGCGCTTTGCCTCATAGTTCTCCGGGTCGAAATCGCCTACCACCTCCTGGCGCTTCAGCAGCTCGCGCTCCTTCGTCTCCATGTTATAATCGTAGGTTGAGCTTGGTGTGGTGAGGGAGCTGTACTCAAAGCGCAACTCTTTGCTGTCGAAGTCGGGATTGGTGCTGATGTAGGCGGTGTAAGCCTCCTCATCGAAGTCTATATAATAATCCGTTTTCGGGTCGTTCCACTTCTTCACCCTGATTTGGGAGAGGCCGTCTTTGCGCTCCTGCAGGGCCAGGTAATCCCTGAAAATCTCGATGCCCTCCAGCAGCACGTTCTCGCGGTGCGGCACCACTTCCTTCCAGTTGGCTTTGCCCGGCTTGCTTACCGGTGTCTGCATCAGCTTGAAGTTAGTCGCACCGTCCTTGTTCGTGACGATATAAAACTTATCGCCGAAGTGGTCCACGCTGTACTCCAGGCCGCGCTCGCGGGGCTGTATCACCTTAAACACGCCGTTCGGCTTGTCCGCGTCCAGAAAACGATACTCGTTCGAGAGCGTGCTGCCGCTGCCGATGATGATATAGTCGTCGGATTTGGTTTTGTAGACATAGGTGCTGAAGGTCTCGTCTGCCTCGTGGTATACCTCCTTGTCCTGGGCGGCAGGCGTGCCCAGCGTGTGCTTGAAGATTTTGAAAGAGCGCAGCGCCGGGTCCTTCATGGTGTAGAACACGGTTTTGTTGTCGTTGCCCCACACGGCGCTGCCGGTGGTGTTGGGAATGGCGTCGGGCAGCAGCTTGCCTGTCTTCAGGTCTTTGAAGCGGATGTTGTATTTGCGGCGGCTCACGGTGTCTTCGCCGAAGGCCAGCAACTGGTTATTGGGGCTCACATCCATGCCGGCGGCGGCATAGTAGCTAAGGCCCTCGGCACGCTCGTTCGCGTTCACCATCACCTCCTCGGGCGCCTCCAGCGTGCCTTTTTTGCGGGCGTATATAGGGTACTCCTTGCCCTCCTCGTAACGCACGTAGTACCAGTAGCCATCGTCCTTGAACGGCACCGTGGCATCGTCCTGCTTGATGCGGCCCACAATCTCGTTGAACAGCTTCTCCTGCAGTTCCTCGGTGCCGGCCAATCGTTGCTGCGTGTAGGCGTTCTCTGCGTTCAGGTAAGCGATCACCTCCGGGTCCTCGCGCTGGTTCATCCAGTAATAGTTGTCGATGCGCGTTTCGCCGTGGGTGGTGAGTTCCTTGGGTAATTTTTTGGCAACGGGCGGTTGCGGCAGCTGCGTGGTAGGGGCCTCGGCTATTACCGCCGTATCAGCCGCGACAGTAGCGGCGCTGCTGCCACTGCCGGTGTTGCTGGAGGTGCAACCGGGCATAAAGGCCACGCAAGCGGAGAGTAGCAGGGCCGGGGCAGCAGCTTTCGTCATAAAGTTTTTCATATTTATCGTTGTGCTGGTTTATATAGGCGCAAAGGTCAGAACAGAGCCGTTAAAAATAGCGAATATTAAGGGATAAATATGCTGCAAGCAGCCCGATATTTCTTAATTTGACGCATCACGCTACAAGTATATATAACGTATGGCGACACAGGCAGAATTCGAAGAAGCGGTGGAAAGATCAAAGGCCCTGGCAGCGCGGCCAAGCAACGATGTGCTGCTGCAACTGTACGGCCTCTACAAGCAGGCCACCGACGGCGACGTGAACACGCCCCGGCCCGGCGGTTTCGACTTTAAGAGCATCGCCAAATGGGACGCCTGGAAGGGGCAGGAGGGGAAAAGCAGCGAAGAGGCCCGGACGGCCTATGTGCAACTGGTGAATGACCTGTCGGGAAAGTAGGGTATGGCCGCTGCCACCCGGGCATATATAGCCAATAGATTTCGACAATTCTTCCTGCTTACTTCCCTTTCCAGTGATTGCCGCAGTTGTAGCAGATAAATTTCCGGCTGAAGAAGGGCACCGGGAAACCCAGCAGGAGGTAGCTGAGGGAGAAAACCGTTTTGTTGTATTTCTCCTCGCCGACGTTGTCGGAGCCGCAGACCGGACAAACCCGGGCGGGAACGTGCTCCTGCAGCGGCGGGGCCAGCTCCAGGTCGTCGGTGTACAGGAACTCCGAGGTGCCGCCCTGTATCCTGGCCAGTATGGCGCGCGCCTCTTCCTCATCCTGGGCGGTCACCTTCAGCTTTACGCCGCCCACGGCCACCGAATAAAACGGCTGTGCCCCCACAATGTGCTCATCGCCCAGAAAGCAAAGGATGCCCTCTGCCTCCAGGCGGCCTTTCAGGATGTAGGCCTCTGTTACCTCGTTGAAAGTGGCGATGGTGACGAAGCGATCGGCCATGCGGGTGGTGCGTTAAAGTGCTATTGCTTCTTTGGCGGAAGGTCGAAGGCAACAGCCTCGTGCTCAAAATGCCCCTTGTGGGAGCCGTCGCAGAAAGGCTTGTTCTGGGAGCGCCCGCAGCGGCAGATGGATACCAACTCCCGGCCGCCCAGGCCATATACGTTGCCGTTCTTGTCTACTATCTCAAACTCGCCCTCTACCCGTAGCGAGCCGTTGTTGTTTACCGTTATTTTAGTTTTAGCCATCTTTAATGTTTGTTATATGTAGGTTATCATGCCAGCAGACAGACGAAGCCAGCTTGCGGTTTTGTCTATATAGGATTGCCGCCGGGGCTACAAATATAGCGAAATAGGCGGACAACTGGTGAAACGCACGGCAGTTGGAGGGAATAAAACAAAACCGGCCCCGGGCAGAGCCCGGAGCCGGTAAGGGAAATCTATATATCAACTTTACTTAGTTGCTGTAGAGGTAGCTGTAGGCCTGGCTCTTGCCGCCGGGCTTGGTTACCGTCTGCGTCAGCGGGAGACCGCGCTCATCGTAGGTATAGGTGTAGGCGTACGCATAAGTTTTATTGCTGTTGTGTACCAGCGCCTTCGAGGCCACCAGGTTATTGGGGCTGCTGGCGCTGCCCGGCTCCGCAAATGCGTAGAAGGGGTTCTGGTTTGAGTCGTAGGAGTAGGTGGTGGTGGAGAAAAGGCTGGCCTCGCCCTTCCCGTCTACCACGTACTGCTTCTCCTCGGCGTAGTTGCCGTTCGGCAGCAGGGCATAGGTGGTATAGGATTTCTGCCTGGCCTCCTTCTTGTCGTTCACCTCAAAAAGCGACTTCTTCTTCAGATGCTTCTCCTCGTCGTATTCATACGTGGCATAGGCGGTGTACTCCAGATTGCCGGCATTGTAGTAGGTCATGTCTGTTTTGGCGAGCAGCCCTTTGTCGTTGTAGGTATACACCTGCTCCGAGAGCAGCGCGTGGCTGCCGGCGGCGTGCGTGGTGGTCTTCAGCAATTTGCCGCTTCCGTCGCGCTCGTATTTCTCAAAGGTTTCGAGTTCGCCCGTTTTTTTGTCGTAGTGGTTTAACTGGCTCAGGTTCTTGCCGGAAAACACATACGAGGTCACTTCCGCGGAGTCGGCCAGGATATGGGATATCACGCCTTGGGTAAACTCCGGATTTACAGATTCCTGCTCATTTTTCTCGCAGGAGCTTAGTGCTACCACGCCACAGAAAAGGAGGGCGGGCATCAGTCTGTTTTTCAATTTCATTTGGCTAAAAGTTGAAATGATGAAACAAGGCCTGCTTTTGCAGGTTGCAGTCAAAACGCAACTTCTGTTTTAATAATTGCACAGGGTCCAAAAAAATATGAGCGGCGGGCTGCTGCCCGTGGGGTGCGGAGGGCCATAAGCAGCTATATTTCAGGTTGTAAGGCATTGGGTGCAGCCGCATGGGCGGGCGCATAATTTCTTCAAATATGAAAATTTATATATAAGGGAAAGGGCTCCGGTCTCAGTTCAGGCTCGCGCTGCTGGCAATGCTCAGCAGCTCGTCTCCGGCGTCAATGTTGTGGCGCAGTTCCTCTTTGAAGTTAACCGATACGCGCAGCGCCTTCAGGCCCGGCACCCCCGGCAACTCCTCCACCTCCAGGTGCTCCACCTGCCGGTGTATATATCCCTCCGACTGCAGGAAGTCGATGTAGCGCTGGTACTCCGCCACGTCTTTCTGCTGCGAGTACACAATGGCGATTTTGCCGGGCTGCGTCAGGCGCTCCTCGGAGCCGCGCAGCGTGGCCTTGTCAATCCGTTTTTTGACGATCTCGTAGCGCACGTTGTTGGCGCCGTCCACGTCGAACTTCTTCTCGTCGAGCCTGAACCGGATGGAGATCGGGTCGCTGTGAATGAGGATGAGCTGTGTTATCTCGAGGGGCAGCTTCAGGTTTGCCCGCAGCTTGTGTATGCGCCGGGCTATCTCGCAGGTGAGCATCAGTTGCCAGAGGCGCATGTTTTTGAGGTAAATGGGCTCGAAGCCGCCTTTGTTCAGCAGCGAGGCGCCGATATAGATGTTGTACTCCAGGCCATCGGTGCGGTACTTCTCGAAATAGTGCGGGAACAGGCGCTGCGCCTTCTCCTCCTCCCGGTCCAAGAACGTGGAGATGGTCTCGTTGATCATGAAAAGGCTCTCCTCGTATGCCCGGCGCTTGTTGTACACCACCCGGTAAGGGTTGTTGATGGCGTCGCGGTAGGCTTGTATGGCGGGCTGCGCCGCAGGGTGCTTTTTCATGAAATGGTCGAAGAGCGGCTCTATGTCGGCGCGCAGGAAGTCCAGCACCAGCACCTCGTCGCCGGAGCCCAGTTCGCTCACGATGTTCTGCGAGAACGTGTCGATTTTATATACCAGCTCATCCAGGATGGAGAGCGGCAGGCTGTCCTTCACCGCCAGTATCACTTCCTTGGCCAGCACCAGTTGGTCCAGCAGGTCGCCCTGTATGGCCTTGTTGCGCTCGGTGGCGGAGCCCCGGATGTCGGAGGCGCCGTAGAGCGGGTATATGTCCCGGAAAATGATGGGCTCAATCTCGGAGCTGGCGTTGCGCTCCATCTTCTCCAGCAGGTTCACGGCGGCCTGCGTAAAGCGCCACTCCACCACCGGGTGTATGGCGGTGTACTTCTCCTTGATGATACTCTGGATGCTGTTGCGCAGTTCCTCCAGGCTGCGGTTGATGGCCAGGGCAAACAGGGGCAGCAGCTCCTTCAGCCGGATGGTGGCCAGGGCGTTCAGCTCGCCGGGTATCGGCGAGGCCAGCTCCATCAGCCCGATGGTGTGGCCGTCGTACTGCAGCGGCGCGATAATCAGATTGCGGATCCCCTGCTCCAGCAGCTTCTGCTCAATCCGCGACGGATTGGAGAACACCTCCAGGTCTTCCACCACTATGGTGTTGCCCCGCTGCAGCACAGGCTCATATATGGAGTTTTGCAGGTCCTTCAGTATCAGGTCGCAGTCCTGCGTCAGCACCAGGCCGTTCCAGATCTTGCGGGCATAGCTGGTGTCAAACTCCTGCAGGGTGGGGCACGAGGCAAAACCAAGCCGGATGCCCGGCAGGCCGAACAGAATACGCAGCTTCTGCTGCAGGTTCAGGAAGCCCTCCTGCGTGTTCACAGAGTCGCGCTTCAGCAGGTCGAAGCGCAGCGACGAGAGCGTCTCCTCGTTTGTCACCTCCGTGAAATCATATATGGCAAAGCCCGTAAACTCGAAGCTCTCCGGCGGCAGCTTCATCATCCAGAGGTCCAGGTCGTTGTAGCGGTTTATCAGGAAATTGATTTCCCGGGGGCTCAGCTTCCTGATCTCTCCCTTGGCCTTCACCTCCATAAACTTCAGGTCGATGATGAGCTTGTAGTGGCGCGGCAAGCCCGTGAACTTGTCCCTGACGGTGAAGATAAAGGGCTCGTCGATGCTGAAGTTAGCGTTGTAGAATTTTTCGAGGATGAGCGTGTAGGCCGAGAGCGTGAGCCGGAAAAGCAGGGTTTTCGGGTCCATGTTCAGCTTCTGGGTGTGGCTGCCGCCGTCCAGCAGTTGCAGCTCGTCCAGCTTGGGCGTGGCATAAAAGCTGCGGAAGTGGAAAGGCACCACCGCCGCCATCAGTTCGTGCTCCCAGAGGGCGCTCGGAAAGATGTCCTCCATCAGGATGTCCACCGTGTCCACATACTTCTCAATCAGCGACACGTCCTCAATCGTCCCGGTCAGTTCAGGCGTGCCCCGCAGCAGGTCGGCCAGTTCGCGCACCCGCGCCGCGTTGCAGTTTGGGTCGGTCCTCTCCTTGTTTTCCCAATAGGCAATAAGCGGCGACAGGCTGAGCGAGGTCTTAAACGGAAACTCCTGCGCGCTCAGGAATATGTCGTCGTTGTTGGAGATGGAAACGACGGATTCGTGAAAACTGCCTTTATGGGATTTGCTCATATATAAATAATTTTTTCGCTTCGCAGGCGAGCATTTGCACAAACCATCCCGCACCCGCAAAGCCAATGTCTACTAAACGGATATTAACCGCAAAAGATGGTCCAATTACAGCTTCCTTTATATTAAATTTGTGTGATGGGCGGGCGCGGCGCGGCGCGTGCTGACGAGGTTGTGTCGGGGGCCGCAGAAATGTGGCATAATTTTTACGGAGGATGCCTGTTGTAGTTTAAGCAAACAGAAAAGAGCACTATGAAAAAAATGATGAAACGGGCGCTGGTACTGGTGCTGGCGACAGTTGCCTGGGGAGGCGTGCAGGCGCAATCGAAGGTGGAGCGGGAACTGGCCGACCTTCGCGCCTGGATGCAGCGCCGGTCGGCACAGGCCGACAGCACCATCCGGAGGGAGTGGCCCACGGTGAAGCAAGAGTACAAAGAGCTGACCTACGGCCTTAACCGCGACGCGGAGGAGCTCTCCGAAAGCTCCCGGAAAGAGTACAATACGATGAAGCAGCGCTTCGGGGAGTGGGAGGAGCGCCACGAGGCCGAGTCGGTGAGCCTGGACGGGGAGGAACTGGAGCGCTGGGAGCGGCAACTGACCGGCACCACGAACATCAGCCGCCTGAAGCCAGCCCGGATGTTCGACACCTACACGCAACTGCTGGAGAAAACACGGGCGCAGCGCCGCGAGTGGAGCCTCCGCGACTGGGAGTACGCCGAGTTTGTGTTCGGGGAGCTGAACAGCCGCAAGGCTGAGGTGCTGGACCAACTGACCAACAGCGACAAAATACGGATTGCGGCCCTGCAGGTGGAGTTCGCCTCACTCAAAAAAGGCCGCGAGGCCCGGGATGCCTACGAGCACATGCGCGAGAGCAACTAAAACAGGGACCGGCGGCAAGACGCGCGATAAAAGTCTAGGTCTCCAACTGCGCTGTATTTAGAGCAGGCGGCCCCGGCCATTTATGGCCGGGGCCGCCTGTTTTATCTTTTAGCCACAGGCATATATAGAATCGGGAAAGATGGCCTGGCGAAGAAAAGTTTTGCCCATGCCAGGCTGCGCGCACCGCAGCATATATAGCGAACTGCAGGAGCTGAAGCGGCGGGCAGCATGTTGATAACGCCGTGGGGAACTAGTATCGCGACAACCGCCAGCCTCTGCCGGAAAAGCCTTACTTTTGCTACCTATTCAGACAAAACCGCAGATTACCATGCACATTGCAATCGTCGGCAACATAGGCGCCGGCAAAACCACCCTCGCCGCCAAGCTGGCGCAGCACTTCAAGTGGGACCTGTACCTGGAGGCCGTCGAGAACAACCCGTACCTGAAGGACTTTTATGAGGACATGGAGCGCTGGGCCTTCCACCTGCAGGTGTACTTCCTCAACAGCCGCTTCAGCCAGGTCCTGCAAATACAGGACACCAGCCGCAGCGTGATCCAGGACCGCACCATATATGAAGACGCCTTCATCTTTGCCAAAAACCTGCACCAGTCGGGCCTGATGAGCACCCGTGACTACGAAAACTACTTTGCGCTGTTCCAGTCCATGATCAGCATGGTGAAGGCACCCGACCTGATGATTTACCTCAAAGCGGACCTGCCCAAACTGATCGGACAGATCGAGAAGCGCAACCGCGACTACGAGAGCAGCATCAGCATCAACTACCTCCGCAACCTGAACGAGCATTACAACACCTGGATGAGCAGCTACGACCTGGGCAGGCAGCTGGTGATCGACGTAAACAACCTCGACTTCGTAGCGAACCCCGAAGACCTGGGCACTATCATCGAAAAAATCCAGGCAGAGCTGTTCGGACTGTTCTAATCGGCAGAGAGCGTAACCGTTATATATAAACGGGCACATGTACAAATCCGGCAGGAAAAGCGACACGCCTTTCCTGCCGCCCTTTTCAGGTGCAACCATATGTAGAATCTTCCCTGCTATATAACCGGCGCAAAAGAGACAGGCGGCTCACAGGTAATTGCCCCCGGCCCAAATTTTGTTATCTTCCATTCCAAAAAAGCTATACCCTGATATGAAACCACGCCATATACTTTTTGCCACGGCGCTTGCGGCTGCCACCGTTGGCTGCACCAACACCACTTCCGAAACGGCTACAGCAGAAGCCACCGAGACCGCCCAGGCCAGCGACAGCCTGCAGCAGAAACTGGACATGTACACTACCGTGCGCCTCACCTCCGACCTGGCAGGGCTCAGCGCCAAAGAAAAGCAGATGATCCCGCTCCTGATTGGGGCGGCCGACATCATGAACGGACTGTTTTGGTACGAAGCCTACGGCCAGCGCGACTCGCTGCTGAACGCCCTGGCCAGCGAGGCTGCGAAGCGCTTCGTCCATATCAACTACGGCCCCTGGGACCGCCTCAACAACAACGCCCCTTTTATCGCAGGTGTGGGGCCGAAGCCGGACGGCGCCAACTTTTACCCAACAGATATGACGAAGGAGGAGTTTGAGCAGGCCAACCTCCCCGACAAGGCGAGCCAGTACACATTCCTGCGCCGCGACGCCGGCGGCAAACTGATCACGGTGCCGTACCATGTACAGTTTCAGAAGGAGGTGCGGCGGGCAGCGGGCCTGCTGCGGCAGGCGGCCGCGCTGGCCGAAGACGCCGGGCTGAACAAGTACCTGACCCTGCGCGCCGAGGCGCTGCTCACCGACAACTACCAGCCCAGCGACCTGGCCTGGATGGATATGAAAGACAACCGGCTGGACATCGTGATCGGGCCAATTGAGACGTACGAGGACAAACTGTTCGGCTACAAGGCCGCGCACGAGGCCTACGTGCTGGTGAAGGACATGGAGTGGAGCGAGCGGCTGGCCAAGTACGCGGCGTTTCTGCCAGAGCTGCAGCGGGGCCTGCCGGTGGCGGCGCCTTATAAAACAGAAACGCCCGGCACCGACTCCGACCTGAACGCCTACGACGTGGTGTACTACGCTGGCGATAGCAACGCGGGTAGCAAAACCATCGCCATTAACCTGCCCAACGACGAGGAGGTGCAACTGAAACGCGGCACCCGCCGCCTGCAACTCAAGAACGCCATGCGCGCCAAGTTCGACAAGATTATGGTGCCGATTGCCGAAGAGCTGATAGCGGAAGACCAGCAGCAGCACGTCACCTTCGATGCTTTCTTTGCCAACACCATGTTCCATGAGGTGGCGCACGGCCTGGGCATCAAAAACACCATCAACGGCAAAGGCACCGTGCGCGAGGCGCTGAAAGAGCAGGCCTCGGCGCTGGAAGAAGGCAAAGCCGACATCCTGGGTTTATATATGATTACACAGCTGCACGAGAAAGGCGAGATAGAAGGCAGCCTGGAGGATTACTATACCACCTTCCTGGCGGGTATTTTCCGCTCGGTGCGCTTCGGGGCGGCCAGTGCGCATGGCAAGGCCAACATGGTGCGCTTTAACTTTTTCAGGGACAACGGCGCTTTTGAGCGCGACGAGGAAACGGGAAGGTACCGCGTCAACTACCAGAAAATGCGGGAGGCGATGAACAAGCTGTCGGAGAAGATACTGACGCTGCAGGGCAGCGGAGACTACGCCGGAGTTGAGCAGTTGCTGGAAGAGCAGGGGCAAATTAGTCCGCAGCTGCAGGCCGACCTGGACCGCCTTGCCGAGGCCAGCATACCCGTGGATATTGTATTTGAGCAGGGTGTGGATGTACTGGGCCTGAAGTAAGACTATATGTAACTTGTTAATAATTAATTGGTTAAAATAAAGATGACTTCAATTAGGCTGCCGGAAAGTATTTGAAAAGCGGAATTTTCCGGTATAACTTAGTCAAGTGGCTGCCCCTATTTGGTGTAGCCACTTTATTTTTTAGTGGAGGCTATTGTACGACCCTTGTTACGGGTTTGGCTACCTGCTTGTTAATAACTTAACCAATTTGTTATGAGTATGTTATCCTTGACAATAAATCTTACTTCTATCTTTTAAGAAAACAGAACATGAAAAGCTTTTATGACTTCAACAGAAACAACCCGGAAGAGCGACTGGAGCAGTATGAGTTATACCCCGAGCTGGCTCTTTTTCATATAGCGCTGCGCGAAGAGATGGAAGAGGAAGAGTATCTGGCATTTTACAGGGCTGAGAAGGAGAGTGCCAGGAGGATGGCGGCACCAATGTATCAACAAAACAGGGGGCAATGGGCAACAGTATAGAACGCATCAGAGTATCTGATTAAAGGGGCAAGCCGATATATGGGGCTTGCCTTTTTACTTTGCAGGAAGGAGCATCTGTTTCAGGAAGATGAGGGAGTATCACAATAGCGCAACACATGGCAGGACATAACAAATGGTCGCAGATCAAGCGCAAGAAAGGCGCACTGGATGCGAAGCGATCCAAAATTTTCACCAAGCTCATCAAGGAAATAACCGTGGCGGCGAAAGTGGGCGGCCCTGACCCGGAAAACAATCCGCGCCTGCGCCTCGCCATACAGCTGAGCAAAGCCGCCAACATGCCCAAAGACAACATAGAGCGCGCCATACAAAAGGGCGAGGGCACCGGCGGCGATTTCAGCGACGTGACCTACGAGGGCTATGCCTCCAACGGTGTGGCCCTTTTCATAGAGTGCCTCACCGACAACATCAACCGCACCGTGCAAAACCTGCGCACCATCTTTAACAAGGGCAACGGCAGCCTGGCCACCAACGGGTCCGTGGAGTTCCTGTTCGACAGGAAGGGCGTTTTTGTGGTGAAGCGAAACCCGGAGCAACCTTTGGACGAGGAAGAACTGACACTGGAACTGGCCGATGGCGGCGCCGGGGAGGTGGAGGAAGATCATATCACCGTTTACTGTGCCATGGAAGATTTTGGGGCGATGCAGAAAAAGGCGGAGGAACTGCAACTGGACCTGGAGAACGCCGAACTGCAGCGCATCCCACAAACCACCGTCACGGTGCAGGACCCTGAAGCCGTCCGAAGAATCCTGCGCCTGCTCGACGCACTGGAAGACGACGATGACGTCCAGAAAGTGTACCACAACCTGGAGTTGAACGAGGAGGTGATGGCAGCACTGGAATAGATTCAGCCATATATAGCTTAGCTCTCAAAAGCGGGGCCAACGAACGCTTGTTTCTTCCTCTCCGGGAACGGGCGGTTATATATGGCCCGGTATGCCATATATAACCGTATACAAAGGCAGCCCATATAGAATATGCGCTGTGCATCAGCGCTTCAGCGGGCGCGGGAGAACAAAGTGACGCCTTGGGAGGTAAATATAGTCCAAATAGCGAATTGCACTGTAACGAAAGATTATGGATGACAAAGAGGATAGGTTAGATGATATCGTAAACGGGCTGCACCAGAAGTCGAAGACGAAGCAGGCCATCTACCGCTACACCAAAGAGGCCTTTGACCGCATGAAGGAAATCTCGCAGACACTGGTGGCGGAGCTGACGGAGCGGATCACGCGCCAGGACGGCGATGTGATCATCGAGTACCGCAACATCGGGGAGCACGAGTTCCAGATCAAGTTCTCCGGCGATTTGCTGGTGTTCGTGATGCACTCCAACATCATCACGTTTCCGGACGATTATGAGATCATGCGCAGCGCGTATGTGGAGGAGGACTTCCGGCGCAGGTTCTTCGGGCACATCATGGCTTACAACTTCATGGCCGACACCATCAAGTACAACCGCCTCGATGACCCGGGCTACCTGGTGGGGCGCATGCTGGTGAACATCGAAAAGCATTTCTGCATTGAAGGGGTGAAGCAGCTGGACTTGCCAATGGACAAAATCAGCAACATGAAGGCAAACGTGATTACCGACAAGAGCCTGCGCCTGATTGTGGAGAGCGCCATCATCGCCTCCGTCAACAACGACCTGATCGGGCAGGACGTGAGCGACATCGAGCGCATCACCCTGAAGCAGAAGCTGGAGAACTCGCACCTGACCAGGCCGCGCAAGCTAGGCTTCCAGATTACCAGCGAGCTGACCTACTGAAGCGTGCTGCAAAGCTCTGGCGGGGGCATCCCGGCCGGGTAATTCCCAGAACAATGGAATGCGACTTACTTGTTCCGGACCAGGATGCGCTCCACATAACTGGTGTTGTTGTAGATAACCCGGGCTATATATACCCCGGCCGCAAGCCCGCTGACATCATAGCGCAGGTCTGCCCCGGCCACGTAAGAGGGCGGCGATACCACCCGGCCCGTCATATCCGTCAGGGTGAGGCGGGGACCCGTGGCACTGTTGCCCCAGTCGATAGGGGTGGTCAGGGTGAGGGCAATATGCGCTGTGGCCGGGTTGGGGTATAAGATGACCTGGTCCGCGTAAATCTGTAGCTCCTGGCTGCTGCTGCTCTGTACGCAGCCCAGGCTGTCGGTAGCCGTCAGGGTGACGGTATATATACCGGCTTTTTGATAGGTATGGCTCGGGTGCGCCTCTGTGGAGGTGGTGCCGTCTCCGAAATCCCAATGCATCGTGGCGGCGTGCCTGCTCAGGTTCACCAGGTCCACGGCTTTGCCAGTGTTCCCGAAAGCCTGCCCCAGCTTAAAGTCAGCCTCCGCCTCCTCCGGAATCAGATAGGTGTAGGGCACGGGCGCACTTTCGAACAGCGAGTCGGCGTTGCTCACATAGATGGTCCTGCCAGTATATAGCTGCCCCATCTGCAGCGCATCGCCGGAGCCCAGCAGTTCTGTCTTTTCCTCGTCAGCGTAGAAGCGGAAGGTGCTGCCCTTGTCGGGTGTAACCAGTACCGGCGAGCCCGCGCATACGCCTTGCTGCAGGCCCGAAGGCACAGGGCCTGATTTTATACTCTCGTACTTTGCCTGGGCCGCTGCGGCGTGTGTTTTCAGCAGGCCGAGGTTGTCGGCTGCCAGCAGGGCAAATGCCAGGGTGCGCGTCTCGCCGGGGGCAAGGTCAGTTGCGGTGGCCCCCACCACATGCGACACATTGTTGCCGCTTTTGCCGCCCGCCCGCTCCCGGCTCACGCCCTTTGATATCACCTTATATTTCTCCGCATCCGAGAAGCCGTCATCCACTGTCACGGTAGAGTCGTTTCCGCCGATGTTGTCGATGGCATGGTAGACGGGCGCGTCGCGCGTCAGCAGCTTCACGCCAGCGTAGGGCAGGGCAGCGGCGGTGCTGTAGACATAGCCCAGGCGCAGCAGCGAGTCGTAGGCGGCAGCGTTCTGCATGTAGTTGCCGATGTCCCAGTCGGCGAAGATGCCCGCATGCACCTGCCGGATGGTGTCTGGCGTCATGTTGGTGAGCTGGTATTCAATGATGATGTAGTCCTGGTCCGGGGCCTCCATCCAGGCCGAGGCCACCTGCTTTACTTTCACCCCCGCCTGCTCGTTGTCGGTGGCCGCCATCAGGGCGCGCGCCTCCTGCGTGGCCAGCGGCGTGTCGTGGTGCAGGCGCACCGCCCCCGCCGATTTAAAGTTGTTGTCGTTGAGCCACCGCTCGTTGTGCAGGTTGTCAAACACGCTGCCCTCGTCAACGGCTACCATCAGCCCGCCCTCGAACAGCAGCGAAGGCCCTCCCTTGTACTTCACACCCTCTCCCTGCTTAAAATTAAGGCCGTTGTAACCGATGTTGCCCACGTTGTTCAGGGACACGTGCAGGTTATTGGCCGTGAGCGTCACAAAGCTCGGGTTGATGATTAGCGTGATGTACTGGAAATCGCTGTAAGCGCCGTCGGTGTAGTCGAAGCGCAGGCGCACGAGGTGGTTGGCGGGCGCGTCTTCCGCGATGCTCAGCATAAACGGCCGCAACCCCGAAGAGGCGGTGCCCATGGTCGCGACACTGCCCAGGTTCAGCGTGCCCCTGTCCACCGTTACATAGGGCGAGGTGGAAGTCAGCGTGATTTCGAGGGCTGCCGTGGGAGCGAGGTAGCTGCGGAAGCTGGCATCCAGGGCTACCTTGCTGCCGGCATAGGCCAGCTGCGTGCTCAGGGCCAGGCCATATGAGGTGCAGCGCACCGCGCGAAGGCTTGTCTCTTTCAGGGCGCGCTTCAGGTTGAGGCGTCCTTTGCCGAGCATGCCCAGGTACGGCTGGTTTCCGGCCAGGTGGTATATATCGTCGGCGCTCACCCGGATGCGCTCCGCCGCCTGCAGCGCCGTCAGCTGCGGGTACTTAGCCCTGACAAGCGCTGCGCTTCCGGCCACAATAGGGGAGGAAAAGGAGGTGCCATAAGCCCCGCCATAGGCGTAGTCGCCGTTGATGGAGGCGGTATAAACATTCTCGCTCGGCGCAGTCAGGTCGATGTGGTAGTTGTAGGTGTGGTCTTTAAACTTGACGTCTTTGGCGTTGGTGCCGCCAACGGAGAGCACGTTCTGGTAAGCCGCCGGGTATATGTCCACCAGCTTGTTGGTGTTTCCGGCGGAGGCCACAACCAATACGTCCTTGTCGAGCACGGCGTAATTGATGATGTCCTGCTCGTACTGCGACATTCCCTCGCCCCCCCACGACAGGTTGATGACCTTGCAGCCTTTGTCAGCCGCATACACAATGGCCTCGTAGCCTCCGAAATGCCCGTTTTTGACAGAGGAGAAAACCTTGAGGGGCATAAACAGGGTGTTGTATCCAAGGCTGGCGATTCCCTTTCCGTTGTCGGTGGCCCCGGCCGCCACGGCTGCCACGCTGGTGCCGTGCCCCTTCCAGGGGGTGTCGTCATATACGTTGTTGTCGCTGTCGGCAAAGTCCCAGCCCGCGAAGTTGTCCGTAAAGCCGTCCCCGTCGTTGTCAATGCCGTCCACGGGGTCACCGTAGTTATGCTTTACCTTCGTTTTCAGCTCCTCGTGCGTCAGCCCGAAGCCTGTGTCCAGTATCGCCACCACCACGTTGGTATCGCCTTTCTCCACGGTCCACCCCTCATAGGCCTGCACCAGCTTCAGGTAGTACTGCCGGGTTTTCACTGAGTCAGCCGAGGGGTCGTTGGGCTGGGTGAGCGGCTCCCGTATATAGAGCGGCTCCACGTAGTCCACCAGGCCAGTGGACATCAGCGTCTGCTGCACCTGCTCCAGGGTATGGCTCGCACCGTACTGCAGCTCATATATATGGGAAAGGTATACGCCGGGGGCGGCTTTCCGGAGATTGGCCGCCGGTGCGTTCTCCTTCCCCGGAAACTTCTGCCGCACGGCTTCGGCGCCCACACGCTGCAGGGCTGTTTGCAGTGTGCTGCCTGCCCCCAGGGCGGTGCGGGCCATCTGGCCATGTGCGGGCTTCAGTTTGTATACCACCGTGTGGGGCACTGTTTCGCTCCCAACGCCAGCGGGGCGCTGGGCATGCAGCAGGGGCACAAACAAGAGCGCCACCAGCAGGGTGCAAAGGCTGCGCTGCAGCAGTTTCAGTCGGGTAAACATGCAATCAAATCAGCTTGGTCTAACGTGCGACAATGTTCGGGGCTGTTTCAGGCGGACGGCAATTTTCGCCTGCCACCATCCCTGCCATTTTTTACGTATCCTTCTATAGGTCAGCAGAGGGGCTATATATACCTATAATAAAGTTGCTATTAATTATGGTTTAATAACAAACAGCTCTTAGCAGATAATACGGAGCAGAAGTATATAAGTTTGGTTATATAACAGAAATACTATGAAACAAAATCTGGCGGATAAACACCGGCCTGTGCTTGATGCGGCCATGCACGCCCTGCACGAACGGACCTTCTTTGCGCACTACCCCGAAAACCCCTCTCCGGACATATACGGGGAGCAGGCTGACAGGGAGGGGCGTGAAAGATACGAGGCGCACCTGCACCGGAAGTTCGGGGAGTTGCTGCAGCAGGACCCGGAGATGTGGGTAGGGCAGGAGGAGTCGCCGTACGAGCAGCAGGCGCTGGGGGTGCAGTACCCGTTTTTCTCTCCGGATACCCTCGTCTCGCGGGCGGAGGAGGCTTTCCACCAGTGGCGCAAAGTAAGACCGGCCGACAGGGCGGCTATCCTGGTAGAGTCGCTGGAGCGCCTGAGAGCCCGTTTCTTTGAGATTGCCTACGCCACCATGCACACCACCGGCCAGGCCTATATGATGTCGTTCCAGGCGTCGGGGCCGCACGCGGCAGACCGGGCGCTGGAGGCCATCGCCGCAGGCCTGGAAGAACAAACCCGCTTTCCGGAGGCCGCGGCCTGGGAGAAGCCGATGGGCAAGTACAGCCTGAAACTGAACAAGACCTGGAAGCCCGTGCCAAAGGGCGTGGCCCTGGTGATCGGCTGCGCCACTTTCCCGACCTGGAACACCGTGCCGGGCATGTACGCCAGCCTCGTGACGGGCAACCCGGTCATCATCAAACCGCACCCCAAGGCCGTGCTGCCGATTGCCATTGTGGTGGCCGAGGTGCAGCGGGTGCTGCAGGAGGATGGCCTGAACCCGAACATCTGCCAGCTGGCCGTGGACGCGGACGACCGCCTCATTACCAAAGAACTGGCCGAGCATCCGCAGGTGAAACTGATAGACTACACCGGCGGCACCGCCTTCGGCAACTATATAGAGAACCTGCAAGGCAAAACCACTTTCACCGAGAAAACAGGCGTCAACTCCATTATTTTAGATTCGGTGGAGGACCTGGACAAGGTGGCGCAGAACCTGGCTTTCTCCGTTACTTTGTACTCCGGGCAGATGTGTACGGCGCCGCAAAACTTCTTCGTGCCGGAGGGCGGTATAAAGGTTGGCGGCGAGACGGTGCCGTACGAAGAGGTAGTGCATAAAATTGCTGATGCCGTGACGGCGCTGGTAAACAACCCGAAGGCGGCACCGCACATACTGGGCGCCATCCAAAACACGGCTACGATGGCAAGGGTAAAGGATGCCGCCCAACTGAACGGGAAAGAAGTGCTGAGCACCTGCGACTTCCAACACCCGCTGTTCGCCAACGCCCGCACCTGCACCCCAGTTATATATGAGGTGGACGCCACCGACGAGGAAAGCTACAGTCGTGAGCTGTTCGGCCCGATTGTGCTGATCATCAAGACGAAAGACACGTCCGAGTCGGTACGGATTGCGAAGGAGCTGGCGCAGCGCCACGGGGCGATTTCCTGTGGGGCCTACACCACCGACCCGGAGGTGAAGGAGCAGATCATGGATGAGATGGGGCTTGCGGGCACGCCGGTGTCGTTTAACCTGACAGGCGGTATCTATGTGAATCAGAATGCCGGCTTCTCTGACTTCCACGTGACTGGCGGCAACCCGGCGGGCAATGCTTCCTTCACAAACCCGGAGTTCGTGATCAAGCGCTTTACCTGGGTAGGCTTCCGTGAGCCTGCGGGGTAGAAAAGTTGCACAACGTAAATCCAGGGATTCAGCGCCTATTCTTTCGGATGCCGTTCATGCCTATGGACCCTACTTCTTCCAAGTTCCATAGCTAGGTGTGGTGCTCTCAGGCCGAGAGGCCTCCCCGAAATGCTTCGGGGTAAACTAATCCCTTTCGGCACTGTGTAGCTGAAGCTGCCGGGGTAGGGGCCCTCTATTCGCTCTGCTCAGGCTGCCTCACTACGTTCGGCACCGCAACACTTGCAAGGCGCTTCAAGGAAAAACTGGAAGAGCTTTCACTCCGTGCAGAATTTTATATACTATTGATTCCGAATGATATATGGATATAGAGTTCCAGAATTTCAAATAAACACAAAAGCCCCTACAGTTCGTGCTGCAGGGGCTTTTGTGTTTATTTGAAGAGTTTGGTGATATCGTTTTTGAGGTTGTCGAGTCCCTCGCGCAATTCCTGCCACGTGCTTTGGGTGTCTTCGGCGGCGGCCAGTTTGGAGGCAATCAGTTCCCGCTTCCGCTCCAGGCCTGCGATGTGCTCGTGGTAGGTGTGGTTTGAGTCGGCGGCGGTGGCATTTGCTCTCCCTTTCAGCACTTTAATCTTGCTGTCCAGTTCATCCAGGCTCTGCTGTATCTCCGCGCGCGACAGATGCGCGGGGGCTTTCATGTGTTCCGGTTTTAGAGGGTAATGGTCCATAGCTTCTGTTTAAGGTTCTACACGCGCCCATGTCAGGCTTTTCCTTACTGTAATACTTGTCTGAGGGCAAAAAGGATGTACGTGAACGGCGTCGTGGCACTGTGCAACTTATTTTATTCAGAGGAGCTGGCAACATATCTTCTTTTCTGTAGTATTCTAATTTTTGAGACCTTTTGTTGTTGCTGCGTATTGGCCCGTGCCGCGGGGCTGTTCCGGGTGCTGGTTACCGCCCCTGGAGGTTGCTGGCCGCTTGGCCCCAAACGCATGTGGATAAATATCTGTGAGGATATGGAACTATTATCGGCTTCAGGCTGCTATAAAGGCTCATTGCAGAGGCCAGTACAGTGATGTCTTGAAAATCGGCTGAAATACGCGATTTAAGGTTTAAATTTACAGGCCCTATTTTTTTACAGGCATTATATTTCTGACAGCGGTCCGTCGCTGGTTTTCATATATAAACTTAGAGAGGTAGAATCATAAACTGAATGAACTCATATAACACTCCATTGGATCTGGTGCTGCTTGTAGACGACGATGAGACGACCAACTACCTGAACGAGCGCTTGTTGAATGAAATGCAGGTAGCCCGCGAAGTCCGGATTCTGACAAACGGGAAAGAGGCCCTGGATTATCTGACGAAATCCTATGCCTCCCCGCTAGACCCTGAATTCAAGCGCCCCGACCTGATCTTCCTGGACATCAAGATGCCGGTGATGGATGGCTTTACCTTTCTGGAGGAGTACGAGCGGCGCGGGCTTGACGCTGGCGATCACATGATCATCCTGATGCTGACCTCTTCGGCGAGCTTCTATGATTTGGAGCGTCTCAAAAACTTCAAGAAAGTGAAAAGGCATTTCTCGAAGGCGCTCACCCGGCACGATGTCCGGGAGATCATGAGCGACTTTTTCAAAGTGAAGAAACAACAGTAACCGCCGTTTCACCCAGGCCATATATGAGAAGAGGCACTGCGTTGGTCTGCAGCGCCTCTTCTCATATATGGCTTTTTAGGTTGAGGGGGGAAGCAGCGCCCTATATATAGCCACCCGTCAACAGCAGCTACTTCGGGCCGGCGGGCACGATTTCGGAGGCGGGCCATGTAAACTTAAAGCTGGTGCCCCGCCCCTCCGACTCAATCCACAGTTTGCCTGCTTTTACCTCTATAATCTTATTCACGATAGACAGGCCAAGCCCCGATGAGAAGGGGCGGGAAAACGTGCTGTCGGATTCGTACAGGTGCAGCACCTCCTGCTGCTTGTCGGCGGGGATGCCGGGGCCGTTGTCCGCTATCGTAAACACTACGGCAGCGCCCTGCACTTCGCCCGAAATATGCACCACGGCTTCTGCGGGCCTGTCGTGGTGCTTGATGCTGTTGCCCAGGATGTTGCTGAAAACCTGGAACAGGAAAATCTCCTCAGTGTGCAGTGTCGGCAGATCCTCCTGTATCTCCACCTGAAAGCCCGAAGGGATGTTGAGCGACATGATCACCTGGTGCAGCAGCGGCTCCAACTCTACGTTGTTTTTCTGGATGCTCTGCCTCCCTGCCAGCGAGTACGCCAGGATGCCGGTTATCAGGCGGTCCATTTTCTGCGTTTGCTGCCGCAGCAGCGGAAACACGAGCAGCGCCTCCTCGCGCTGCCCGGCTTCGATGCAGGCCTCCAGGGCGGCGGCGATGCCATATATGTTCTGCAGCGGCGCCCGCAGGTCGTGCGTCACGGTGTGGGCAAAGGCGTCCAGGTTTTCGTTTGATAGCTGCAGCAGGTCGTTCTTTTGCTCGCGCTCTTCCAGCAGCGTGCCAATCTCGAGGTTCGACTGTTGCAGCTCCGTGTTCAGCCGCCTGATCTCCTCCAACTGCTGCTCCGCCTCTATGTTCCGGGCGTGTAACTGGTCCAGCAGTTCGAGCAGCTGCACATTCTGCCTTTTTATCTCGGCGTAAGGCGAAATGTTGAGTTCCTGGTCAAGCTCCCTCACCCAGCTGTCGAGCAGTTGCTTTGTGACGTCGGAGGACAGGGTCGGCAGCCGCTTTCGGAGCGTAACGGTGGTGCCCCTCTCTGGCGCACTCTCTATGTGGAAGTAGTCAACCAGCCTTTTTGAGTTCGGGATGCCCGAGCCGCGCCCTGTGGCGGGAGATTTTGTTTTGGTGAGGATATGGCCGAGGTTGCCGATGCCCCGGCCTCTGTCTGCGATGCTGGCCTCCAGGCAACTGGCACCGCCCTCGTCAGCGAGGCTATACCGGATGCTGCCGCTGCCGGCATGCTCCACCACGTTGCGGCCTATCTCCGAGACGGCAGTGGCGAACTTGGTCTGGTTGGCCTGCGCCATGCCCAGCCGCTCCGATAGCTGTATCGCGCGTTTGTAAGCGAGCACCACGTCCAGCTCGTTCGTAATATTTATCGTGAGGATATGACGCAACATCTTTGTCTATGCTTTGCCTTTACATACTACTACCAGGGTGTCGTCGGTTTGGCGGCTGTTTGTCTTGTACAGCACGGCGGCAATGGTGGCGGCACGGTGGCGGCTCAGGAGCGGGAACTTTGCCAGATCCCACCTCGATTTGAGTCCGTCGGAGTGCAGCACCAGTAGATTGCCCCGCCCCCAGTCCAGCCGCCGGCTGTTGAGGGTGTTGGGCATGTTATGCCCCAATATGCCGTTGTAGGAGACGATGCCGCTGTATCCTGTTCCTGCCGGGCCAGCGCCTGGCGCGAAAATGCGGCCGCCAATGTTACCGACGCCGCAGTAACTGATGGTTTGGGTGGCGCCGCTGATGCGGGCAGCCAGCCCCACGGCGCCGCGGGTTTGCCTGATGCCCGCGTGTATGTCCCGCAGCGCCTGCGCGGGCGCGGTGGCAGGGGAGGCTGTGAAAACCCCCGCCGCCTGTGCCGCTGCCTCACGGGCGCTGGCGCCGTGGCCAAGCCCGTCCAGGGCCAGCATATATAAGTCGGCCCCCCGCTGCTCCATGGCCAATCCGTCGCCGCAAACTGTTTCGTCGGGCTTCGGCGCCAGCACGTACCCCACCTCATAAAGTTCTTGCGTATTCGGCTGTTCTTTCCGCTTGCCGCTTTTAAATATACGGCAGAGTACCACCGTGCCTACACCCGGCTGCGAAAAGAGGTCAAACTCGTCAGACTGCCTTTTGATAGCCCCCAAACCTTCGCCCGCCGAGCCGTAGGTGGAGAAACCGTCCTGCAGCATGCGTGCCGGGTCAGCCATGCCGGGGCCGTTGTCGAGGCAGAGGATCTCAAGGCCTGCAACGGGGCTGCCGACAGGCCTTACCAGCAGCTCGCCTCCGCCGGAAGTGTGCTTGGCCAGGTTCGAAACAAGTTCCGAGATGACAATGTTTACTCTGCCGGTGTCGGGGGCGGAGAAACCGTAGCTCTCCGTCAGCCGCGCAATGTCCCGCCTCGCCATGCTGGAGTAGGTTTTGTCGGGGACTAAAAAACGTTGGTGCGGGCTAGCGTCCATCTTGCCACTGGATAATGGTGACGCAGGTGCCCTTGCCGGGTTTGCTCTGTATGTCAAACTCATTCACGAGCCGCCTGGCTCCGGGCAAACCTAACCCCAGGCCATTGCCCGTTGAAAAGCCGCTTGTCATTGCCTGCTGTATATCCGGTATGCCGGGTCCCTCGTCCAGAAAAGTGATCTTCACTCCAGTGCGCGCATTCTTGCTGAGCGCCTCGATGGTGGCCCGCCCGCCGTTGGCGTACCGGAGCATGTTGCGCGCCATTTCGCTGGCTGCCGTGATGAGCCTTGTCTGGTTCAGGGGCTGCAGGCTAACCTGGGCACTGTACTCGCGCACCCTGCTCAGCAGCAGCACCACGTCCTGTTCCCGCACAATGCGTATGGTTTCGTTACTCGGCAGGCTCATCCGGCTCCTCCTGTTTCTGCAACTGGTCGAGCCCGGTTTTATTTAGCAACAAGTCCATCCCTTTCTCCACGTCGAGGGCTGTGTGTACCCCCTGCAGGGTGATGCCAAGCTCTACCAGTGTAATGGCAACGGCGGGTTGCATCCCCACCACTACCGTTTCGGCACCCATAATACGCGACATCGAGGCAATGTTGCCAATGATGCGCCCCATGAAAGAGTCGACTATGCTTACCGCGGAGATCTCTATCAACACTCCCCTCGCGCCGGTTTTACTCACCATGTTGACGAGGTCCTGCTCCAGGCCTAGGGCCAGTCTGTCGTAAAGGTCCACCTGGATGGTGACCAGCAGAAAGGGACCCATTTTTAGTATCGGGATTCGCTCCATATATACTTAGCGCTTCAGCCCGAAATTGGTGGTTCTGTCCTGTGCCCGCACCTCTAGCTTGCTCATGCTGAAAGCCAGCTGCAGCGCGCCAGCCAGCGTGGCCCTCGTCTTGATGCTGGAGAGGTCGATGCCCAGGTGTACGATGGCCTGCGCAATCTCGGCGCGGATGCCGCTGATGATGCACTCGGCCCCCATCAGGCGGGTGGCGCTCACGGTCTTGATCAGGTGCTGCGCCACGAGTGAGTCAACGGTCGGCACGCCGGATATATCCAGGATGGCGATGGTGCTGCCCGTGTTCACGATCTCCTGCAGCAGGTTCTCCATCACCACCTGCGTGCGGCCGCTGTCCAGGGTGCCGATGATCGGCAGGGCCAGGATGCCTTCCCACACACGGATAACAGGCGTGGAGATCTCGCTGATTTCATCTGTCTGGCGCAGGATAACTTCTTCGCGCCCTTTGATAAAGGTCTCGAACGTGATAATGCTAAGGCTGTCGAGCAGCCTGTTGAGGGCCATCACCTCTCTGTAAAGCTGCTCGGGCTGGTCGGCCAGTTGCTGCTCCAAGATATCGGCGATCGCCTGCTTCAGGCTCAGCACATATAAAACGGTCTCGCGCGGGCTGAAGCCCTGGCGGGCACGCGTGGTGGAGATATCGGCCAGAATTTCAGTGACAGGCTCGTACTCCACCGCATAGATGTTGTCTGCGTTGCCGGATGCCATGGCACGTGCCAGCCCGTTCAGCAACTCCTCCGACTGCTTGCGGAGCTCCTCCTCCGATATAAGATCGAAGCGCAGTGACTGGTCGGAGAGTTGGGTGCCCATCCAGTTGTCGAGGATGGTTTTCTTCAAGCGCTGTATTAGTTGGGCCGTGATGTTCATAGTAGTGGGGGATGTGTCCGGTTGGGGAGAGAGTCTCAGGCCAGTGCGAAGGCGCTGATTCATATAGTATAAGCCAAAGATAACTATTCTGCCGTATATATCAGCCGGACAGGGCACTTTAAATGCGGCGTGTTGGCAGGAATGTTGCAGTTGCAGGCATAAACAGAAGAGAAACACATGAAAGCTATTTTTTTTAAGAACGCATGGGGGCTGCTGCTCGTGCTGGCGGCCTGTGCACCGGCCATACACGTCGCCACCGAGCCTGCCGCCGGTTTTCAGCTAAGCAATTACGGGACGTTCGCCTTCTATGAAGTGGATGCCTCCGGTGATGGCCTGGGCCCCGAATACCAGCCGCAGCTAGATGATCTGCAGCGGGAGATAACGAAGCAACTGGAAAGCCGCGGCCTGACCCGCGCCGCCTCCGATCCGGACCTGCTCGTAAACCTGGGCGTGGTGGTAAACGAGGAAGTGCAGACACGGGAGACGAACCTCCGGTCGGACCCGCCGAACTACATCGGGCAGCGCCGCTACACCTGGCGCAGCAAAGAAGTGGAGGTGGGCCGCTACAAGGAGGGAACCGTGTCGGTACACCTCGTGGACAGCGACCGGAATGAACTGGTGTGGCAGGGAACGGCAGAGGCCATCCTGCGGAGCAAACCGGCCAAGCTGCAGGAGCAGATAGCATCAGCCATGGAAAAGCTCTTCAGCCAGGTGCCGCAGTAAGCTAAGCAGCTACAAAGTTTATATATGCCCTGACGATACGTTGATTAGGGTTAAGCCTTAGGGCTGGCCTCCTGCACGGCTACCACCCAGCCGATGATGATGAGGGCCGGGTGCGTCAGGTGGTTGGCGCTGATCAGCGCAGGCAAGTCCTTTACCTGCCCTGTGGCGGATTGCTGGTGCGGGAGCGAGGCGTGCTGCACCACGGCCACCGGCACATTGCCTTTGCCCTGGTCCAGGTAGGTGGCGGCAATTTCGGCTGCCTTTTTCATGCCCATATAGATCACCACGGTGGCGTTGCTTTGCATGGCCAGCCGCAGGTCGTCCGACAGCGAGCCGTCTTTCTTGGTGCCCGTGATGGCCCATATGCCCTCGCTCACGGCCCGGTGCGTCAGCGGAATGTCGAGCAGGCCGCTGGCCTGCATGCTGGTGATGCCGGGTATATAGTGCGTCCGGATGCCAAGCGAACGTGCGAAAAGCACTTCCTCAAACCCCCGCCCGAATATATAGGGGTCCCCGCCTTTGAGCCGCACGATTATTTGCTTGCTCAGCGCCTTCTCCTGAATCAGCTCGTGAATCCTTTCCTGCGAGGTAAAACGATCATAGGGCCGTTTCCCCACATAGATGTTTTCGCAATCCGGCTTGGTGAAGTCCAGCAGGGCCTTATTGGCCAGGTTGTCATACAGCACCACGTCGGCCCGCTGCAGTACCTTGTAGGCTTTCACGGTAATCAACTCTGGGTCGCCGGGGCCGGCGCCCATGAGGTACAGTTCAGGGGTTATTTCTTGATCAGGCATGTCTTTTTATACTTCATGCAGTTGGTAGTTCTACCGCTACAATGGCAAATGGCGCAGTATGCTTGGTACGTATGGCCTGCAATTTAAGCTATTACAGTCGGGCAGCCTACCCTGCCCGATGAAATGGCTCGCATTTATATCTAAAACGCTTGTCCGGTCGCGTGCCGCCCGCACTTTCTACTCCTCTCGTTCTCAACAGCAGCCAACTATACCCCCCTCACACGAAAGGCACTGATTCCGCATGGCCGCCTATCGCTGCTACCCAGGAAGAACTTTCAAAGAGTAAGCGATACAATTAAAGGTTTGAGCTTTATATATAAATATACTTCAACTATATTGGCATCATGTAAAAACTATTAAGGGGTATAATTTTACATAGGGCATTGAAACTAAAATATGCATAATGAGTAAATACACCCTATTAAATATAGGGTAATTGTTAGAGTATTTGATAACTGCCTGTAAGATGCCTCTATAAAATAAGGGGGGGATAATAAATTAAATAAAATTTTTAAATTTTATTTATGTTGGTAAAGTCTAATAATAAGCTTCAATAGCATTACCTTTTATTTGATTTATTAAATTATCAGTAATAATGAGATATGCTGCTAATTCGTTTAAACGAATAACCAATAGTAATAAATATCCAACCGTTTTATATGTTTGTTTGAAAATATTGCAAAAACACATAGGCAATGGACGCTGATGCCTGTAAACAAGCGGGCAAGCTAAATCAGCCCATCAAGAGGGGAAGGACTAAATCGGTTTAACACACAAGCATATGGATATGTCTCAGCAGGATTCCAAAACAATAGTGGTAGTAGGAAATGGCATGGTGGGCTATAAGTTTTGCGAGAAACTGATCGCTAAAACTACAGCCTTTAACATCGTGGTGTTTGGAGAAGAGCCGCGCCACGCGTACGACCGCGTACACCTGAGCGAGTACTTCAACGGGAAGTCGGCTGATGATCTGTCGCTGTCGACCCTCGGGTGGTACACCGAGAACAACATTGCCCTGCACCTCGGCGACACCATTACGGAGATAAACCGCTCCGAAAAAACGATTCATTCCCTGAAAGGTATTTCACTCACCTACGATTACCTCGTGCTGGCCACCGGCTCGTCTGCGTTTGTGCCCGATATACCCGGCGTGGAAAAAGACGGCGTGTTCGTGTACCGCACCATCGAAGACCTGGATCAGATTCAGACATATGCTAAAGCTGCCCGGAAAGGGGCTGTGCTGGGCGGCGGGCTCCTAGGGTTGGAGGCAGCCAAGGCGCTTATCGACCTGGGGCTGGAGGAAACGCATGTGATTGAGTTTGCCCCGCGGCTGATGCCCCGTCAGATAGATTCGGCAGGCAGTGCCATGCTCCAGTATAAACTGGAGTCGCTGGGCCTGAAAGTGCACATGAACAAGAGCACCAGCGGCATCCTGGGGGCCGACAACATAAAAAGGCTTCAGTTTGCCGACGAGACATCGCTTGACGTGGACATGCTGGTGATATCGGCGGGTATACGCCCACGCGACGAACTGGCGAAACTGGCCGGGCTGGAAACCGGCACGCGGGGCGGCATTGTGGTGAACCAGAAAATGCAGACCAGCGACGCCAGCATCTTTGCCATTGGTGAGTGTGCCCTGTACGACGGGATGATATATGGCCTGGTGGCCCCGGGTTATGAAATGGCCGAGGTGGTGGCCACGCACCTGTGCGCCGGCGAAAGAGCCTTCACCGGCTACGACATGAGTACCAAGCTCAAACTAATCGGCGTGGACGTGGCCAGCTTCGGAGACCCCTTCGTGACCGAGCCCGACAGCCGATCCATTGTTTTTGAAGACTCGCACAAAGGCATATACAAGCGCATCAACATCAGCAACGACGGCAGGCGCCTGCTGGGCGGCGTGCTGATCGGGGATGCGGATGCCTACAATATCCTGCTGCAGACCGTGAACAACAACCTCGTGCTGCCGCCAAACCCCGAAGACCTGATTTTAGGCTCCAGAGGGGGCGAAGCCAGTGCCGGAGCGGGTGTAGTCACACTGCCGGATGAAGCGCTGATCTGTTCCTGTGAGGCCGTGTCGAAGGGTGCCATATGCGCTGCCGTAACCGATTTGGGCGTGACGACGGTGGAGGGGATGAAGCAGTGCAACAAGGCCGGCACTGGCTGCGGGGGCTGCGTGCCACTTGTAAAGGACCTGATACACGAGACACTCAAAGCAAACGGCACCTATATCAAAAACGTGGTGTGCGAGCACTTCGATTACTCCCGTCAGGAGCTGTTCGACCTACTGAAGCTGAACAACATCCGAACCTACGACGCTGCCCTGGATCACTTTGGCAAAGGCGACGGGTGTGAGTCCTGCAAACCGGCTATTGCCAGCATCCTCGCCAGCCTCTGGAATGACGTGATTGTGAAGCAGCACACCATCCAGGACAGCAATGACCGCTACCTGGCCAACATCCAGAAGGGCGGCACTTACTCCGTGGTGCCGCGCATCCCGGGCGGTGAGATTACCCCGGACAAACTCATCATCATCGGGCAGGTGGCGAAGAAATATGGGTTATATACCAAAATCACCGGAGGGCAGCGCATCGATATGTTCGGGGCGCACCTCAGCGACCTGCCGGATATATGGGAAGAGCTGATTGATGCCGGATTCGAAAGCGGCCATGCCTACGGCAAGGCGCTCCGCACCGTGAAAAGCTGCGTGGGCAGCACCTGGTGCCGCTTCGGATTGCACGACAGCGTGTCGTTCGCCATCGAGGTGGAGGAGCGCTACCGGGGCATCCGGGCGCCGCACAAGATAAAGGGCGGCGTGAGTGGCTGCGTGCGCGAGTGCGCCGAGGCGCAGTCGAAAGACTTCGGCATCATCGCCACCGAAAAGGGATGGAACCTGTACGTGGCCGGAAACGGCGGTTCCAAGCCCCAGCATGCGCAGTTGCTGGCCACCGACATCGACAAGGAAACCTGCATCCGATATCTCGACCGCTTCCTGATGTTTTATATCAAGACCGCTGATTCCCTTACCCGCACCGCCACCTGGCTGAACAAGATGGAGGGCGGCCTGAGCTACCTGAAAAACGTGATCATCAACGACAGCCTCGGCATTAACGACCAACTGGAGGCGGAGATGCAGGCGCTGGTAAACAGCTACCACTGCGAGTGGAAAGAGGTGGTGGAGAACCCGGACCTGCGCAAGCAGTTCGCCCACTTCGTGAACGCCCCGAAAGAGAAAGACCCGCTTGTTGCTTTCGACGTCCTGCGCGAGCAGGTGAAAGCCAAAGAATGGTAAGCATATATAACCGATATCTATACAGCATATATAAACTGAAAACATATAGCCTTATGGAAACATTAACGATTGACGTAGCAGTAGAATGGGTTTTTGTATGTAGAACCGACGATGTGCCCCAGAACGGGGGCGGTTGCGTGAAAGTGGGGAACGAGCAGATCGCCCTGTACAATTTCAGCCGCCGCGGCGAGTGGTACGCCACCCAAAACCTGTGCCCGCACAAGCAGCAGATGGTGCTCTCCAGAGGGATGATCGGCAGCACCGGCGACACCTGCGAGCCCAAAGTAGCCTGCCCCTTTCACAAGAAAACCTTCTCGCTCCTCTCCGGCGAGTGCCTGACGGGGGATGACTACCAGCTGAAAACCTACCCCGTGAAGGTGGAAGGGGACAGGGTATATATAGGCATCGAGTAAGCTGCCATAACAAAGGGTGAATGCCGGAAAGAACGCAGGCGATATCACACAACATGCAACACGACCAAAGCTATGCCTGTAGAGACGCAACATAAGAATTCCTTTGCCAGCACGTGTTGCTATTGCGGCGTGGGCTGCGGCGTGGTGGTGCACCGGGAGAAAAATGGCGCTGTGACCGTGGAAGGCGACAAGGACTATCCGGTAAACAGGGGCATGTTGTGCAGCAAAGGCATGAACCTGCAGTACACGGTGAACGACAAAAGCGACCGCCTGCTGTACCCGGAGATGCGCTACAACAAAAACATGCCCCGGCAGCGCGTGACATGGGATGCGGCGCTGGAGCGGACGGCCGCTGTTTTCAGAACCTTCATCGAGAAGTATGGGCCGGAGTCGGTGGCATTTTATGCCTCGGGGCAGTGCCTGACAGAGGAGTATTACGTCATCAACAAACTCATCAAAGGCTTTATCGGCAGCAACAACATCGACACGAACTCGCGGCTGTGCATGAGCAGTGCCGTGGCCGGCTATAAAATGACGCTTGGTGAAGACAGCGTTCCGATATGCTACGATGACATTGAGCTGGCTGATTGTTTCTATGTGACCGGGGCCAACCCGGCCTGGTGCCACCCGATTCTTTGGCGAAGGGTGGAGGCGCACAAGGCAGCCAACCCGGAGGTGAAAATTATTGTGGTGGACCCGCGGGCAACCGATTCCTGCGCCCTTGCGGACCTGCACCTGCAAATCAACCCAGGCACCGATGTGACCCTGAACCACGCCATCGGCAGGGTGCTGATTGAGAACGGCGACATCGACCTCGACTTTATCCGGAACCACGCGCAGGGCTTTGAGCAGTATCGCGAGGTGGTGTTTCAGAAAACGGTGGCGAAGTCTGCCCAGGTTTGTGGCGTAACGGAAGAGGAGATTCGGCTGGCGGCGCAGTATATAGGCAATGCCAAAGGCTATATATCCATGTGGACGATGGGCCTGAACCAGAGCGCCAACGGGGTAAACAAGAACCTGAGTCTGCTGAACCTGAACCTGATCACAGGGCATATCGGCAAACCCGGCTCCGGCCCTTTCTCCCTGACCGGTCAGCCCAACGCCATGGGCGGCAGGGAAGTGGGTGGCCTGAGCAACCTGCTGGCGGCGCACCGTAACCTCAACGACCCGGCACACCGCGAAGAGGTGCAGAAGTTCTGGGGCGGCACCGTGATATCGGAGAAACCAGGATTGACGGCCACCGAAATGTTTGAAGCGCTGAACGACGGGCGCCTGAAAGCCATCTGGATTCTTTGCACCAACCCGCTCACCAGCTTGCCCAATGTGCGCATGGCCGAAGAAGGCCTGAAGAAAGCGAAGTTTGTGGTGGTGCAGGAAATCAGCAACAAGCCCGAGACGCTGGCTTATGCCGATGTGGTGTTGCCTGCCGCCGCCTGGGCGGAGAAGGAAGGCACCATGACGAACTCGGAGCGGCGCGTGAGCTATCTGCACAAGGTAATAGACCCGCCGGGAGAGGCGCTGCCGGATGCCGAAATCATATGCCGATTTGCTAAAAAGATGGGCTACCGGGGTTTCGACTATCCTGGCTTTGCCGATATATATAAAGAGCACACGCAGTTAACCGCCGGCACCAACATCGACGTGGGCGGGCTGAGCTATGAGGTGCTCAAAGCACACCGAAGTGTACAGTGGCCATATATAGCCGGGGAGGCAAGCGAGGGTACGCCACGCCTTTTCACGGATAAAGAATTTTATACCCCTTCCACCAAAGCCATCATTCATGCGCCTTCTGATGAAGTGCGCAGCGAGCAGCCGGATGCCGATTTCCCGCTTATTCTCACCACCGGACGTATCCGCGACCAGTGGCACACCATGAGCAAGACCGGCAAAGTGAACAAGCTGAAAAAGCATATCTCGCAGGCTTTCCTGGAGATAAATCCCGCCGATGCCGAGCGCTTGCACATAGCTGAGGGTAATGTGGTGGAAGTAAAGTCGCGAAGGGGGAGGTGCGCGTGAAAGCGAAGCTGTCTCCCTGTATAAAAAAGGGGGTGGTATTCCTGCCGATGCACTGGGGTAAGATACTGGGCAGCGACCTCAACCGCGCCAACAACGTGACCAGCGATCTGCTGGACCCGATATCCAAAGAACCGGACTTTAAGTATTGTGCGGTGGATGTGCAAAAGTACCGGAAGCCGTTCCAGCGCATCGTCGTGATTGGGGCCGGAGCCGGTGCTTATGGCTTTGTGAAGTCGTACCGGGAAATCAACGGGAACGATGAGATAACCGTCTTCAGCAAAGAAGACTTTCCTTTCTATAATCGCGTGATGCTACCGGATTATATCAGCGGAACGCAGAGCTGGCAGCAGTTGGTGAAGATGAAAGACTCCGAAGAGCCGGCCTATAATATCCAACTGCTCCGGGGTGTAAGCGTGGAGGAGATAGACCGGGAAAAAAAGTTTGTGATAGATTCGCGGGGCATCCGGACAGACTATGACGTGCTGCTGATGGCAACCGGCAGCCGGGCAGCGGTGCCGAAGCATGTGCCGTCGTTGCCGGGTATTTTTACCATGCGAAGCCGCACCGATGCCGACAACTTCAAAAACCATGTGCCGGAAAACGCGCACGTGGTGATTGTAGGCGGTGGTTTATTAGGTCTGGAAATGGCGGCTTCGCTGCGCGAGATGGGCGTGAAAATCACCATCGTGCAGCGGGTATCGCGCTTCCTGGACCGGCAACTGGACCCGCTTGGCAGCCAGCTGCTGCACGAAGAAATGGTGGACCAGGGCTGCGATATCTACTACAACGACGAAGTGCAGCTATATTATGGACGCTCCAGGCTGACGGGCGTTGGGCTGAAAAGCGGCCATCGGATAGACTGTGACGCCATGATCATCGCCATCGGCACCGTGCCCAACCTGGAACTGGCCAAAGCCTGCGGCCTCGACTGCAAGCGGGGCGTGCTGGTAAACGAGCGGCTCCAAACAAGTGACCCCAGCATCTATGCCATCGGCGAGATTGCGGAGTTTAACGGCGTGCTATATGGCATCACGGCCGCCGCCGAGCAGCAGGCGGAGGTGGTGGCGCAGCACCTGAACGGGAACATCGCCAGCTATTATGAGGGCAGCACCTTCATGAACATCATCAAAATCCACGGCTTTGACCTGTGCAGCATCGGTCTGGCAGAGAGCCCGGACGAGGAGCACTACGAGGAGATTGTTTTCATAGACAAGGCCAAACGCTACTACAAGAAGTGCATCATTCACCAGGACAGGCTGGTGGGCACCATTATGATCGGCGATAAAACCGAGTTTCAGGAGTTCAGGGAGTTGATCTCAAACAGGATTGAGCTGAGCGAGAAGCGCCTGCAGCTGTTACGGAGCGGGCAAAAGGCAGAGCCGGTACTGGGGAAACTGGTGTGCAGCTGCAACAACGTGGGCAGCGAAAACATCCGGCGGAAGGTGGCAGAAGGCTGCACTGATTTGATGGCGCTCTGTGCCCAGACGGGTGCAGGTACGGGGTGCGGCTCCTGCAGGCCAGAGGTAAAACAGCTATTGGAAAACGCCTTGAAACTGGATGTACAGGAGGCAGCCACAAGCTAAAAAGGCAATGGAGAAGACAATGCGGAAGCACTTAGTGAAAGTCAACCTGCCCGGTGGCATGGTGTCGGCCGGGGATTTGTACCACCTTTTAGAAGCTGCCGAAAAAGCAGGGGCGGGAAACCTGCGGTTTGGGAACAGGCAGCAGGCTGTCTTTTATGTGGCAGAAGATAAGTTAGGTGCGCTGAAGCAGGATTTGCTGGCGGCTGATATCATGTTCGAACTCGATGCCGATACCCACCCGAATATCATCAGCGCGTACGCCATCGAGGACGTGCTGTACCATGCCGACTGGCTGCGCGAAGGGGTCTACAAAGATATTCTGGATTTGTTCGATTACAGGCCCCAGCTCAAGATAAACCTGGTGGACAACAACCAGACCTTTTTTCCATTTTTCACCGGCAACCTCAACTTCATTGCCTCCAACACCAGCAACTACTGGTATTTATATTTACGCTTTCCCAAAACGAACCTCCTATACGCCTGGCCGTCGCTGGTCTACTCCGAGGATATACCCGGCCTCAGCAGTGCCATCGAAAGCACCATTTTTGCAAACAAAGAGCAGTTTTACGACCAGCCCCATATAGAGGGAAATACGCTGCACCGCCTGGTGACAGCTGGGGGTAGTTTTGTGGTGCAGCCTGTGCTGGAGCCACTGAAACTGCCGGACTTTAAGCTGCCTTACTACGAAGGATTCAACCGGTACGGCAGCAAACTGTGGCTGGGCATCTACCGCCGCGACGAAACGTTTTCGGTGGCCTTTCTGAAGGACGTCTGCAGGATATGCCTTAAAACGAGGGTAGGCCAACTCTATACCACGCCCTGGAAATCTATTATCATCAAAGGCATTGAGCTGGCAGACCGGGATTTGTGGGACATGGTGCTGTGCAGGCACCGGATAAATGTGCGCCACGCCTCCAACGAGCTGAACTGGCAGGTGGAGGATCTGTGCGACTACGGCCTTGACCTGAAAAACTACCTCGTCCGGAAATTCAACGAGGAAGACGTGCGGACGTACCGCCTGTGCTTTGCCATCAAAACGCAGCCGAAAACGGGTCTGTTCGGCTCCATCATTATCCGTACCCAGCAAAAGTGTCTGCAGCTCTCAGACCCCGATACTGAGCGTTTTGACATTTCATATACCCGGGAGTTCAATCCCAACTCCAAGGATTATATATGCTTCCGGAACGATGTGAGCAGGCAGGAGCTTAGCAGCGCGCTGATTGCGCTCTGTAACTACTTTTACGAGTTGCAGAGCGAGCCGGAGCATATGGCTGGGGCCTTATATATGGAGGAAGAAGCGCCAGGTGAAAAAGAGCAGCAGCCAACGCAACAGGTGTTTCAGTGCAAAAACTGCTTGACCATATATGCCGAAGCGCAGGGCGACGAGCAAAACCATATAGTAGCGGGGACTCCTTTTGAGACCCTTGCTATATATAACTGCCCCACCTGCGAAGCCCCCAAAGCGGATTTCGTGCCAGCGACGTTAGAGGCGCTGCCAGTAGGTCATATTTAGATCTGCCGGGGCTATTCAAATATAATTGTCTTGTTCCGGTACACAAACACCTGCTCGTTCAGCACCAGTTTCAGCGACTTGGCCAGCACGTTCTTCTCCACGTCGCGTCCGGCCTGCGCCATTTCGCGGGCGCTGTGCGTGTGGTCCACCGGGATGACGCTCTGGGCGATGATGGGGCCCTGGTCCAGCTCGTTGTTCACGAAGTGTGCCGTGGCCCCGATAATTTTTACGCCGCGCTCATAGGCCTGCGCATAGGGATTGGCCCCGACAAACGCAGGCAGAAACGAGTGATGAATGTTGACAAGCCGGTTGGTGAAATGCGACACAAAATCGCCCGACAGGATGCGCATGTACTTGGCCAACACCACGAACTCCGGGTCATACTGCAGCACCGTTTCCAGCACGGCCGCTTCGTGTTGCTCCCGGCTCACGCCTTCGTGGCTGATGTGGTGATAGGGTATATCGAACTTGTGGGTCAGTTCTTCCAGTACATCATAGTTGCTGATGACGCAAAGGATGTTGGCGTTCAACTCGTTGAAAGCGTGCCGGATAAGCAGGTCGCTCAGGCAATGGTGCTCTTTGGTGGCCAGCAGCACGATGTCTTTTTTCCTCCCGTCCGTGAGTTTTAAGTCCACGCCTTCCGGCAGCACCGCATATAAATCCTGCAGCAATTCCTCGCGATTAAACTCTCCCGAAAACTCCGTCCGCATAAAGAAATAGCTGGACTTCCGCTCCACGAACTCGTCGTTCCGGATGATGTTCAGGTTGTACTTGTTGTAGAGTATGCCGGTGACTTTATAGACGAGTCCGCTCTCGTCCGGGCAGTTTATCAGTAGAATGTGGGGTTGCATGGGTCTTATTTGTAAAGCATTTACTTGTCTTGCATACAGCAAGTTTTCAACTTGAAGTATGTACAATTCTTTCTTTCTTGTTACTCTTACCTCAAAGCACTATATAACACCTCGATCGGGTGGAGGGCTTTACGGCCGGTGCCGTCGTGAATCTGATGGCGGCAGCTCGTGCCGGGTGCCGCGATGATCACCTCTTCCGGCTGCTGGCGCACCGTCGGGAAAAGGACCAACTCGCCCACCTGCATGGAGATGTCGTAGTGCTCGGCCTCGTAGCCGAAAGAGCCGGCCATGCCGCAGCAACCAGACGGGATATGCTCCACCTTATAGTTTTTAGGCAAAGTGAGCATCTGCTGGGTATATAGCACCGAAGAGAGCGCTTTCTGGTGGCAATGCCCGTGCAGCTTTATCAGCCGCGTCTCCTCCTTAAACAAGCTCTTGTCGATGTTGCCGCTGAGGATTTCGCGCGCGATAAACTCATCGAACTGCAGGCAGTTGATGGAAAGGGATTTGGCGTCTTCCTCCTGGCCGGCATCCACCAGGTCCATATACTCATCACGGAAGGAGAGGATGCAGGAGGGCTCAATGCCTACCAGTGGCGTGTCGCTGGAGATGATACCTTTGAGCAGGGCCACGTTCTTTTGCGCCAGCTTTTTTGCCTCCCGGAGCAGGCCTTTGGACATATAGGTGCGGCCGCTTTCCTCGTGCTTCGGAATCTCTACCTCATAGCCCAGGCGCTCGAGCAGCAGCACGGCTGTTTTGCCGATGTGCGTGTCGTTGTAGTTCGTGAACTCGTCGCAGAACAGGTATACTTTCTTTTTCGCCTGCTGCCCGTTGCTGCTGCCCGACCGCCGCTTGTGCTTTTTAAACCAGCTGCGCAGCGTAGTTTCCTGCAGCAATGGAAGGGTGCGCTTGGGCGCGAAGCCCATCATCTTTTTGGCGATGGCGGCCGTGGTGGTATTCTTAAACAGGAAGTTATAGATACCCGGCGCCATGGCCGCCAGTTGGTTGGCTTTGGTGAAGTTGCCTATCAGGCGCGTACGGAAAGGGACGCCATTGGCATCGTAGTAATGCTGCAGAAACTCTGCCTTCAGTTTGGCCACGTCTACGTTGGAAGGGCACTCTGACTTGCAGCCTTTGCAGGAGAGGCAGGTGTGCATCGTGTCCATGATTTCCTCGTGGTTGAAGCGGTTCGCCTTTTCAGAGCGGGTAAGGAATTCGCGCAGCATGTTGGCCCTGCCCCGGGTGGTGTCCTTTTCGTTGCGCGTCACCATATAGCTGGGGCACATGGTGCCGCCCGTCAGGTGCGTTTTGCGGCAGTCGCCGGAGCCGTTGCAAAGCTCTGCGGCCCGCAGCACGCCACCTGCCTGGCTAAAGCGGAAAACCGTGTCAAACTCCGGCGTCTCCTGCCCCGGCTCGTAGCGCAGGAAGGTGTTCATGGAGGGTGTGTTTACAATCTTGCCCGGATTGAAGATGTTAGACGGGTCCCACACCCGCTTCACTTCCTCCACCAGCCTGTAGTTGTCTTCCCCTATCATGAACGGGATGAACTCGCCCCGCAGGCGGCCATCGCCGTGCTCGCCGCTCAGTGAGCCGCGGTATTTTTTTACCAGGTGGGCAATCTCAGTGGCTATATCTCTGAAAAGCTTGTTGCCTTCTTCGGTCTTCAGGTTGATGATGGGGCGCAGGTGCAGTTCGCCGCTGCCCGCGTGGGCGTAGTGTACGCAGTACAGGTTATACTGCTCCAGCGTAAGGTTAAACTCCCGGATAAACTCCGGCAGGTCGTTCACGTCTACGGCGGTGTCTTCAATCACAGCCACCGGCTTGGCATCGCCCGGTACGTTGGAAAGCAGCCCGAGTCCCGCTTTGCGCAGCGTCCATACCTTCTTGGTGTCCGGCCCTGTCACGAGCGGGTAATGGTAGCCCAGGCCATTGGCTTCCAGGTCCTGCACCAGTGCCTGCGCGCGTTGTTTTACTTCTTCGATGTTGTCACTACCGAGTTCCACCACCAGGATGGCCCCCGGATCGCCTTTCACGAAGAAACGGTTCTGGCTTTGTTCAATATTCGTTTTGGTGCATTCCAGTATATAGCTGTCCATCAGTTCGCTGGCGCTGGGCTTGTAGCGCAGCGCCACCAGGTTCGCCCGCAGCGACTCGTCGATGCTGTGGCAGTGGATGCACAGCAACCCGGTTTCCCTGGGCGGAAGCGGATTGACGTGTAGTTTTATCTCCGTCAGGAAAGCCAGGGTGCCCTCCGAACCCGCAATCAGTTTACAGAAATTGAACGGTTCTTTACCAGCCGTAAACGGCTCCGACTCCAGCAGCAGGTCGATGGCGTAGCCGGTGTTGCGGCGCTGAATGCTCGGCTTCGGGAACTCCCGCCGGATGTTTTCCTGCGTAGGCACATGCGATAGCATCGCCTTTGTCGCCTGGTAGATGCGCGTCTCCAACTCGCCGGACGTGTTTTCGCCCCGGCACTTGGCCTCAAATTCCGCCTGGGGCAGCACGCCAAACTCTGCTTCGGTGCCGTCGCTGAGGATGGCTTTTACCGAAAGTGTATGCTCGCGGGTGCTGCCATATATCACCGAGTTGGAGCCGCAGGAGTTGTTGCCCACCATTCCCCCGATCATGGCGCGGTTTGCCGTGGAGGTCTCGGGGCCGAAGTACAGACCGTAGGGCTTCAGGAACAGGTTCAGCTCATCACGGATAACGCCCGGCTGCACCCGTACCCAGCTTTCTTCCGGGTTCACCTCCAGAATCTGAGTGAAGGTGCGCGACACGTCCACCACAATACCGTTGCCCACCACCTGTCCGGCCAGCGAGGTGCCGGCCGTGCGCGGGATAAGCGAGGTGCCTTCCTGGCGGGCAAACTGAATCAGCTTTTTTATATCCGCAACAGACTTCGGGAAAGCGACGGCCTGGGGCATCTCGCGGTAAGCCGAGGCGTCGGTGGCGTACAGCGTACGCATGGTGGTATCGAAATAAAACTCCCCCTCCAGTTGCCCGGCAAGGTGCTTTAGTTTTTCTGGATTCATATAGCGGAGCGCCCGGAGCCTGCTGCCAGCAGCGGAAAGCAAAGCAGCTTAGGCTGTGGTTGGGATGGCCGGTACCGGCGCGGATTTTAAAGTAAATGTATTGAGCCTTTGTCAATTCCAGCCGCTGTTCGTTGTGCGCGTGGCAGGTGAAGCAGCAGGCTTGTTAATGAATTCACAAAGATTCTTATCCCGAAGGTAAGCAGCGAAATGCTAAAGTCAAAGAAGCAAGAAAGAAGCAGCCGGTGCAACTGCAAAAAGGATGTTTATATGGTTCATTAATCGGCTTGGAATTGCCGTGCTATATATAAACAAAGTCCCTACGGTGTATGTCACCGGCAGGGACTTCTGTATATGGGCTGTGGGAAAAGCAGGAGGAGAAGCCCTATATCCCTAGCCTTCATTGGGAGTCGTTTAGTACGCCACCTGGGCAATCACGTCAATGTCTCTGGGCTGGCTCAGTTTCATTTCGTGATCGAGGGCGAAGGTGCCCACGGGCTCTTCTGTAACGGTAATTTCATCCAGTAGAAAGCGGCGGTGCTTTTTATCCCTGCCGGATACCGCCCCCCACACCACAGCTCTTTCTTCCGGGTCTTTGCCATATATATAGGGCGAGAGCGCCACCCGCTCCTCGTGTCCGTCCGCATCCTGGTACACGATATCTAAAGTCTGCTGGTTGTCGATGGCGCGGATAACAGTCGCTATTTTTATATTGCCTTCCAGAAAAAACATTCCCCGCTCGGTGAGCCTGCCCCGCATGTGGTGCCTGTGATCCCCACCTTCCGGATCCTCGAAGGCAGAGGGCTCCTGCACTTCTATCAGCCCCTCGAGGTGCAGGTTGTGGATGGCCGTTTCCGAAACGGTGTTCGAGCTCTGGTTGATCAACGGTGTCAGGTCATGGAACTGGCCGTCGCCGTAAAAGTCGTGCAGGTAGGTTAATACGGGGTTTATCATCGCTTTCGTGTTTTTAGTTTCTTTGGTGGTGCAGCTTGCCCGGCCATTCGGCTACAGCGGCTCCGGTCCTTCATACTTCTATGCTAAAAACTGCAAAAGGTTCTGAAAGGATATAAAAAACCTGTACAAAACTCGTAAATGATTTTATTTATGCGAAGTATGAAGTTAGGATATAAATACTACTCGTTCAGGATGGGATAGAATGCTTTTTGATTTGTGTTCGAAACTTTTATTAATAGGTGAATAGGCCGCAGGAGTCTATTGAAGCAGCATCTGCTAACACTATTTCTGGCTATTTTTTTTCTACACTTTATCACTATCGGTTGTGTTTGTGAAGGATAACTTGTTCAATTTACTCTTTCCTGGCTTTATTTTCATTGGTTTCATTTCGTCTGTTAAGTATTCTAACATTACCCCTCCTACAGCCACTCCTAAACTTGAAAGGTGTAAGCCTACCTCCCCTCCCTCTATTTCTCCACTTTCAACACTAAAAGTCATTCCGTTAGGAAGAGAAAAATTGAATGCCATATTTTCAGAGCACACCATAAAAATACCTTTGTATAGCATAGATATTTTCTCAAATACTAAATTCGAGGGGGGCTCTGTTCTAATTATCAATTCCACCTTTTTTGGAGCACTTCTTATAACAATTCTTGGCCCTTCTACCTTGCAGTCCCAGTTCATAGTTGAAGATTTCCACTCATTCTTATCTATTTCCAGAACTATGTCACCGTTAGTGTCCCTCAACGTAGCGCTAAGTAAATGCGGCTGTTCCTCTTCTTCAGAGAGTTCAAGCTTGATTATTGGCTCATATTCAAATTGTATAAGAACAGGAGTGTCTTTAAATGTGAAGTTGCCGATTTTGACTGTCGGGGACTTTACATCCAAGTCAAATAAGTCATTAACTTTTCCTAATTCTAAAGCTTTAGGCTTGGCATTAAATTTCTTAACTGTTTCAACAGATAAGCGTCCACTCGTTTTATTTTGGTGATGATTCGGGCAGAGTAGGGTTATACCATTAGGCTCATGTTTTACCTTAAGATTTTCAAATACAGGATCAAAATGCTCATAATGATAAATTGCAAGGCCACATATTACACAGCCAAATCCGCATCTTCGCCTTACTATTTGCTTTACTTCAGCAGGAATTGATCTGGATACACCATACTTGTTAACATACTTTAATTTTTTGATTTTCTTTGACATATCACTTTTTTATGAAGCATAAACTGAATAATCTTAAATATTCATATGTTGGGGCAATCAGTTCTATGCTAATATTAAAAGGCAAGTGATAATACTTCATCAGGCCATCATAAATCAAGTTCAGTAACGACCATGTTTTATAGTTGGAGATAACCCTCAAAAAGTTAATTCTCCTTTATGTGTTAATTTAATAAGATTCTTGCGCACAAAAAAGGCCTTCCACAAAAGTAGAAGGCCTTCTTCAATCGTCGGAGTGGCAGGATTTGAACCTGCGACCTCCAGCACCCCATGCTGGCGCGATACCAGGCTACGCTACACCCCGAAACTGACGGCAAATTAAACGCCTTCTGCAACAAATGCAAGCCTTTTTATGCAACGGGCTTTATATATGTTTCCGCCCCGCCTATGTCTATATATAGCCAATCCTTGTAAACAGCAAGCCGCCTGCTCGTATATGGCTGACGGTCAAACAGAACGTCAACCGGCCGCCGCCACCTGCGCCTCTTTCCTGAAAAACAGCTGCGAGATGGGGATCAACATAAAGCCAGCGAGGGCAAAGGCGACAAACGATGCCCGCAGGCTGAAAGCGTGCGCCAGGTAACCGATCAGGGGCGGGCCAATCAGCATGCCGACGATGCCGTAGGTGGCAATGATAGAGATGGCCATGCCGGGCGAGTATTTGCGGGAGGCACCGGCCAGGGTATATGTCATCGGGATTACGGCGGCCGTGCCAAGGCCAACCAGCGAAAACCCGGCCATGGCGGGCCAGAAACTGGGGACAAGCGTCGCCAGCCCGATGCCCGCAAAAATGAAAAGCGCGCTCATCATATAGGTGGCGGGCATGCCGATGCGGTCGATGAGGCGGTCGGAGAGGAACCTGGAGAGCGCCATGAAAACCATGAAAACCAGGTAACCGGACGTGAAAATATCCACCCGCACCACCTGCTGGAAGTATATACCGCTCCAGTCGAACATGCCGCCCTCGCAGATGGCCGCGAAAAACACGAGCAGCCCCAGGTACAGGATATAAGGGTCTGGCTTGCCGATGGCCAGTTTATTGCCGCCAGCCGACCTGTCGTTGCGCAACAGAAACCGGTAAGCCACGAACGTAACCAGCACCGCCAGGGCAGACACCGACAGCAGGTGCGGCACCATCGGTATGTTCAGGGCCACCATCAGCGTGGTATAGCCCACGCCCGCAATACCGCCCGTGCTCCAGAGCCCGTGAAACGAGCCGTTGATTTTGCGGTCGTACAGTTTCTGCAGCGTGATGGCCTGCGTGTTCATGGAGATGTTGAGTACCCGCATGCAGAAGGCAAACAGGAAAATAGCGGCCACGAGCATCCCCGTGGTGTTGGCCAGGCTGATGAGCGACAGGCAAACGGCAAATAAAACAAAAGCCACCGACAGGGGCACCCGGCTGTCGAACCGGGTGATGAGCCAGCCGGAGATGGGGAGGCCTATCAGGGAGCTGACGGGCATGGCGAGCAGGATGGTGCCCAACTCTGCCTCGTTGAAGCCAAAGCTTGTTTTGATGGTGGGGATGCGGGCCGCCCAACTCGAAAAGCAAAACCCTGAGAGAAAGAAAAACGCACTGAGCGAAACCCGCTGCTTAATTTTAGAATCCATGACTACACCGTAAGCGCCGGTGCAAATATCCGGAGTAAGTCGCAATAAGCGGATAGGTTGCGGGGTAAAATTAGTGGGGCGGGCTCAACATTGCCGCTGCCAGCAGCAGGGAAGGGGCGGGCGCAGGAACCCCCGCGCCCACTCCATATATGAAGCATCGCATATATAATACCGCTTTCAGTTGATTCATGTGCATTACATTTTCCCTGTCTGCAGATTCCCCTCCTCGGAGGGGCAGGGGTGGGTAGACTAAGAAGCAAGTGAAATATTTCCCAAATCACGATATCCTAGTACGGCCAGACGTTCAGCGCGAGGGCGGCCCCAAGGGCTGTTCCCTGTGCCTCTTCTCTGGCTTTGATTCTCAGGCCGGGGAAGGCCCGCTTCAGCAGTGCCAAGAAAACCTGGTTCCGGCTGAAGCTCCCTTCCACAAGCAACAGCTTGAAATCACTGGTGTCTCCCTCCGCTGCCAGCAGCAGCGAGTCGAGCAGTTGCCGGATAAGCTGCTCGACTACCTGATGGTATGCGGCCTCGTAGGTGTCATACAAAGCAAAATCCACATCTAAGCTCACAGCCGAAACGACGGTGTCTTTCGTCGGCGTCTGTCCCTGCTTTGGAGTTTTCCCCGGACCAGGCTGCAGGTCGTCATTTGCCAAGTGCTCTTCATACCGAACCGACTCGTGATAATCCAGTGGCTTGTCGTAGAAGCCAGCCAGGCGCCTCACCTGCTCCTCGTGTACGTTTCCGATAAACTTGCGCGACGCTTTTACGGGGTTGCCCCGGTAGGTCAGGTATTTCAGGCAGTCGTGTTGCAGGTCTGAGGTGGACAGGGGTTGTTTGGCAAAAGGATTGAGGGTGATGCCCCACGTGCCGGTAGAGAGCAGCAGGAAGGGCTTCCGGTACTGCTTCAGATAGGGGATGAGCGCCGCCGAACTGTCGTGCAGCCCCAGCCCGGCAAGGATCTTCCCGTCCCGGAAACTTGTCTCCAGGGGCCTGTAGTGGTGGCGCAAGGGAGGGAGCAATTTGTCGAAGCCCTCGGCATATACCCAGGCGTGGTAGTCTTTTTTCTGAAAGTCCCAGAGGGCGGTGTGGCAGCCGATACTGGTGTATTCTGTGGTCATTTCCCCTGTGAACAGATAAGCGATGTACTGGGGCAGGAGCAAGGTGTGTTTTATCTGGGCGAACACTTCCGGCTTCCGGTGCTTCAGCCAGTACAGCTGCAGCCCGGCGTTCAGCATGCCGAGCGGCGGCGAGGCTGTTTCCGCCGATATAGCGAGCTTGTCTCCGTAGGTGCTGTAAAACTGTTTCTCCAGATCCTCGGGGAAGGGTTTCAGGTAGTTATACAGCGGCGCGACGGGTTCTCCCGCCTCGTTTAGATGCACCAGGCTGGCCCCGTAGGCAGTGAAGTTTACAGCCAGCACATCGTAATTCCTGTCAGCTTCGAGGGCTTTCCAGGTAGCGCGCAGCCAGTTGGTCACCGCCTCCAGGTCTTCGCTCTTATCCCCGTCCTCGTCCCGTGTCTCCCTAAAGCTAACCTCCTCTTCCTTAATTATCTGGTAGTCCTGGTCAAAGAGCAGGATTTTCTTTGTCGTTTTGCCAATATCAAAAATTGCGATACAAGGAGTCATAAAGAAGGATGCATATAGAAGATGAGACGATAGGTTTAAAGTAGCGGGAGAGGCTAGCCGCCCCCGCCTGTTACGCTGGTAATAAGTACAAGGTAGGCATATAATTGTTTTCCCGGACTAGAGGCCGGTGGCAAAAGCTTTCGCCCCGCGCTGCCTCACCAGTTCTTCCCTGATTTTCATGTCACGGTAAAAGGCCACCGGCTGAAGGGCCGCCCCGGCCTGCAGGCGCGCCTGCGCCAGCAGCGGCCGGACATCGGTGCGGTAGGCGTTCTGCAGAATTTCCTGCGCCAGTGTCACGTCATTCTCCGCCTGCGCGCGCTCCAGGGCCTCGCGGTCGATGATCAGGGCCTGGGCATATGCTATTTTTATGGCTTCCACGGATTGAAGCAGGTCTTCCAGCGGGTCCTTTACGTTGTGGCTGGCGTCAATCATCCAGCTCAGCGCCGGGTTGTTTACCTCCGGGGCCCCCATGCCCTCCACCAGCTCATTAAAGATCAGGAACAGCTGATAAGGCTTTATAGAGCCTACTGTCAGGTCGTCGTCCCCGTACTTGGAGTCGTTGAAGTGGAAGCCGCCGAGCCTGCCCTCCATCAGAAAGCGCGACACGATCTGCTCGATGTTGGTATTAGGCAAATGGTGGCCAAGGTCCACGAGGCCGAGCGCCTTTTCGCCCAGCTTCTGGCAAAACAGGAGCGAGGAGCCCCAGTCGGCTATCACGGTGGAGTAGAAGTGCGGCTCGTAGGGCTTGTACTCCACCAGCATGTTCCAATCGCTGGGCAAGGCGGCATATATCTGCTGGAGGGAGTCGAGGGTGCGCTGGAACGCCCGCCTGAAAATCTGCTGCCCCGGAAAGTCGGTGCCGTCCGAAAGCCAGATGCTCAGGGCTTTGGACCCTAAGGCCACGCCGTGCTGGATCACATCCAGGTTATGGGCGATGGCCTGGTCCCGCACGCTTTTATCGGTGTGGGAGAGGGAGCCGAATTTATACGACTGCTCCTGCTCCTGCTGGTCCTGGAAGGTGTTGGAGTTCACGGCGTCGAACTTCAGGTCGAAGGAGTCGGCCAACTGCCGGACGGCCTTCGCGTCCTGCGGAATGTCCCAGGGAATGTGCAGCGATATGGCGCCGCTGGAGCTGTTCAGGGCGTGGAGCAGGCCAACGTCTTCTATTTTCTCTTCCAGGCTCCGGGGCTCGCCGCCCCCGGCAAAACGCCCGAAACGGGTGCCTCCCGTGCCCAGCGCCCAACTGGGGATGGCCACCTGAAAGTCGGTAATTTTGGCCAGGATGGAATCAACGGAAAACCCTTCGTCGGCCAGCACCGCAGCCAAGGCTTCGAACTTCCTGTGGTGCCGGGCCGCCTGTTTCTCGTTATGCCGCTCAATCAGCGCTTTATCTGGTATCATGCACTTGGGTTATATATAAATTAAAGGTCTGGGGCAGGTCTGCCCCAGCAGCAATTGCTAAATTTTCAGAGGCTCCAGGCCCTCTCCCTCGCGTGGCATTGTTTGAGGCTGAGTACCCGGACAAAATAAGCTTGCGCTATCCATAAGATCACCACATATATAAGCCGCATGAAAATCAGCAATATATAGTAAAAAGTCTTGTTTCTTGATGCTTGTGTCCTTTTACTTATATGCTCTCTTCCGGGTGCCTCTGCCTGTTCATCCAGAAGGGCGCCGTAAAGAACCAGAGCAGCGTGCCAATCAGCATCAGCGTCTTGTGGAAGCTCAGCTCGATAACGCCCGAAAAGACTAAAAAAGCAGGCACAACCGTGAGGAGAAGCCCGATGTAGGATATGATTTTTAAGATGAGTTGCATCGTATGCGGGGTTTAGGTGTAACAGGAACCGGGATTACATTACATTGGCAGAAACCTTGATCTCTGCTTGTTTCGGTTTTTTCTGCTGGTACAGCTTGCTTAGACCAATGTATAGCGCCGCTGCGATAAACCATCCCGGCAGCCCCAGAAAGAAGATGTCGATGCCCTGAAAGTAGTTAAGGGACAAGCACAGCACCAGCGTCGCCACCCAGGTGACACCAGCCGCCACGTTGAAGGGCGTTTTTACCGCCTCGGCATAGTAGCTGCGGAGCCCGATTTTCGGGATGATATAGAAATCGATGAAGATGATGGCGCCCATCGGCATCAGCACCAGGCCATATAGCGCCACAAAGTCCAGCAGTCGCATCACCAGGGCGGGGAAGAGCGCCGCGATTGTCGTCACCAGGCCCACCACCAACGTCACTTTCCACCTCCTCACGCTCGGCACAATCGACTGGATGGCGAGGCCTGCCCTATATATGGTTGGGTTGGCGGTTGTCCAGCCGGCAATCACCACGCAGATGGCCCCCGCGATGCCCGCGCTGCCATACGCGATGGGGCCCGGCGTGACTTCGCCGCTGGCTGCTGCCACCAGAATGCCCGACGCGATCCAGGCCATCACGTGCCCCACAAACATCCCGGCAACGGAGGCAAAGCCGTATTCCCATTTTTTGGCATACCGGAGAATGGAAAGGTCGCCCATGCCGATGTGCATGGCCATGTTGGCAAACCAGGCAAAGAACGTCACGTGCCAGAAGGTGAACTTGCTGAACCCGTCCACCGGAACGCCATTCCATATCCTGGTCTGGGCCACCTGCCAGAAGCTTTCAAGAGAGGTGATACCCAGCTGCGGCATCACGGCAAAGGCCGCCGCCACGAAGACCAGGATCATCCATGGGGCGCAGACGTTGGCGAACCGGGAGATCTGCTCATATCCTAAAATGGCGACCACCGTAATCACGATGCCCACTAGGAAAACGGTGACCGCCCAGCCTACGCTCGAAGGGTAGAAGTCGCCAAGGCCGGGCATCTCGATGTTGAACGGGATGCCAACCGCCGTGGCCGCCACCGCAATCATGGAGCCCGCCAGGAAGCAGAACATGAGCGCGTTGACAAGGTTGTAGCCCGAAACCAGGTACCTGCCGCAGATTTTCTCCAGCTGGTAGTAAAGCGTGAGGCGGGCTTTCACGGCTATCGGGGCACACAGGAAAGCCCAGCTCAAAACAGCCAGCACGTTGCCCACCAGCAGGCCCAGAAACAGGTCAGGGGCGCTCACGCCATGCACCACGAACAGCGGGCCAATCACAAACTCGGTTCCGGCGGTATGCTCCCCGGCGTACATGCCGACAAAGCTCTTCAGGCCCTTCAGCTTGCTCTCGGGCACGGGCTCCCGCTCATATTCATTGATGGCGTCTAACTGGGTGGCAAGTGTTTTCTTCATGCTTTTGTTGGTTGTATGATCGGTTCGGTGGTAGATAGTGCTACTGCAACAGGAGGCGGCACGCCGGAGCAAATCCTGTTATCAAATAAATTTATTTTCGGTTGGAGGCACCACTCTGGTGGGCGCTAAACCTACATAACCTCGTCTGCCGGCCGTTAAAGCATTGAAAAATAGTCATAATTAATTTGGCAACTATCCGGTAGTGTCCTGTACTGGCTATATTTTGCCAGAACATATGAGGTAGCGGATAGTAACGGTGCAGGAATACCTTTGAATTTCAGCTTCTGCGCTATATAATGAAGATGCGAAGCTCCTTTTTCTACTTTATATAGGCTGTGGCGTAACAAAAATCGTGGACACGACACCGATACCGGACAATGCAGGATGACTGTATCGGCTGAAATAACTATTTTTAAGAGAAGGATTATAAGTAGCTTTCTGAGGAAAAAGGAGTAGAGATATATGCAGCGATTCGCTTTCAAAATGAAACTGAAGCAGGGGTGTGAGGCCGAATATAAAAGGCGGCACGATGTGATATGGCCGGAACTGAAGCACCTTCTGAAAGAGGCGGGCATCAGCGACTACGCCATCTACCTGGATGAAGAAACCCACACCCTGTTTGCCGTGCAGAAGCAAAGCGGCGGCTCGTCGCAGGATTTGGGAAGCACTGCCATCGTGCAGAAGTGGTGGGCCTATATGGCCGATATCATGGACACAAACCCGGACAATTCCCCTGTCAGTATTCCTTTAAGAGAGGTGTTTTACCTGGAGTGATATGAATTATACTTAAATAGCACATGCGCAAAACGGCCCTCTCCATATGTTTTGACCGGCAAGTTGTTGGTTAAAACGCCAACAACGGCCGAATTTGCTCATTTTACAACAGGCCATTAATCATTGCTTTCAATTCGTCATTTCCAGGAAAGGCTGTAAATTTATTGATGAGCACACCTTCTTTATTAAATAGTAGATAAGACGGAATAGCTTCGAACTCAAACTGGTTCATGACGTGTTCCCACTGTGTGTCTGTCAGATAATAATGCTCACTGCCTATTCCCTTGATTTTTTCTTCCCATCGCTTTCGAGGTGAAGAACCGTTTGTTAGGTACACAAATGCAACATCCTTACCGTGAAAATCGCCCTTTGTACTTCTGAATTCATTCATTGCTTGCAGGCAAGGACCACACCATGTTGCCCAAAGGTCAATAAAAACAACCTTGTTCTTATGTTTAGCGACAATTGTTTCAATTACTTTATCGCCTGTAACTGACGAGATGTCAATTACAACAGCAGGTGATTTGAATTTGTCTAATTCAACAACCTGCTGGTTTTTTCGAAATAGAATCTTTGCAATTTCTCCGTTTTTCCAATAATTTACTATATGCTCTTTCTGCTTTTCGGTAAGCGGTCTTACTTCCTCATTTAGCTGCCTGGCATAAGCATTGGCTGCTAAAATATCGTAGTATGGACCATTGTCGAATCCGACTAAATCCGATAAAACAGCTTTCACACTTGCTAACCAAGAGGGAATATCGCTTTCTCCTATTTCAGGGAGCCCTATTATCTCATTTTGGAGAATTTCTTTCTGAAAATTCAGAAATTCAGAAGTTTGCAGATACTGTGGATCATTGAGATTGAAATCTTTCAGGAAACGATAATAGGATCTGTCAATATTTTGTATATCAGGTTTATTGCTTCTGTCGCCAGTTACATTCCCATAATTCCTATTTATCGCACTTTCATAATCAAAGACATGTCCTACATACATCATTAAACGAAAATCTTTGGACAGCACTTCTTTTAATTCTTTTGATATTAATGTATCATTATTTAAAATCTCTAGTCTTTCTGATATAACAGTCTTAGCATGATTCAGAAAATAATCTGTGCTTTTGTCATACATAGGTTCCGGTGCCTTATCACGCCCGGAGGACGCCATTTTAGGTATGAATTCTACGCCACGGATCATATCATGTTGTGTCATATTAGCTGGCGTAACGTCAATATTTGCGATATGAAAATCTGGGTCATAAGAAATTTTGAGATTAGTAATACCACCACTTGTCAATTTAGCATAAAAAGGCATGTGCGGATTTAAACTTGTGTTTATGCCAATCAGAGAAACAGCGGTTTCAACCTCAATGTCAAGAGAGAACTTCCCTGACTGATCAACGTGCGCTTTATATTGAACAATCTCTCCCGAAATTGGATGTGGAACAAAAATATTTACATAAATGCTATCCTTGCTGATGTCATTTGGACTTGTTATGCTTCCTGTTAATTTAGCTGTACCTGCAGTTATTTTAGCTGTACCTGCTTCTATAGTAGTTGTATCTGTTACCTTACTAACAGACTGTTTGCACGCTAACACGAACAAAGAGGCAAGTATACATATTAGGTATATTTTTATTCTTTTAGGCATAGTTTTTATTTCAGTTATCATTCTTAATTATGAACCCATAATCCTTTCATCATTACCCGATAGAATTAAGTGTTCTGTCTGTAAATGTTTCTGATAATTGCTATATACCAGCCAATAGTAATACCTTTAACGTCTAGTATATAGTGCTTACAAGACCGTAGGCCGAAGATGGAAGTGGTTTTGCGATTTGTTCCAAATTCTTGCAGTGCTTGCTTAGGCTAAGAGCAATTTTATATCCTCATCTTCCAATCAAGATAGAAAGGTTTTGTCAAGGCTCCTAATCAAACTTGTTAGATATACTTCTCCTATATAGGTACCCATAAAACAAGGAGAACCGGTATTACCCGGTTCTTCTTGTTAAAACTCTTCCGTCATAAATAAAGCGGAATATTCCTCGGGACTCGGACAGTAGAGAATGAGCTATATTGATTCCCTTATTCCAGCTTTAAAAAGCAGTAAAAAGAGCGACTTCGGCCTGTTGCATATATAGCGCGTTAGTTTCAGGTTGATGGTCGTGCTGTTCTGGACTTCTAGCTTGCTGCCGTCTTTCGTGTCGATGGCCACATCCTCGAACTTCCAGTTTCTGGCATGAGAGATTTCTCCTGCTGTTTTAGCGTCAATCTCCATGTCGCTCAGGTGGAGGCCTTCTATATAAGACTGCGGAATACCAGCAGCAGATATGGCCTTGGCAGCATCTTTTACCTTTATATCGGATATATATACCTCCCTGAAATGGGGAATGCCGCGCTCTTCCGGCTCTACCTGCTGCAACATGGTCTTCCAGTGCTGCGGAATGGTTTCATAGCTATAGCCCTCTGGTAAGGTAGAATAACTGTAGCTCGGGTTCCAGTTCATCGACACCTCTATCGGTACCCTGATGCCGTCCATCTCGATGTCCTGTATATAGATGTTTTCGACGGTGCCGCCCCGGGTGGTCGCAGACTTAAAGCAAATGCCCACACCGGTGCCTTTGGCCTTCAGGTTATGCGCCACTACGTGCCGGATGCCCCCGGATGTTTCGCTGCCAAACGTGATGAGCCCGCCCCCAGCGCGCGAATTGCAGTCCCGGATGAGCACGTATTCGGTAGGGCGATTCACGCGAAGGCCGTCCCAGTCGCTGCACGCTTTCAGGCAGAAGTTGTCGTCGTTGCAGTCGATGTCGCAGTTCTGCACCAGTATATAAGTCGAGGAGTCAATGTCGATGCCGTCGGTGCTGGGGCCGTGCCCGTCGATGTTGTTCTGAATCACCACACCGTCCACTGTTATATGGTCGGAATACAGGATATGAATCGTCCTGAAGCCAGCCTGTTTCATCGTGATGTCTTTAATAATGACGTCAGAAGACTCCGAAACCAGCAGCGTGCGCGGGTGCTTGGCATCGTAGTCTAAAATCCAGCGCAGCTCCTTTGGTTCGTACTCTTTGCGCATGTTCCAGTATAAATCCCAGAATTGCTTGCTCTGCGCATGCACCACGCCTTTCCCCGATATGGCCACGTTTTCCTGGTCCAGCACATTGATCAGCGCCGAAGGCCACCTCATTTCAATGCCTGCCACTCGGGTGTCTATCTCCGGGTAGTCTGCAGGTTCTGGCTCCCTAATAGCTGCACGCCTTCGTCTAGCCGCAGCTGCACGCCCTCCTTTAAATAGATGGAGCCCGTGAGGTAATCGCCTGGCTTGAACGTGACAATACCTCCGCCTTTGGCAGCACAGGCCTGAATGGCTTTGGTATTGCGTGTTTTCCCGTTGTTTACCGCGCCATATTTTGTCACTTCATATACTTTCTTCTTCGTAGGCATTTTTTCGCACCTACTTCCTGCAGCCATGCCAGCTTCGGCAATCCGCCCTGCACAGGTTTCTCCTGAAAGCTGATAAAGGCGAAGCAACACACGAAAAAAGGACGAAGGTGATAAAGCTATCATGTCTCATAAGGAAGTTCTAATGTGGCGGGTGCTAAAATTCAGGATGCAAAGCGGCTGTTTTACCGCTCTCTAATATTAGGTAAATGAGGTAGAATTCCTATCCTGCGCTGTCCTGTCTTATCCCTGCTGCAAGAAAAGTACATGGGCCGTGTCAGGTTTATATGCTTTCTCTTGCTGCAATACTTTTATCAACAAGAGTTTACGCATACTCGCTGTGCAAGCATGTACGAACCACCCCTGCCCCTCCTTGTCATAGTAGAGGGCCCCTACCCCAGGAGGGGAGCTTTTCTTACTCCTTCTCCTTGAGTCCGTGACTCAAGCTATATATCAAGTGCATGAATTTATAAGATGAGTTTCAAACTGTAGAATTCACCTAAAATACCTTCAACTATAATCTTTGAAGTTTGAGGAGGCAGTAGTAGACTCCCCTCCTTAGACAAGGAGGGGCAGGGGTGGTTGGATAGATATGTATCATCCATTTGATACTACTGCACCCCTGCAAATTTATGCCCGCACCCTATACCACAGGATAGTCATGTGAGCAGGAGATGTTAAATTACGTTCAGATAGATAAAAGCGAAATCAGATGGGTATAAGATTCAGAAGATGCCTTGGCTTGTGCCTGCTGCTGTTGCTGCTCCTGAGTAACAGGTTGTATGCTGACATTAAACTTCCCGCCCTGCTTGCCGATAACATGGTGTTGCAACGGGACACTTCGGTCACGCTGTGGGGATGAGCCGACCCGGGAGAAACAGTGCAGGTAACCGGAAGTTGGAAAAATAAAACAGCAAAAACGGTCGCGGACGCAGCCGGCAACTGGCAGGTAAAACTGAAGACACCCAAGGCAGGCGGACCTTTCACGGTTCGTTTTAAGGGGAAGAACGAGATACAGCTGGAAAATGTGCTGTCAGGCGAAGTATGGGTTGCCTCTTGCCAGAGCAACATGCATTTCCCTGTGGCGCCGATTGAGAATTCCGGCTGGGCAACGGGTGTGACAAACTATGAAGAAGAAATTGCGAAAGCGGACTATCCGCAGATAACGATGTTTACAGTGGCGCGCGAAGTAGCCGATGAGCCGCAGCAGGATGTGGAAGGCAACTGGCAGGTCGCCAGCCCGGCCACCGTCGGGGATTTTTCGGCCGTGGCCTATTTCTTTGCCCGGGAGCTATATGAAAAGACCGGCCTGCCGGTAGGCTTGATTAATACCTCGTGGGGCGGCACGCCCGCCGAAGGCTGGACACAAAAGGAGGTGCTGGAATCTGACGCTGACTTCCGGCCGATACTGGAGCGGTATGCGGCGGATGTAAAGAAGTACCCGGAGGCGATAGCGATATATAAGCAGGAACTTGCGCAGTGGAAAAGAGAGGCGGAGGAGGCGAAGGACAGAGGCGAAGCGCCTGCGGCCGCCCCGCGCGAGCCCATGCGGCCGAAGCACCACAAGTCGCCCTACAAACTCTACAACGCCATGATAGCCCCGCTGCTGCCATATACCATCAAAGGCGCTATTTGGTACCAGGGCGAGTCCAATGCCGACAGGGCTTACCAGTACCGGAAGCTTTTTCCGGCCATGATTAAGAACTGGCGGCAGGGCTGGAAGAGCGATTTTCCGTTTTATTTCGTGCAGATTGCCCCACACCGCAGTCAGCGGCCGGAAATCCGGGAGGCACAACTGCTGACCATGCAGACCGTTCCCAACACAGGCATGGCCGTTGTCACGGATGCTGGCGACTCGCTGGACATTCACCCCCGAAACAAGCAGGTAGTCGGGGAACGCCTGGCACTGTGGGCGCTGGCAAAGGATTATGGGCAGAAGCAAACAGTTTATTCAGGCCCCGTCTACAAATCCATGCAGGTGGCGAAGGATAAAATCATGCTGTCGTTTGACCATATAGGCGGCGGCCTGGTAGCGAAGGGGGGAGAGCTGAAGGAGTTCACCATTGCCAGTGCGGACCAGCAGTTTGTGCTAGCACAGGCGAGGATAGAAGGGGACAAGTTGGTGGTCTGGAGTGAGAAAGTAAAGAACCCGGTGGCGGTACGGTTTGCTTGGGAACGGATACCCGAGCCGAATCTCTACAACAAAGCCGGACTGCCCGCCACGCCCTTCCGCACAGACACTTGGCCAGCAGAGACTTACGGGAAGAATTAAATGGAAGTACTATATACCTGATGGTACTCAAGCTCTCTTTTGTCACCCCTTTTAAGGCAGTTTATATATGGAGGCGCGAGTTTGCAACTCGTGCCTCCATATATAAACTGCCTAGCATGGCCGGAGGCTAGGGAAAAGGAAGTCTTAAGCAAGGGCGCTCGCGCTTTACCTTTACTTGAAAAGCAGCTATATGCAAATGGTTTTCACTAAAGTTTTGGGGCTAATACGCACACATGTATACGCACCAGTATCACTCAAAGCTGATCCACGTTTTAGCGTCTTTCGCACTCACCAAATCAAAGGATGCTGGACCGGTCTGGATAACATAGTAGCCTTCCGGGATGGTCCATTGCTGCGTAAACGCTTCCACAATGGAAGCATGTTCTGCTGGCACTTCACCGAACATCCCCAGTTCATAGTAAACGATTCTGCCGTCCAGGGTAAAGCTCGAAACCGCTTCCAGCCCATAGTTAACGCTGTTCCCAAAAACAAAGCCCATAATGTCAAAGGTGGTGCCATCATCAGTATCGTACTTCGGCCAGTAAATCAGAAATGAGAAACCGGGTAGCGTACTCAGCTTAAAAGCATCCTCCACACCCTCCACAGTAAAGCCCGCTGTAAACCAGTAAGCGCCAGTGGGTGGGTTATTATAAAATCTTCTGGCTGCCTGTGCATCTATATTCGCCGGTTTGCTGGCCTCCTGTATACTGCCGTCCACACCGTTCACCGCCAGGCCTATTCTGCTTTCTGAGGCGTCATATTCCAGGTCTGTGAAGGTTGAAATGGTTAAATCGCCTATATGGAGGGCCTGCAAAAGTATGACGCCTTCCGGCATGTAGTAATAGCCGGTGGTAAACGTCTTCACCTCATTGCCTTCGTCGTACGTAATCGTGATGGTCCGGAGAACCGTGTTCACTTTTATATCAAACGCCTGTCCGCCTACCCGCAGTTGCTTGAAGTACAGGCTGAAATTGTTGATGCCCTCAAAAGCCTGGATGTTCTCGTAGATGCTGCTGATGTAGCTGGCGGCTTCGTCAGCGGTGGCCCTGACCAGCACCAAGCGGCTGTCGTGGTAGTTGCCCGTCAGGACGATGGAGTCCGGAGAAACCTGATCAAACGAAAACTCATAGTCGGAGGACCTGCCCTGGCCCCACTCGCCGCCGCTCTTCGTCGCATCCGGATCGGCCAGTACGTGGAGATAGGTGTAGGTGTCGAACAGCAGGGAGGGCTTCTGGGCCGCTTTCAGGCGGTAGGTGCTCTCCAGGGGTGTGGTCGCTGCCGCTGCGCTGATATCACCCAGCGTCACCACGCGGTCGTTTTCCTTGAAGTTGAACAGGAAACTGTAGGCAGAGCCGCCCTCCGGGTACAGCGTGGCTTTCCAGCCGTGCTCCGCGCCAACCAGTTGGGCCTTGTAGGCGCTCAGTACCTCATTCAAGCGTTCATCCGGTCTTTCGCCGGGCGCCGGGTCGTTGTCGTCTTTCTCGCAACCCGACAGCAGGGTGACCAGCAGCAAACCGAACAGCATTATCTTTCGCATACGCATTTTATATATAGGTATGGGCGCCTGAGCAAATTTACAGGGCCTCAATAGCATCCTGAGACCTTTCCTGCAGCCTGTAGAAGTCGATGTTCCAGGCTTCCTTGAAGTAGCGGACCACCACCTGCTCCTTCTGCCGCAGCGACTCCTGCGCCGGTGCCGGAAGGCCTTCCACAATTTCATCAAACCCGTCTTCGCCTTCTATCAACATGATCGATACCATCTCCACAAAGTCATCGTCGGGGTTGCTTCGGGCATACTCGGTAATGAAGCCGCGCGATCGGGCATCGTCCAGTGAAAAATCGTTCCAACTGGCGGTGTAGCCCGGCGTGATGCGCTTGAACTCCTCGGGGTACATGATGGTCTGGTGCAGGATATGGGCGAACTCGTGGTGGATGGTGTGCAGCATCTGCTTCACCTCAGACTCCAGTTTCGGGTCGAAGTCGTTCACCACAAACAGCACCACCTTGCGGCCTCCTTCAGCCGTTCCGAGCGTGATGGTGCCGTTGGAGTTATACTCCGCGCTGCCGATCAGCACAAACTGCTTCGGGGCCAGGCGCTTGATAAAGGCGTCGCCAGCCTCCTTTTCGTAAGGCTCAATCCACGTTTTCCGGATGGTTTCCATCACCGGGATCACCTTGTCTTCCCTTACCGGGGCCAGCACCTTGTTCAGCGCGACCTCATACCGGTCGAAGCGATATTTTACCTCTATATTAAAGGGAACCACAAAGTTCTCGTGGAGCCAGTCATCCAGGGGGCCTTTCGCCCATGTTTCGCCGCCGAGGTCCGGAAGCGGAGTGTCGGCCTCGTCCTCTTTCTCGCAGGCCGCCAGCAGGCTTACCGCAAAGAGCAGCAGGAATAATCGGATATAGGTCATGTTCATGTCTTTCGCTTTAGCGTGGGTTCGGCTCCAGTCCGGCCAGTTCGGTCTCCTGGGGCAGTTGCAGCACCCGGTGCGGGTCGCCCGGTTCAGAAACGATCAACTGCCCATCAATTGTGGGGTGCTCCACCCTGATTTTATGCCGCAAGATATCAAACCAGCGCATGCCTTCCTGCACAAATTCTGCCGCTTTAAAATCGAGCAGTGCGGCCATGAGAGCTGCCTCCTCATCGCGGGTGCCGTAGAATGCCCGGAGTTTATCATTCGAGATTCTGTGCGCGGAGGGGCTGTAGTTCTCGATGCGGGTGCTGGCAAACAGGTTCAGGTCGTCTCTGGCAGCCTCCTTGTTGCCTAATTGCAAGTGGGCTTCGGCTCTGTTAAACAGCACTTCCTCGGCGGTAAACAGCGGGAAGATGGTATAAGGAATGCCGATTTCTGCGTTCACGTCCTCGCGCACAAAGTGCTCCCGGAACTTCAGGACGAGCCAGTTTTCATCGCCCTGGGTATATAAAGGATACACCCAGGTAGCCCCCGTCACGTTCTCGCTCCGGAACAAATAGTTGACGATAGGGGTGGCCAGCCCATACCGGTAGCGCCCATAGTTGCGAGCCCACAGGGAGGGGGCCTCCACCAGCAGCAGGTTGGAGTTCTCCGTTGCCTGTGTATATATGGCCAGCCCTTCGTTTGCAGTCAGGGTGCTGTACACGCCCACCCAGGGCCTTAAGTTCGGCCCGATATCGCCTCCGGGGAAAACCTGGTTGGCATGTTGTATCACCTTCTGATAGTCCTGTTTGAACAGGTAAAACCGGGCGGCAAAAGCATGGGCCGCAGACGTGTTAAAATGATATTTCGGCACGCGGTAGGCGTTGTTGTTGATAAGGGGCAGGCCTTCTGTTAAATCTTTCTCGATTTGCTCATATACATAGGCCACCGTCCTGCGCTCATACTGCTTCAGCACCACGTCCTCAGGCTCTGTCACGTAGGGGATGCCGGGGTCGGAGGCGGCGGTGGCCGGGTCATATATGTTCGCAAAAAGGCTGACCAGCATGAAGTGGGCATAGGCCCTGGCAACCAGCGCCTCTCCTTTCTGGGCGCTGAACGCGTTCGGGTCGGGAGAATTTCTGATTGCCTCCAGCGCATGGTTGGCGGCGGCGATGGCGGCATAACTGGCGTTCCAGTAATAGTCCGGTGAGCCCTGATCCCTGGACTCCACCTCCTGGTAAAAATAAGGGTTACGGTTTACCTCGTCTACCTCCACGTTTCCGGGGCCTTTGTCCAGCGCCAGGTCCGACATCGCCTCCGTGAACGTGACATAGTCCGCCTGGGGGTAAGCGGTAGCCAGCAACTCGCTTATCTTTTCCCCGGTGTCCAGCTTCGTCCGCTGGTCCACGGCCTGCTCCAGGTAGTCTTCACAGCCGGTGGCCGCAAAAAGCGAGGCAAGGCAGGTATATATAAATAGCTTTCTCATGATATCAAAGGCCTGCTTTCAGGGATAGGGTGAACTGGCGGGGAACGGGCATCGCCACCCCTCCGGCGCCGAAGAATTCCGGGTCCTGCCCGTTCAGTCTGTCATCGGCATATATCAGCCACAGGTTGTTCGCCACCAGACTGACCGAGAGGCTGTTCAGGCCTATGGCCTTGACACGTTCAGTTGGTAAATTATAGGAGAGTGTTACATGCTTCAGCCGCACAAAATCACCGTCCGCCACACGGGCAGTAGAATAGTTGTAGTTGTTATAGGGATAGGTGCTGCCAAGCTCCGCCACCGCTACCCGGTCCAGGATAGAAGGAACGTTGGTGGCCGTCTCGTCCCCCACCAATATCCAACGATCCAGGAAGCTGTAGGGTGTGGCATCCAGGTCGGTATATGTAGATTTGAAGGCGGGGTCCAGCCTGATTTTGTTGCCGCCGCTGTAGGTTACCAGGCCCGAGAGCGTGAAATTCTTATACCGCAGTGAGTTAAACCAGCCACCGTTCACAACCGGGTCCACGGGTCCTTCATATATCAGGTGCTCCGTCTCGTCGCTTTGCAGGTACACGTCGCTGCTTCGTTCCCCCTCCTCGTTGATGAAAAGAGGGGAGCCGTTCTCCGGGTCAAGCCCTTCAAACTGGATAGAGAACAGGCCCCTGTATGGATAGCCTTCTTTAGGGCCTCCCTCCGGCGTCACCAGCGACCATATATCCGGGTTGTTCTTCAGGTTGGTGATTTTCCCCTCGTTGTAACCGAAAGTCAGCTGTGAACTCAGCCCCCAGTCAGGGCCTTCCACGATGCCGCCGTTCAGCATCACCTCCACCCCCTGCGATTCCATGTCTGCGTAGTTGGCGATCTTCACGCCCTCGCCGCCAATGCCCGATGTTCTGATCAGGCCTATCAGGTCGAACGCGTTCCGGATATAGCCATCCACCGTTACCTGTAGCCTTTCGTTGAACAGGCCCGCGTCCACGCCTACGTTGGTTTCATACTGTTTTTCCCATGTCAGCTCCGAGTTCTCCAGGTTCTGGATATATATCATAGACTCCACCTCCGTCAGGTAGGGCCTTCTGGTGCTGCCGCTCTGCAGCACCAGGCTGGAGTTGGTGGCATTGCCCATGCTGGCCGTCAGGCCGTAGGTGGCCCGCAGGGTCAGCCGGTTCACGATGTCCTGCTGCTGCATAAAAGGCTCGGTGTCGATGTTCCAGGAGCCGCTCACGTTCCAGGTGGGCAGCCACCGTGCCGTCCGCGACTCCCCGAGTAGATTTGACCCGTCGTAGCGCACGGTGCCGTTCAGATTGTACTTGCCGTTGTAGGAGTAGGCCCCGTTCGCCATATAGGCCAGAAAGCGGTCATAGTTCAGGTTCATGCCATAATAATTGAAGTTACCCTCCACGCCCTGCTTGATGATGTTGGGGTCTATATAGGGCACACCGCCTTTATCGTACTGGTAGCCGTAGCCGTTGAAGAATTTGCTCTGGCGGTCGGCATAGCGCAGCTCCTGCGAGGCGAACAGCCGGACGGTATGGACATCGCTGAATGTTTTGTCCCAGTCCAGGGTGTTGCGGAGGTAATAGCTTACCAGATTGTCGTCTTTGGTGTTGTAGAAGCCGCCGTAGGGCAGCACCACCACCGGTTGGGCCTCGGGGTTGTCCGGGTCGCGGTACAGGAATTTGTTCCTTTCCTGCACGGTGGCATCGTCAGCGGCGCGGTAAGCCAGCGCCATGTTGGCGTTTTCCCGCACCTTGTGCTCCCGGGTGGTGTTGGCGTAGCGCAGGGCCCCTGAGAAATTGTACTGCAGGTTCTGGAATATTTTGTAGTTGAAATCGGCCTGCAGCTTCAGGTCCAGCACCGATATATCGAGCGTGTTGTTCTCCAGTTCGTTCAGGATGTTGAAGGGGGCAAAGTTGCGCCTGAAATACTCCAGGTTGCCTGCGTCGTCGTAGGGCGTGAGCGTGCGGCTGCTGGTCAGGGCATAATTGAAAGGGTTGATGTCGAAGTCGCGGTTGTACGCGCCGGTCACCGGGTTGCTGATGCGCTCTATCACCCCGGGCGCCTGCTGATCGCGGATGGAGCCCTGCGTGATCAGGCCAAGCGAGACTTTGTCGGAGAGGTTAAAGTTGGCCCGCGCGTTGCCGGTAAAGCGCTTCACCTGGTCGGCCACCGTCCAGCCTTCATCCTTCAGGAAACTGCTGGAGAAGTACAGCTGTGTTTTCTCGGTGCCGGAGGAGATGCTGACGGAGTGTTCCTGCATAAAGGAGTTCTTGAACAGCACGTCGAACCAATCGGTGTTGGCCCTGGCGTAGCGCTCCAGAAAGGCGCCCCTGGCTTCCGGCGTGTTCTCCAGCCCGAAGGTGCCGGTTTCCGGGTTGTAGGTGTTGATCAGGTCATACATCTTGGTGAAGACGCCGCCGTTCTGGCTTCGGGAAACATCGGAGTGGTTCAGCCAGCCCTTGCGCTGCAGCTCCAGGTACACCGACATCTGGTCGGCCGAGTTCATGATGTCGAAGGTGCTGTAGGTGGGCTTGAGGTAGGTGGAGAAGTTGCCGGTATAGGAGACCAGCGGCTTGCCGATGCGCCCTTTTTTTGTCGTGATCACCACCACGCCGTTCATGGCACGCGCCCCGTACATGGCCGTGGCGGAGGCGTCTTTCAGTATCTGGAAACTCTCAATGTCCTGCGGATTCAGGCCCGCGACAGAAGAGCCGATCAGGGTCGCCGGGTCGCCGGTGGAAAGCTGCTCGTTCGAGACATTCACCACATCCTCCAGGATAATGCCATCCACGACCCAGAGGGGCTTGTTGTCGCCGGTGATGGAGGTGGCGCCGCGCACCCGTATCTTGGGGGCAGCTCCGAAAGTGCCCGACACGTTTTGCACCGACACCCCGGCCACGCGCCCTTCCAGCATCCGGCTGACGTCTGTGACGCCTTCCCGCTTGGCGTCCTCGCCGGTGAGCAAGGCCGCCGACCCGGTAAACATTTTGCGGTCGATGGTCTGGTAGCCGGTCACCACCACCTCGCGCAGGGCATTGTCGCTTTCCTTCAGGGTCACGTCTATATTCGTCCGATTCTCCACGCTTACATCCTGTGTTATATAGCCTATCATGGAAAAAGTCAGCACGGCGCCCGGCTGCACCTGCAACTGAAAATCGCCATTGATGTCGGTGGAGGTGCCGTTGGTGGTGCCTTTCTCCAGCACGGTTACCCCCGGTGAGGGCTCAGCAGCCGTTCCGCTGGCTGGCTGCAGCTTCACAGTGCCGGTGACGGTAACCCTTTCCTGTAGCTCCTGGGCAGGCGACGTATTCTGAGCCTGCACGGGGGAGGGGGATATAGCTTGAACAAGGGCCAGCAACAGCAACGACGGAAACCAGGCCTTCGGATTTTTCTGGGTATGCTTCATGGAGACGTAGCTCTGCTCAGGTGCAAGTGGTTGACATAGTTTGAGTTTTTGCGTCGGCTTCCTGCTGCTGCAGCGATGCCCCGCTGCGCTGCAGCCCGGGTTGCCTCCCGGAAAAAGCTGCCGGGGCAGCAGCGGCTGTCTGATCTGCAATGCCGGCGGCTATATATAGCTGCTTCAGAAACAAAAGGTTTGCCTGAGCCACCACTGCAGGCGGCTCAGGCATTTATTATTTTATATTGATTTTCTGAACATCGGCCTCCGTGATGTTGAAGAAATCGGCCACCTCTCCGTAATTGCTGAAATCTACCGGAGGCCCGGCGGTTCGTCCCCCATCCAGGAAATCACCCGGAATGATAACCACCCGGAAGCCCTGCTGCGTAGTGAGCCCCGCAATCTGCTGGGCAGACAGCGTTGCCAGATCGAACTGGGAGTCGATATAAATCAGCACCTCAGCCAGGCTGTGAAGGAAATTATACTGAATGATTCTGTTCGCATCGATCAGGAGCGTTTCCGGAAGCGGGCTCCACAGCAGGACGTTAGCGTCATTAGCATCTTTGTAACCTCCTCTGAACCTGTATACCAGCACCACATCCGATTCTTCCACCTCAATCTCATTCTGAGCGAAATCCACCAGGACAGCGTAGACGCCACTCGAATCCTGCTCAAAATCGGCGGGAAACTCAAACACCTGCGCCTTGCCGGATTCCCCGGGCTCACCCTGCGCTCCGGTTGGCCCTGCCGGTCCCTGTGGTCCTGCCGGACCCGGAGGCCCTTCGTCTCCTTCGCACGAAACCTGCCCCAGTGCCACAGCCAGCACCAGGATAAATTGTAAGATTTTTCTCATAATTAAATCGTTAGATGGTTATAGATGTTAGAAGGTAAATGAACAAGCACCTGCGGTAAAAGTTGAATTGTTTAATATACGCATTATTTGTATATTCTACTTTAATCATACTAAAATACTTGCCTCAGCCAAGCCTGCAGGAGCTTTTTCGCCGTTTTATGGGTTGGTAGAGAAGAAGAGGAAGCGGGGCGATACATGGATTTACATATAGCCAGAGGCGGTACTGCATTCACACGGTACTGCCTCTGGCTATACAGAATAACAGGCTGGCAATTTAATACCTCTCTCTATAGCTGCGGCCCCAGTCGTCACCTCTGTCGCGGTCGAAGGTACGGCCCCGGTTCTCGCTCTTGAAGTAGTTGCTGCCGGAGCGGTTGTCGTTCCAGCCCTGGTTCCTGTCGCCGTAGCCGCCGCTGTAGTAGCCGCTCATGCCATATGGCTCACTGCTGTAGCCACTGCCCCCGTACAGGCCATGACTGCCGCTGCCGCCGCTGCCGCCGCTGCCGCCGGAGCCATAGTCTTCCCTTGAACTGCGGCTGTAGCCGCTTCCCATATAGTTGCCCTCGTAGCCGCCATAGTTAGGCGAGTTGTAGCCGCCACGGCTGCTGCCCCGGTAGGCGCCGCTGCCCGCGTTGTAGCTGTCCTCATCAAAGGCATGGCGGCTCCCATCAGACCTCCCAAACCTACTGGAACTGCCGGAGCCGTACCTGTCGCGGTCGCTGTTGTAAGCATCCCGGCGGTAGTCAGAGCGGTAATTGGACCCGCCGTAGTTAGAGCCGCGGCTTTGCCTGGCCTGGCCGGAGGAGCCCATGCCGCTGTAGTAATTGTAGCCGGTTCTGCTTTCGTCGGGGTGCTGCGAGGCATAGCCGCCCCTTTCGCTTCCGAAGCCCTGTGCCCCGCCGTAGCTGCCCATGTTGCCGTAGTTGCGGGAAGTGCTGTAGGTGACGCTGTTCATGCCGCGGCCGGACATACGGCGCGAGCCGCCCATCTCGTTGCCCTGGTTGCCCCAGGTGCCCGCATTTCCCTCGTTGCCGTAGCCTCCCCGTGCCGAGGACCCGTAGTCGTCGAACCTGTATCTGTCCTGCTCCGGGTGCCGGTAGCGTTCGGAGCGGTGCGTCTGGAAGTTGCCTTCGTGGCGGTCATTGAAATTGCTGTTCATAGCTTTGAGATTAAGGTTAATAAAAAAGCGGTATACAGTATTTCTAACGGACGCGGGCAGCGGGGGTTTGCCTTGGCGGCACATTCGGGCGAGGGGGTTCCGCTAACGGGCTGCTGCGCGTTTCAGAGGCTGGCTTGTAGTCGGGTGCTGCCGTTCGTAAATTCTTAAGAGGAGGGAACCGGAAACTCTACCAGCAGCAGACATTCCAGCGCCAGCACCCGTCCCGGCAAGAGCCATATATGGCATCAAGCCATATATAAAGACATTGACAGGCCGGCCGCAGAGCGGTGGTGCGCCACATCAGCTCTGCCGCTACAGCAGGGCTGCTATATATAGCATCTTGATGAATTTGCCCCACAGCAGAAGAGCCGCCGGAATGACTCCGGCGGCTCTTCTGCTGTGGGGATGGGCGCTGGCTAGGCGTCTATGGGTTTTATTTTATATCCCGCAAAACCATAGTAAACGATGTAGGCGTAGCACACCAGGGGCACCAGGAAAGACAACTGCAGGCTGCCCGTGGAGTCGGCCACCAAGCCCTGCAGCGGGGGTATGATGGCACCGCCCACAATGGCCATCACCAGCAGCGACGAGGCCTGGCTGGTATGGATGCCGAGCCCCTCGATGGCGAGCGTGAATATAGTCGGGAACATGATGGAGTTGAACAGGCCGATGGCGATGACGGACCACATGGCCACGGCACCCTGAGCAAAGCACGTCAGCAGGAGCAGCACGATGACGGTGGAGGCGAAGAAACCCAGCGTCCGGCTCGGCATGAAACGGCCCAGCAGCAGCACCCCGAAGTTCAGGGCAATCAGGCCCAGCGCAATCAGCGCCTCGTTCAGGCCATATATGCTGAAGAGCAGCACAAATGCCACGGCGCTGATTGCGCCGATGATCACGTACTTGTTGCTGTTGTTGCGGAACTGCGCCAGCGCCACGGCACCGAAGAAACGGCCCACCATGGCCCCGCCCCAGTAGAAGGCAAGAAAGTGGCCCGCCTCCGCCTCGTCCAGACCGGCAATCTCCGGGAGCCGGAAGAAGTTGATAAGGGCGCTGCCAATGGACACCTCGCCGCCCACGTACATGAAGATGCAGATAATGCCCAGCACCAGGTGGCGGTGGCGCAGTGCCCCCGCGTCCGGAACCAACTGCTCCTCACCGCTCTGGATGCGCGGCAGCTTCGCGATTTTGATGAGCACGGCAATGGCAAGCAGCGTGGCCGCCAGGCCCAGGTATGGCAGTTTCACCGAGTCTGCGGAGCCGCTTTGCACCGCGTCAACGCCCTCAAAGATAAGATAGCCGCCGATGATGGGAGCCACCGTGGTACCCAGCGAATTCAGGGCCTGCGTCATGTTCAGGCGGCTGGCGGCTCCTGCAGGCGGGCCGAGGATAGCCACATAGGGGTTCGCCGCAATCTGCAGAATGGTGATGCCCGAGGCCAGTATAAAGAGCGCCAGCAGAAAAAATCCGTAGCTCAGCAGGCTGGCGGCCGGCACAAACATGGCGCAGCCGACGGCGGCCACCACCAGCCCCACAATGATGCCATTCTGATAGCCGATTTTTTGAATCGGGTCGCCCTTGGTGATGGAGACGATGAAGTACAGGAGCGAGATAATGAAATAGGCCCCGAAAAAAGCCGTCTGGATGAGCATCGCCTGCCACAGTTGCAGCGTGAACACCTGCTGTAGCTTGGGGATGAGGATGTCGTTCATGCATGTGATAAAACCCCACATGAAGAAGAGCAACGTCACGGTTACCAGAGGCCCCCGGTAGTTGCGCGACGGTGCTGCGGTGTATTCTTTTTGTGCTTGTTGAGAAATTCCGGCCATAAAATTTAAATGCTGCTATATGAGTAAACAAGTGATTTTCCCACAGATTATGCCGTGACACGGTTGCCGCACACCCGCCTCCCATATGGCGCTCCCTGACGCACCGCCTATATAGCCGTCGGCGCAGGGGTTGTACAGCGGCAGACTGAACGGAACGCTTGCGCATGGGCATGGTGCGGCACAGGCGTGTTTTGCGGTGTTCAAGTTAAAGTCTTTATTCTACAAATACCAACTCGCCCGCCTGCACGCGTTGATTATATTTTGGTTGGCAAGAGTATATGTAGACATTTCTTGCCTTTGCGAAATAGAGCAAGTGCGCTTACGGTTGCATGAAGCCTGGGGCAAAGGTGCGGGAGGGAAAAGCAGGTTACGCGCGGCGCGAGGTCGCCGCAAGGGCCATGGCCTCCTCTTTGGAGGCGGCCACATTCAGGACTTTGTCCATGCCCAGCACCTCAAACACATTCCTGATTTTTGGTTGCATGCCGAAGAGGGTAAGGTTGGTCTGTTTGAGGAGGCAGAGGTGGTAAACGGAGAGAATCACCCCGATACCGGCGGAGGATATATAGGATAACTGGCTGCAGTCTATCAGCAGGCAGGCCATGCCGGACACTGCTGCGCCCTCCAGCACGTTGCTTGCCACAACGGAGGAATGTGCATCCAGCTCGCCTTTCAGGCTCACAATTATACCGCCGTCAACGGGCATTATATCGGTGGCGAAATGTCGGAGGGATGTATTCATCAGCAGCTTGTTTTATGGTATACGTCCTTTACGATTGGCTCCTGCAGTAGTGGTACGCCTCCTGCAGGCCCTGAACAATACATAATACGCTGTTTAGCCCCGTTCTGTCTATAACAGCCTGCACTCCGGGATGTACGCGGTAGAAAACAAGGTTGATTCCCGCCACCTCGGCGCTGCTTGTCTGGGAGAGCACAATGCGCAGGGCCTCTGTGGTTACAGCCGAGAGGTGCTCGCAATCCACCAGCACGTTGTGGACACCGGCGGCCTTTGCCGCCACAATCGCCTGCTTCAGCTGGAGGCAATCCTCCGCATCAAGGCAGCCGCTCGCCGTTACGAAAAAACAATCCTGGACCTGCTGCACTGTCACAGCCATGATGTCGCCTCCTGCAAAAGTGAACGTTATATGCAAATATCAATACACCTGATGATATTATTATTTGTATGAAATAAAGCGCGATGACAGAGCCAGGCGGGAAACAGCATAAGCCGGGCACGGATGTGTGCCAGGTCAGGCTGAAGGTGTACAATAGGGTTGGGGCGCCTCAAGCACCCATCATCGGCGCCCCACCCTATGTACCAAAGCTTTTACTCAGAGAGCGCATGAAGCAGCGCCGGAGATAAAATTCTAACCAACCTAAAGAATCCTTTTCCGGCTTCTTGCTTCGTGCTGCCTAATTGTACGGCGAAAGTAGAAGTACGCTGCCATCCGTGCCCGATGCGGTTGCTTTTTGAGGGTTAATACAGCTTTAAAACGGGTATTTCAGTATATATACCTATCTCCCTAAGCTGGTGTGAGACAGAAAAGCGGGCCGCGGTAGATTGAGCTATTCAGGCTAATGAAAAAGAGGCGGCACGCGCTCTTCGGTGGATTCACTTGCCTCCCATTTTAGACCTTCCGCCCGGAACGGACAGCCAGCGGCGGCTTCTAACCGGATGAACCTGGGCTTTGTTGCTGGTATCCGGGTAATCAGATAGAACGTACTTTTGCCGCTGTCACGTAGAAGTTGCGGTCCACCTCCAGTTTCGCCTTTTTCGGGGCCTCGTCCAACACTTTCCACTCGGTTGTCGGCGCCAGCCACTTTTCCTGCCTGTTTATATATACTTTCACCGGCATCGCAAACCCAGGCACGCAGTTGCTCCAGCGGTACATGAGTTTACCGTCCTGCTGGCTGTACTCCAGTTCCGGGATGCGCACACCGCGGAGGTACTGGTCGAAGAAGGGCTGCAGGTCGCGGCCCGTATGTTGGCTCAGATAGCCCTCAATCTGCTCCGTTGTCACGGTCTGGTGGTAGAATTCCTGGTTGAGCCCGCGCAGGATGCCACGCCATTTTTCATCATTGTTTACAAACTGGCGCAGGGTGTGCAGCATGTTGGCGCCTTTATAGTACATGTCGCCGGAGCCGGTGCGGTTCACGTTGTAGGGGCCGATGATGGGGCGGTCGTTCTCGATGTGGGCGCGCTGCCCGATCACATAATCAGCGGCGGCCTCTTTGCCATAGTAGTAGTCCACAAACAGGTTTTCGGAGTAAGTGGTGAAACTCTCGTGTACCCACATGTCCGCGTAGTCCTTGTAGGTGATGTTGTTGGCGAACCACTCGTGCCCCGACTCGTGGATGATGATATAGTCGAATTTCAGGCCCCAGCCCGACCCGCTCAGGTCGCGGCCCAGGTAACCGTTCTGGTAGCCGTTGCCATAGGTCACGGCGCTCTGGTGCTCCATGCCCAGGTACGGCACCTCCACCAGCTTGTAGCCGTCCTCGTAAAAAGGGTAGGGGCCGAACCAGTGCTCAAACGCCTTCAGCATGCGGCCCACGTCCCTGAACTGTTTTTTCGCCTTGTCGAGGTTGCCGCGCAGCACGTAATAATTGCAATCTAGTTGCCCCTTCTCCCCGGGGTATTTCTCGGAGAAGTGTACATAATCTCCCACGCTCAGGTTCACGCCGTAGTTGTTGATGGGGTTGCTTACGAACCAGTGGAACGTGCTGCTGCCGTCGGAGTGCTTCTCCACGCGGCGCAGGCGGCCGTTCGACACGTCCATCAGGCCTTCCGGCACCTTCACGCTGATCAGCATGCTGTCGGGCTCGTCGTACATATGGTCTTTGCAGGGCCACCACAGGCTGGCGCCGTCGCCCTGGTTCGAGTTGGCCACGAAGGGCTTGCCGTTAGCGTCGTGCTGCCAGGTAATGCCGCCGCTCCAGGGCGGGTTCTCGCTCACCTGCGGCTTGCCGCCAAAATATACCTCCACCTGCTTCACCGCGCCCGGCTCCTGCGGCTCCGCGAGTTGCACGAAATAAGCGTTGCCGTCCTGCTGCACCGGCAGTTCCTTGCCGCCCTGCGTCACTTTTGCCAACCGCATCGGGGGCTGCAGGTCTACCTGCATGCGCTGCTGCGGCTCCAGCACTTTGTACCGGATGGTGTTCACGCCCCGGATGTTGCTGTCGGCCGGGTTAACCTCAATGTCGAGATGGTAATAGGTGAGGTCCCACCAGGCGCGTTCCGGGGTGATGCTGCCGCGCAGCGTGTCCTGCCGGGTAAATGTTGGCGTCTGGGCCCGGGCTTGTGCTGCAGCAAAACACAAGGCAGCACCCAGGAGCAGGCGGGAAATGGCAGACGTAATGGGTTTTTTGTTCATGATGGTTCCGGGGCAGTCAACAGGCATGCTTTATATATGGATGAGGCGCCCCGTGGCGGAGGTGACGCCGCAGCTAAAATAAGCTTTTGCAAGGGTTATGCCAAGCAGCATTGCCGGAGCGGGGGCACAAGAGATGTCATCGGGATATATAAATCGGTGCGGCGCAGGATTGCAGGCGTGGATATATAAAAACCGCTGCCGGGCACAGCAGGTACGGCAGGGGTTTTTATATATGGATAATGTTATTCCGGCTGTACCAGGTCCTCGTAGTCGGGGTGGCGCTTGATAAACGCCCCCACCACCGGGCAGGAAGGCACCACCTGGTAGTTCTGGGAGCGGGCATAGTCAAGCCCCGACTGCACCAGCCTGTCGGCGTATCCCTTGCCGCGGCCTCCCTCCGGCACAAACGTATGGTCAAAGTCCATCACGCCGCTTTCGGGGTACGTGTAGGTGAGCTCGGCTTCGTCTCCGGCTATTACTGCGTAGAAGCGGAGGTCTTCCTCATCGTGAATGATATCTAAATCCATGGTCTCTTATCGTTAAAACTTCAGACATATACGCGCCGCAGCGCCGGGCGTTGGGCTTCCGGCAGAGCGGCGGCGGTTCCGTTTCAATTGGGGAGGGGCATCACATCAATCGGATGTGAGTAAGCCGTGCCGTAATTCCTTTTGTTCAGGACTTTCTCAGGGAAGGTCCGCAGGAGGTGCAACTGCCCGCCTACAGCACGGTACTGCTGAAAGACTGATTTATATATGCAGCGCCAGCCTCTCCTGCCATATGCACAGCCGCAACTGCGAATGGCTCGTTATATATGTAACCTGGAAAAATCTGGCTGCGCTATCCACGGAAGCCTCTCCTTTCCTGTGTGATGGACAACGTGTCGGAGGCCGCACAAGAGCGCTTGTGGCTTGCTACCTGCCACAAGTGTCCTTTTTCTGAAGACAAAGCCAAAGGCAGGCCCTGCGTTTTGGCGCGTGCGGACAGCAAGATATAAGTAAATTTAGTAGCTTTAGCGGCTTGTGTAAAACTACAACGCGGGTTGCTGAGGCAGCTCTGCACAATCATAGAACTATGTTAAAAGAGATTGAAGCGAAATTCAGGGAGCTATATAACCAGGAGCCGGTGGTGGTGCGGTCGCCGGGGCGGGTGAACCTCATCGGCGAGCACACCGACTACAATGAAGGCTTCGTGCTGCCGGCCGCCATCAACAAAGAGATGTTTTTTGCCATGGCGCCCAACGGCACCAACACCTTCCGGGCCTACTCTTTCAACCTGGAGGAACGGGCTGATTTTGACCTAAGCCAGGTAAAGCCATCCGACATGGGCTGGGCCAACTACCTGCTGGGCGTGGTGGCGCAGTTGCAACGGGCTGGCCATAACGTGAAGGGGTTTGATGTAGTGTTCGGCGGCAACGTGCCGATTGGGGCCGGGCTATCCTCGTCGGCAGCCCTGGAGTGCGGCATGGCCTTTGGCCTGAACGAAATCTTCGGCTTCGGCATCGAAAAGCTTACGCTGGTGAAGATGGCCCAGAAGGCAGAGCACGAATATGCGGGCGTGATGTGCGGCATCATGGACCAGTTCGCCAGCATGTTCGGCAAGCGCGACCACGCCATCAAGCTCGACTGCCGCTCGCTGGAGTACGCGTACTACCACCTCGCCATGGAAGACTACCGCATCGTGCTCTGCGACACGCAGGTGAAGCACTCGCTGGCCTCCTCGGAGTACAACACGCGCCGGAAGGAGTGCGAGGCGGGCGTGGCCATCCTCCACAGATATTACCCGGAGGTGCTGAGCCTGCGCGGCGCTACGCTGGACATGCTGGCGCAGCACCAGCAGGAGTTTGACCCGGTGGTATACAGGCGCTGCACCTATGTGGTGAGCGAGAACAACCGGGTGGAGGCCGCCTGCGCCGACCTGGCCAGGGGCGATATGAAATCGTTCGGGAAAAGAATGTACGCCTCGCACGAAGGCCTGCAGCACGATTACGAAGTGAGCTGCCCGGAACTTGATTTCCTGGTGGAGCAGGCAAAGCGGTCAGACAAGGTGCTGGGGGCGCGCATGATGGGTGGCGGCTTTGGCGGCTGTACCATCAACCTGGTGCAGATAGACGCCCTGGATACTTTTGTGCAGCAGATGGAGCAGGCATACCAGCAGCGGTTCGGCATCACGCTTAAAACATATATAGCCGAGATTGTGGACGGGAGCAGCTTTGCTGAGTAAAGACAAGCATCCGGCCAGCCTATAGAAGTACCCGGACAAAGTTAACCTACACATTCTATAGAAGCATCACAGGTATTAAAATACTGGTGATTGGATTAATGCGGCACAAAAGGTCTGGTGTCCTGACACCTGCTACTTGTGTCCTTTTTCAATATAACTGAAAAACAAGATGGAAACTTTTGATTTGGCGGAACATCCGCACCGCAGATATAACCCGCTCTCCGGCGAGTGGGTGCTCGTGTCGCCGCACCGGGCCAAAAGGCCGTGGCAGGGGCAGCAGGAGGAGGTCCCGAAAGAGAACCGTCCGGCATTTGACCCCGCCTGCTACCTGTGCCCGACCAACAAGCGGGCCAGCGGCGAGCACAACCCCGACTACAAATCCACTTACGCGTTCGACAACGACTTTGCGGCGCTGCAGCCGGGCACGCCCGGCGGCTCGTACGCAAAAGGCGGCCTGCTGCGGGCCGAGAGCGAGCGCGGCATCTGCAAGGTTATCTGCTTTTCGCCGCGCCACGACCTGACGCTGCCCGACATGGAGGTGGAGGACATCCGGAAGGTGGTGGACCTGTGGCAGCAGGAGTATGAGGAACTGGGCATGCTGGATTTTATCAACCACGTGCAGATTTTCGAGAACAAGGGCCAGGTGATGGGCTGCAGCAACCCGCACCCGCACGGGCAGATATGGGCACAGAGCACCATCCCGGCGGGCCCGGCCCGCGAGACGCAGCACCAAGCCAAATACTACAGGGAGCACGGGCGCAGCATGCTGGAAGACTACCTCGCTATCGAGTTGGAGGAAAAAACCAGGGTTATATATGAGAACCACCAGTTCGTGGTGCTGGTGCCGTTCTGGGCGGTGTGGCCTTTCGAGACCATGATCCTGCCGCGCCGCCACATCGGGCACATCGGGCAGATGGACGATGCCGACAAAACCGCCTTTGCCGATGCCATCAAGCGCCTGACGATGGCCTATGACCGGGTTTTCAACGTATCCTTCCCGTATTCCGCCGGTATCCACCAGCGCCCCACCGACGGGCAGGAGCACCCGGGCTGGCACCTGCACATGCATTTCTATCCGCCGCTGCTCCGCTCGGCCTCCGTCAAAAAGTTTATGGTCGGCTACGAGATGCTGGGCGACCCGCAGCGCGACATCACCCCCGAAACCAGCGCCGAGCGCCTGAGAGGCTTGGTGTGACAATGAAACGCCAGATCCATATATAACGCCTCAGCGGGCGGGTATGCCAGAAATAGAAAAGTAGGTCATTCTGGCACTGCCATATATAAAACGCCCGTACAACCAACAGTGCGGGCGTTTTATATATGCCCAATCGCACCACGAACTGCTTCTGAAACCGAATCAGTTTATAAACCGAATCAGTTCATAAAAGTACCCGTTGAAATCAACCTACAGGCTTCATAGAAACATTACAAGCTTTAAAACATGGGCAGCTTGCTGGGTGCGACGTAAAAGTCTCCTTTCCCTATACCTGTGTCCGTTTACTTATAGCACATCCAACGCAAAGCCCCGGAAACAGGTATAGGGAAGTCACGCTATATATAACACCATGCTGAAATTAGGAATCATCGGTCTGGGCGATATCGCCGGCAAAGCGTACCTGCCGGTTTTGAGCGGCCGGGAAGACATCGAACTGCACCTCTACACCCGAAACCAGGAGAAACTGGCCCATATCGGGCAGCGGTACAGGTTCGCCCATCTGCACCAAACCCTCGACGCGCTGCTGCACAGCGGCATCCGGGGCGCTTTCGTTCACGGGGCCACCGACGCCCACCCGGAGCTTGTGGAACAGCTGCTGCGGCACGGCATCCACGTTTACGTCGACAAGCCCATCACCTACCATTATGCCTCCACCAGCCGCCTTGTGGAAATGGCCGAACAGCGGCACCTGATCCTGATGGCGGGCTTTAACAGGCGCTACGCCCCCGCTTACCGGAAACTGAAGGAACTGGAGGCGCCCAACATGGTGCTCATGCAGAAGAACCGGGCAAACCAGCCTGCCGACGTGCGCACCTTCATCTTCGACGACTTCATCCATGTGGTGGACACGCTGCGCTACCTGTTCCCATATCCGGTGGAGGAACTGCGGGTGAGCGGCAGAATAGAGGAGGGGCTGCTGCACCATGTCACGGTGCAGTTTCTGGCGAAAGGCGCTACCGCCATCGGCCTCATGAACCGCGACAGCGGCACTTCGGAGGAGCGGGTGGAGGTAATGTGCGCGACGGAGAAACGCATCGCCACCCAAGTGTCAGAACTCGTGGTCCGCAGCGGCGCAAATGAAACAAAACTGGGCAGCAGCGATTGGGAGCCCACCCTGCACAAGCGTGGCTTTGAGCAGATCATAGCAGCATTCATCAGGGCGGTGCGCACCGGCGAAGCCCCCGCAAACTTGACAGCGGACAATCTGCAGACGCATGAAATCTGCGAGCGGATAGTGGAAGAACTGCTGCAGGAGTGATCCATATAGGCGGTAAGCTGCGGATTGTAACTCCTGACCATATATAAATCCTGCTGTACACCCCCGACTGGGGGTGTACAGCAGGATTTGAGTCGTTTTTCGGCTGTTCCCGCCATATTGGCCTCATTCCCCGGTGCTTTCTGCGTATAGGGAATATTCCGTGAGACCTAAAGGCTATAACAATGGAGGACAAAGTAGAATTAAAATCCCTGGTCAATGTGCTCGCAAAGGTGAGGAGTGCGGGATATAAGCTTGATTTCAGAGTGACGGAGGAGGGCAGCCTGAGCACCATAGACGGCAGGCAGCAGTTCGCACCCGACCAGGTGCAGATCGTGAACTTCTACCGTTTTGAGGGAGAGAGTAACCCGGATGATATGTCGATCCTGTATGTGCTGGAAACCACCTCCGGCGCGAAAGGAACTATCTCCGATGCCTACGGCACTTACTATGACGAAAAAGTCGAGGCTTTTATGAGGCAGGTGAAGGACTACGGCAAGAACCTCGACACGAGAATCTGACCGTACGGGCCCGCCGCTGCAATGCCGGAGGCTACTCTTGGTGCAGGCGGTGGGGGCGGCGTGCCCTGGCCACAGGCCCTTCAACCATAACGGCAGCAGTCCGTCTCCGTAAATGTTGCGGTAGGGCTGCTGCTTCTATATAGGCACCCTGCCGGGCAGCGGGAGAGCTGTGGCCCAAGTTATATCGCTTTATATATGACGCAACAGACAAGGATAGAACATACAGGGAAGCCCCGCGTGCTCATCATCGGGGGAGGCTTTGCGGGGATAGAACTGGCCAAGGCGCTGCGCGGCGCGGAGGTGCAGGTGGTGCTGGTAGACCGCGAAAACTACCACACCTTTCAGCCGCTGCTCTACCAGGTGGCGACGGCCGGTGTGGAGGCGGACTCCATCATCCACCCCTTCCGGAAAATCTTTCACGACCAGCAGAACTTTTATTTCCGGCTCGCGGAGGTGGAGCAGGTAGACACGGCCAACCGCATGGTCGAAACCTCCATCGGGCTGATCGAATACGATTACCTGGTGCTGGCCACGGGTGCCACCTCCAACTTTTTCGGGGACAAGGTGATGGAGGCCAAAACCATCTCGATGAAGAGCCTGGATGATGCGCTGACGCTGCGTAACACTATTCTGCAGAACTTTGAGAAGGCACTGCAGGTGGCGGACGAAGAGCAGATAAACAGCCTGATGGACTACGTGATCGTGGGCGGCGGGCCGACGGGGGTGGAACTGGCCGGGGCACTGAGCGAGCTGCGCAAGCACGTGTTCCCGAAAGACTACAGGGAACTCAACTTCTGCGACATGGACATCCACCTGGTGCAGAGCGGCCCGGTGCTGCTGAAGGGCATGTCGGAGGAGGCCTCGAAGGAGGCGCTGAAATACCTGGAGGATTTTGGGGTGAAGGTGTGGCTGAACCGCCGCGTGAAGTCCTACGACGGCTACACCGTGTACCTGGACTCTGGGGAAACGCTGATCAGCCGCACCGTGATATGGGCGGCGGGCGTGTCCGGGGCACCTATCCAAGGCATCCACCCGGAGAGCGTGCTGAAGGGGAACCGGCTGCAGGTGGATGCCTATAACCGCGTGGCGGGCTACGACAATATATTCGCCATCGGCGACATTGCCGCCATGGTGACGCCCGAGAACCCGCAGGGCCACCCGATGCTGGCGCAGCCCGCCATGCAGCAGGGCCGCCTGCTGGGAGAGAACATCCGTAACATGCTGGCAGGAGAACCGATGAAGGCTTTTGACTACAACGACAAAGGCGCCATGGCCACCGTGGGGCGCAACCACGCCGTGGCCGACCTGAAGCTCTTCCACAAAGAGATCAAGACCCAGGGCTTCCTCGCCTGGCTCATCTGGATGTTCATCCACCTCATCTCCCTCGTGGGCTTCCGCAACAAACTGATCGTGAGTGTCAACTGGTTCTGGAGCTATTTCACTTACGATACCGGAAACCGCTTCATCCTGGGCAACAAGCAGGAAAACATCCCCGTGGAGGAAACCATCTCGCACAAGGCGGTGGTATAGCCTGCAAGCCTGGTAATGGATGCTGTGCAGGTAGTGCCATACATGCGTCGCGTGCATCTCATCACGCCATATATCATACCCTATATAAAGAAGCCTTTTCATGCGCCGCTGCGTAGGTTGAAGGAGAGGGCTGTGTTTTACTGCCCTTCTTTTTTAACCTATATCCATATCAGCTATGAAAAAACAAATGAAAGCAGCGACATATGAGGAGTTCGGCGGACCGGAGAAAATAAAGATTACTACTTTAGAAATTCCAGAGTTGGGAGAAGGGGAGGTGCTGGTGCGCATCAAGGCGGCCGGTGTCAACCCTGTGGACTATGCCGTGCGTGAAGGGTATCTGAAGGACTTTCTGCCCTACGAGTTCCCGGTGATTCCGGGCTGGGATATGGCCGGTGTGATAGAAGCGCGCGGCTTCAGCGCCCGCCGGTTTAGCGTGGGCGACGAGGTATATGCCTATGCCCGGCGGCCTTTGGTGCACTATGGCACCTTTGCTGAGTACATCGTGCTGCCGGAAACATACCTGGCGAAGAAGCCAAAGAACATATCGTGGGAAGAGGCTGCGGGCATCCCGCTGGTGGGCCTCACCGCCTATCAGTCCATGTTTGATGCCGGGCAACTGCAACAGGGCCAGACGGTGCTGATACTGGGCGCTTCCGGCGGTGTGGGTTCCCTGGGCATCCAGCAGGCCAAGGCAAAAGGCGCAAAAGTAATTGGGGTGGCCAGCGAGAAAAACCACGGCTATATGAAAGAACTGGGCGCCGACCACACCCTCGACTACAAAGACACTAATATCGGGGAGGCGGTAAAAAAGCTGGTGCCCAATGGGGTTGATTTAATCTTCGACTGTGCCAGCGGCGAAACGCTGGAGCAAAGCCTGCCGGCGCTGAAGCCGAACGGAACGCTCGTTTCCATCCTGAACCACGGGGAGAATATCGACAAGAACATCAACTTCCACTATGTGTTTGTGGAGCCCAACGCCAGCCAGCTGGATGAACTGCGGGAACTGGCGGAGTCGGGGCAGCTGAAAGTACATGTCAGCAACACCTACACCTTAGACGAAGCGGCCGAGGCGCTGAACCAGATACAGTCGGGGCACACCACGGGCAAAATCGTGATTGTGCCGTAGGTTGATGGTTTGTAGAGACGCAACATGTTGCGTCTCTACATTTTATATATACATCAAGCATCCGGCCGGAAAACTTTATATATGGCCGACAGATCTTCCTCCCCAAAACCCTGCTGTTTGGCCTGGGCATACAGCTCTTTGGTGGTTTGCAGCGAAGGCAGCGCAATGTTCTGCTCATAGGCCGTGATGCTGGCCAGGTGCAGGTCTTTGTGCATCCACTCCAGCGGGAACTCCGGCGAGAAGTCGCGGTTCAGGAGCTTTTGCTGTTTCAGCTTGAGAAAAGGCGCAGCGGCGGGTGTGCTGAGCAGCGTCTGGCAAAGCGTTTCTTCCGCTATACCCAGGGCAGTGCCCAGGCGCAGCGACTCCGAAAAGGCGGCCATGGCCTGCGCCAGCAGCATGTTGATCACAATTTTCATGCTGGCGCCCTGCCCGTTTTCGCCTGCGTGTACAACGCTTTTCCCCATCACGTCCAGCAGTTCCCGTACCTGTTCCAGATCTGCCGCGTCGCCGCCTACCAAAAAGATTAGCTCGCCTTTTTCGGCCGGTACCAGCGAGCCCGACACCGGCGCATACAGAAAGCGCTGTCCCATTTTTCGGGCAATATGGCCCATCTTTTGGGAAAAGGAGGGATTCACGGTGCTGCAGTCTACCCAGAGCGAGTTGCCGGGCAGCGCGCGCAAAAAGCCGTCTGGCCCCACGGCCACTTCCTCCACCGCTTCGGGCGTGGCCAGCATCGTAAACACCAGGCGGCACTGCTTTGCCACCTCCTCCACCGACTGCGCCCGCACCGCTCCTTTTTCTACCAGTTCGTCTGCCTTGGCCTGTGTGCGATTGTATACCACCAACTTGTGGCCCGCGCGTTGCAGGTTGGCTGCCATGCGGCTGCCCATAATGCCCAATCCTATAAATCCTACTTTCATCCGTTTTTTTGTTATGAAGATGTATACATGGCGCTACATTGCCCTGCTGATGAAAACGCAGGTTATAGCTTTTGGATGTGAAGGATGATATTAGGAAACCTAAGTTGCAGGATACCTCAGTTATATGTAGCAGGTTCCTAAACCTGTATCCCATCGTGATGCAGGTTAACTATCCGACAAGAGACCCGGCGACAGCAGGTCAAGATCGAGGCGCTCTCGCTATAGGCTATATATAAAAGTCCTGCTAATTCCGTCTGCGCTGCCTTCTTTCCTGGCGGCGCTGCTTCCACTCCGCTTTCCATTCTTCATAGGATTTCACGGCTTTATCTGCCACGTTCTCGAACAGGCGGTCAAGGAAGTTCTGCGGCGGCGGCTCAGCCCTGAAGGAGGCGCAGTCCAGTTGCTCCTGCAACTTTTCCGGGAGCGGGTCGAACTGGCTCCGCATATAACCCGGGTAGTCAGGGTCGAGGGCGATGCGTTTCATGAAGTCGCCCCACACTGGCAGGGCCGTGCTGGAGCCCTGGCCCAGCGCCAGTGTCCGGAAGCGCACTTTCGGGCTCTCGGCGCCTACCCACACTCCGGTTACCAACTTGGGCGTGATGCCGATAAACCAGCCGTCGGCGTTTTCCTGCGTAGTGCCTGTCTTGCCGGCGATGTCCATCTTCAAATCAAACTCAGAACGAAGCTTGGCGGCGCTTCCTTCCTCCACCACGCCCTGCATCAGGTGTAGCATAATGGCCGCGTTTTTCCGGGCCAGCACCCGCCGGGGAAACTCGTTTGCATGATGCTGCCGGATCACGTTGCCGCTGCGGTCCGTTATCCTGGTGATGTACGTGGGCACCACTTGGTAGCCTTCGTTGGCGAACGCGGCGTAGGCGCTCACCATCTCCAGCAGCGAAATGTCGGCGGTGCCGAGCGCCAGTGACGGAACGGCCGGAAGGTCGCTCTTGATGCCGAGCCTGCGGGCCAGTTCCACCGTTCGCTCCACCCCGGCTTGCATCATCACCTGCGCAGAAACCGTGTTGACTGAGTGCGCCAGCGCGCCCCGCATGCTGTACTCGCCCCCATACTGCTCCGTCGCATTTTGCGGCGACCAGTTATCGTACTCAGGATAGGTCTGGCGCTCGTTCGGGAAAAATGTGCAGGGGCTGATGCCTTTCTCCAGCGCGGCGGCATACACAATCGGCTTAAACGTAGAGCCCACCTGCCGCCGGGAGCGCACATGGTCGTATTTAAAGATGTCGTGGTTGATGCCGCCCACCCAGGCCCGCACGTAGCCGGTGCGCGGGTCCATCGCCAGCAGGCCAGTGTTGAGGAAGCGCCCGTAGTAGGCGAGCGAATCCAGCGGACTCATTTCTTTTTTCTCGCTTCCGCCCCAGCTAAACACGTTCATGGGAACCGGCTGCCGGAACACGTTCCGGATTTCCTCGTCAGAAACGCCCGCCTGCTGCATTTTCCGGTAGCGGTCGGAGCGCTGCATGGCGGCCTGGATCACGTTGGCGTCTTTGCCCCACGGCGTCCTGTTTTTCCAGTGCTGGTCGAATTTCTTTTGCAGCAGCGCCATGCGGCGACGCACGGCCTGCTCCGCGTGCCGCTGCATGCCCGCGTCGATGGTGGTGTATATCTTCAGGCCGTCGGTGTAGAGGTTGTAGGGCTCGCCGTTCTTTTTCTTCTGCGAGGCCGCCCATTGCTCCAGTTCCTGGCGCAGTTGCTCCCGGAAGTAGGGTGCCAGGCCATCGTTGTGGGTGATGTAGCGGTAGTGCAGTTCCAGCGGCAGCTTCTTCAGCGAGTCGGCTTTGGCGGCGGAGAGGTAGTCGTACTTGGCCATCTGGTTCAGCACCACGTTGCGCCGCTGCTGCGCCCGCTCCGGGTGCAGGCGCGGGTTATAGGAGGTGGTGGCCTTCAGCATGCCGATCAGCACGGCGGCTTCCTCGGTTTTCAGGGAGTCGGCGGTGGTGTTGAAAAAGCGCCTGCTCGCCCGCTCAATGCCATATAGGTTGCCGCCCATCGGCACGGTGTTCAGGTAGAGCTCCAGCAGTTCCTCTTTGGAGTAGATGTCCTCCAGCTTGCGGGCGATGATGATCTCGCGCAGCTTGTTCACGGGCATGTCCCACAGCTTGTAATCCTGGCGGGGGTACAGGTTCTTGGCCAGCTGCTGGCTCAGCGTGCTGCCGCCGCCCGCGTCCTCCTGCAGCAGCAGCGACTTGATGAGCACCCGGAACGAGCTGCGGACATCCACGCCGCTGTGCTCATAAAAGCGGGCATCCTCCGTGGCGATCAGCGCCTCAATGGCAGCAGGGGCGATGTCATCATACCTGATGTTGGTGCGGTCCTGTATATAGTAGCGGCCCAGCAGCACCCCGTCCGCCGAGTACACCTCCGACGCCGTGTTGTTCTGCCGCGCCCGCAGCTCGCGCTTGGAAGGCATATGGCCGAAGACGCCCAGGAACACGGCCATATAGAAGAAGGAGAACAGCAGCAACAGAAAGAGCGTAGTTTTCAGCGCCGCCCGGAACAGGAACCTGAAATCGGAAAATTTAGCGTTTTTGAAATCAAAGCTGCGGGCCCGGTTCCATTTGTGCTGCCAGTAGGCGCGGGTGAATTTCGGTTTCTGGCTCAGGAAAAACCGGTGGAATTCCCTTTTCAGGAACAGGAGAACTGGCAGGATGAGTTTATATATAAGTAAATGAAAAATCTTCTTCAGCACACGCTTCATGTGTAAATTCTATATCCAGGATGGCGCAGACCGGTTGCTGCGGCCATTACTGACTGCTTAACCCGTGTTTGCGCCTGCGAGTTACAAACGATTTCCGGTTATATAACATTCCGGCCGCTCCGGTTTATTCGCCTCACACCAGACAAGAACTGCGCCATATTGTGGTTGCCGTGAATCTCCCGCTGAGTAGCTAGCGTGAAACTCATATAGGATATATAGCCTGTTCTGGCTGAACATTAAAATATTATGGGCAAGGCACTTTCCTCCCTATTGTTTTTATATATTGATGCGTATTTTCCTGTGGCTGCCTCTGACGCATCAAACAAAAGGTGCAGACAATTGGAGCCCAACATGCCATCTATAAAGAACTCATCCGATGAATAAAAAAGTTTTCCTGTGGTCGATTGTGGTGGCCCTCGGCGGCTTTCTGTTTGGTTTTGACACGGCCGTGATTTCCGGGGCAGAGCGGGCCATCCAGGATGTCTGGGACCTGGACGTGTTCGAACACGGCCTCACCGTTTCCATCGCCCTTTTCGGCACCGTGATTGGCGCCCTGTTTGGCGGCATCCCCTCTGATGCGCTGGGCCGCAAGAAAACGCTCTTCTGGATAGGCGTCTTTTATTTTGTGTCGGCGGTGGGCTCGGCACTGGCAACCGGCTGGTGGGCCTTCCTGTTTTTCCGCTTCCTCGGCGGCCTGGGCGTGGGTGCCTCGTCGGTGACGGCCCCCTTATATATAAGCGAGATTGCCCCGGCCAAATCGCGGGGTAGGCTGGTGGCGCTGTTCCAGTTCAATGTGGTGTTTGGCATCCTGGTGGCGTTCCTGTCCAATTACCTCATCGGCGGCACCGGGCCCAACGACTGGCGCTGGATGCTGGGGGTGGAGGCCTTCCCGGCCATCGGCTTCCTGCTGGGGGTGCTGTTCGTGCCGGAGAGCCCGCGCTGGCTCATCCTGAAGCGCAACCGGGTAGAGGAGGCGAGGAATATCCTGCAGACCGCAAACCCCGGCGCCGACGCAGGGCAAACTGTCCGGGAGATTATCAGCTCCTCCAAAAAAGACGTCACCAAACCCGCCGCGTCGCTCTTCTCCGGCCGCTACAGCAAACCTATCACGTTGGCGGTGCTTTTTGCTTTTTTCAACCAGCTGTCGGGCATCAACGCCATCATTTATTATGCCCCGCGCATTTTCGAGATGACGGGTTTGGGCACAAGCTCGGCGCTGCTTTCGTCGGCGGGCGTGGGGCTGGTGAACTTCCTGTTCACGCTGCTGGCCCTCAACTTCATTGATCGCTTCGGGCGCCGGACGCTCATGCTCATTGGCTCATTCGGGTTGATTATCACGCTGGGGCTTGTCTCCTTCGCGTTCTTCACCGGCAACTTTGGCGGCTATGCCGTGCCTATCTACCTGTTCGTTTACATCGCCTTCTTCGCCTTCTCGCAGGGGGCGGTCATCTGGGTGTTTATCTCCGAGATTTTCCCGAACGAGGTGCGGGCCTCGGGGCAGGCGCTGGGCAGCTTCACGCACTGGCTGCTGGCGGCCATCATCGCTTTCGCCTTTCCCTATATCGCCGAAACGCTGGGTGGCGGCTGGACCTTCCTCATCTTCTGCCTGATGATGGTGCTGCAACTGCTATTTGTGTGGCGCATGATGCCAGAAACCAAGGAAACCTCGCTGGAGCAAATCGGGCGCGCCGTGGTGGACGAGGAGGCGCTGCAAAAGGAAAGGATGTAAGAGGACACCAGACGTTAGTCATAAGACACAATACATCGAATGTGTAATAAAGTGTAAGAAAACAGAAGCTATGTAAGCAACACCATCCAGATTGGGGCAAAGTAAATCCTATATATGATTTTAGTATTATGTCCTGTGTCTAAAGTCTAACATCAACAGTCTAAAATCTAACCAAGAATCCGGATGAACGAGAAAATTGTCTGCTTTGGGGAAATGCTCTGGGACATGCTGCCCGACGGGAAACTGCCGGGCGGAGCGCCTATGAACGTGGCCATCCACCTGCAGTACCAGGGGCTGCGGCCCACGGTGGTGAGCCGCGTGGGCTGCGATGACCTGGGCGACAAACTGCTTGCTTACCTGAAGCAGAAAGGCGTGGACAGCCAGTGGGTGCAGGTGGACGAGACGCAGGAAACGGGTGTGGTGCTGGTAAACGTCAGCAACCGGAGCGAAGTTAGCTACGAGATTGTGCAGCCCGTGGCCTGGGATTATATACAGCCGCAGGAGGGACTGGAGCAGGTGGTGGCCCAGAGTGATTATTTTATATATGGCAGCCTCGCCGCCCGCAATGTAACAACCCGCGACACCCTGCTTGCTTTGCTGAAAGTAGCAAAGGGGAAGGTGTTTGACGTGAACCTGCGGCCGCCGCACTACTCACTGGAAGTGCTGGAGCCACTTTTGCAGCAGGCAGATATGGTGAAGATGAACCACCACGAGTTGATGGAGATAGCCGGGTGGCACCAGCCCTATACAGACGAACAAACAGCGATGGCTTTCCTGAGATCGCATTATGCGGTGCAGACCATCATCGTGACGCGCGGCGAGAACGGGGCGGCCGTGCTGTGCGACACAGGGTACTTTGAGCAGGCAGGTTTCCGGGTGGAGGTGGAGGACACCATCGGGAGCGGGGATGCTTTCCTGGCGACTTTCCTGGTTAACTATATCACAGGCAAAAGCTACCCGGAGGCATTGCGGATGGCCTGTGCCATGGGCGCGCTGGTGGCCACGCAGAAAGGCGCCACGCCCATCATTTCTCCGGAGGCGGTGCGGCAGTTGATGGGAAAATAAGCGGACAGGTTTGCTGCTGACACGGCAGTTTATATATGCTTTCTGTATTTCCGTTTTAATAGAGAAAACGGAAATACCCTCATCTTTTAAAATCATTTAGAATGTAATCGCAGGGCTGTGTCAACAGAAAAGAAGCTATATGCCTATGTAAGGCAGGAGATAGTGCCGCTGGGGCAGGCGCACCTGCACGTAAGCGACCTCGCCATACAGCGCGGCTACGGCGTGTTCGATTATTTCAGAATCAGCGAGGGGCGCCCTTTGTTCCTGGAGGAGTACCTGGCCCGCTTCTACGAGTCTGCCCGGCTCATGCACCTGCCTTTGCCGCTCTCCGATGAGGCACTGAAGGCTGCCATATATAAACTGGTGGGGCTGAACGCGCTGGCTGTGTCGGGCATGAAAATGATTCTGACAGGAGGCTACTCCGACAGCGGCTATGACATTGTGGCCCCTAACCTGCTTCTTCTACAGCAGCCGGTCACAATGCCCGTACAGGCGCTGCAGGAAAGGGGGCTGAAGCTCATCACGCACGAGTATGTGCGGGAATTCCCTGAAGTGAAAACCATTAATTATGCCATGGGCATCCGGCTCCTCCAAAAGATAAGAGAGCAGGGCGCAGACGATGTGCTGTACCACCACAAAGGCATAGTGTCGGAACTGCCCCGCTGCAATTTCTTCCTTGTGCGGCAGGACGGAACCGTGGTCACGCCTGCCCACGGCATGTTGCAGGGTGTTACGCGGAAGCACGTGCTGGAGCTGGCCACGAAGCGATACCCCGCCGTGGAAGCAACCGTAACCCTTGACGATATCAGGCAGGCGAGCGAGGCTTTTCTCACCAGCACCACCAAGCGTATATTGCCCGTTGTGCAGGTAGATGATATGGTGATTGGGGCTGGCAAGCCCGGTGCCGTCACGCGCCAGCTGCTGGAGGACCTTGTTCGTTTCGAGGAAAGCCACCATCAAAACCAGGTTCCGGGGGAGTAGCCCGTTTGGTTATTTTTGGTTCAACTGGTTCCAACTCATGCCGTTCCGACCTTCCTCAGAGGGGTACAGCTGCATCACTATGTCTGACTGCCACACTTCTTTGCTGTCCATGTCCAGGATGGAGAGGCAACCGTTGAAAGCGGCTCCGGTGTCCGTCAGCGTCACGTTTCCGATATGGAGCGGCTTTTTGTTTCTCCGGTCAAGCGAAATGGTGGGCGTGTGCCCTATATATACCTCTTTATAAGGTGCAACGGTGAGGGGATGGCCCGCCACGAAGCGGCTGTAGCAGCGCTTGACGAATGTCCTGTCCCAAATCAGATAATCCGGGTCTGTCTCCTCTATCGCCTTTTCGGTGTCGAAGCCAGCGTGCACCAGCAGGATGTTGTCTTCGGTGACATGGTAGGGTTTGGCGTTTTGCAGGAGCGCGAGGTGGTCCTTGGGCATCGGCTTGCCTGCGCCATAGGATTCAATGGTGGCGGCCCCGCCCTGCCAGAGCCACAGGCCGGGCGGATCCTCGCCTTTTCCCATCTTGTCGCCGTAATATTCCAGCGCCCACTGGTCGTGGTTGCCGAGCAGGTACACCAGGTGGTTGATGCCCAGCAGCACATCAATGCTTTCCTTTGTCTCTGGCCACCCGTCCACCACATCGCCCAGGAAGTACAGTTGGTCTGCATCATTGTCGAAGCCGCACCTTTCCAGGCACTGCATCATGGCCCGGTAGCCCCCGTGGCTGTCAGACATCACGAATCTCCGCATGCTTCGGTTTCTGTTTATGCTCCTGCCGCGCTGCTTCAGCGGCATTCTCTGTAACGGGCTGCTTCAGCTTATGTTAGCTGCACGCTGCCTCCAGATCAATGTAGCTTAAAATGTAAAGGCGGAGACTACAGGAATGCGTACCGGTTTCTATAGCTGAATAAGAGCGGCTCGAAAGAAAGGCGCAGCTGCTAGCCGCGGTTGTCTCAGGAACCGGCGGGTCTTTTCCTGTTATATATCCTCAGCACCTCAATATAAGGAGTGTTCTCGTGGTAGAATGAGCACAGAGATTGCCACAGCACCGGGTGCGGCAGCGCCCTGCTGTTCTTTTGCACGATTTCGCTGTAGGCGGCAAGCAGGGGGATGCCTTCTGTTTCTTTCAGGGCGGCGATGGCGAAGGTGACGCACCTGCTGATGCCGGCGGCGCAGGCGATAAGCACGTTCCGGCCCAGTCCGTGCTCCAGCAGCAGAAAGCTGACGCCGCGGCGGAGCGTTTCAACAGGCAATGGCACGCCGTCTGCAATGGGAAGGTACAGCACGTGCATGCCCGGCTGAGCCACCGCTTCCTCTAACTGGAGCATTGCTCCAATGTGATTAGCATTCAGGTGCGGGAGGTTCATCGTATCGCGGTGCTTCCCTACATATAGCCAGGGCCTTACAGGGTACATGGTGGCTGGTGCTAAGAAGAGTGAGGGTAAAGTAAGGGCCTGAATATAACCATAAGGCTCTCATTTATAATGCATTGTGAGCAAAAATCCTGCCATATGCACCTCTGCCGAAATGGCCTCTACCGATAGTGCTACGGGCACACCAGGCCTGCTGGCAGTATTATAGCTGTTACAGCAGCAGCATGCAGGGCAGCAAGAACGGGAGGTATGTTGAAGCTTCCAACCCGGGCGTTACTCAGAACCAGAACCCAACGGGTAAGGAAGGACGTATGCTTAACCGTTACCCTACCACAACCTGAATAACCCAAGCTATATGGCACAACCCAAACTCCCTGAAGTGTGGCTGCGCGGTCCGTTGCCCCAGATACCGCCGTTCCTGCAGCCAGTGGCGCATGCGCTGCTGCAGGCAAGAGAAGAAGTGGCAACCCTGATGCAGGATTTTCCGGACGAGCTGTTGTGGGAGCGTCCTGCGGGCGTGGCTTCGGTGGGCTTTCACCTGCAGCACCTGACTGGTGTACTGGATAGACTGTTCACCTATGCGCGCGGGAAAGCCCTGACCCGGGAGCAACTGAACACCTTGGGCACCGAAGGCAAATGCCCCGAACCGACGTGCAGGGTCCAGGATTTGGTTCAGACTTTTGACCGGCAGGTGGATATTGCCCTGGAGCAACTGCGCCACACTGATGAGGCGACGTTAACAGCGGGTCGTGGCGTAGGGCGGGCGCAGCTCCCATCCACTGTGCTGGGGCTGCTGGTACACGCCGCAGAGCATACCATGCGGCATGTGGGGCAGCTCAGCGTGACATCGCGTGTGTTGGTGTGAGGCCCGGGCGTGAATCTATCTTGCCCGCCGCAAGATAGGGCAGGCATCAAAGCGCCCATAATACACATTAGATGCACTGCCAATGCCTCAGGGGTTCCCAAACCGGGAAATGTTGCAGAGGGCTATACCGGCAGGTTCAATGGGATATGGGGCTTGTGCGCCACACGATGCAAAACCACGGGCAGGGTAAAACCAAGCGGGGCAATTCCCGTTCGATTTGTAGGGGCCGGGCAGCCGGAGCAACGGGGCCTCCGCATACCCGGTTTTAAAGAAGCGACATGAGAAAGCTGCAGGAAAGCGATATTCCGGCTGTCCGGCTGTATCCGCTGGGTGATGCCGCTGTGGTGGTACACTTTGGCGATGTAATCGGGGAGGAGACGCACCGGCAGGTGCGGGCTTTCGTCGCTTACCTGGCGAAGCACCCCTTCGAGGGGCTGGTGGAGTACGTGCCCGCCTTCACCACCGTCACTGTATTTTACGACCCTTGGCGCATCAGCCGGAAAGGAGATCTCAACCCCTACACCAAAGTAACCGGATTTTTACAGCGGATGCTGCCCTACGCGGTCGGGGACGGGAAGGAGCAGGCACCCAGGCTGGTGGAGATTCCGGTGCTATATGGGGGTGAGGCGGGCCCTGATCTGCCCTTTGTGGCAGAACTAAACGGGCTGCGCGAGGAGGAGGTAATTGCCTTGCACAGCGGGCAGGTTTATCTTGTCTGTATGATAGGCTTCGCGCCCGGGTTTCCGTACCTGGCTGGCTTGAACCCAAAGATTGCCGCGCCGCGCCGCGAAAGCCCCCGGCCGGAAGTTCCTGCCGGATCAGTAGGTATCGGCGGAATCCAGACCGGTATCTACCCGCTTCCCATACCCGGCGGCTGGCAGTTGATTGGCCGCACACCGGTTTCACTCTTCAACCCCGACAGTACCTCACCCAGCCTGCTGCAGGCTGGCGACCGTGTCCGATTTGTGCCTATCGCGGAGGGGGAATTCTATGAGCGAAAGGAGCTGCGCCATGAGCCTTAACTTCATCAGCCCTGGCCTTCTGACAACTATACAGGACCTGGGGCGGCACGGATTTCGGAAGGCCGGTGTGAGTGTGAGCGGTGCCATGGACCCTTTTGCCCTGCGCGTCGCAAATTTGCTGGTTGGCAACGAGGAGGGGGAGGCTGGTATAGAAATTACGCTTAAAGGGCCGAAGATATTTTTCACAGAGCGCCGGCTCATCGCCATTACGGGGGCTGATTTGTCGCCAGCCTTAAACGGGCAACCCGTAAAAGGCTGGCGGCCTTTGCTGGTGCCCGAAGGCAGCATACTGGAATTCGGCTCTCCGATGAGCGGCTGCCGGGCCTATATAGCCGTAGCCGGGGGCTTCGACCTCCCCAGCGTAATGGGCAGCAACGCCACCTTCCTGCGTGCAGGCATTGGCGGATTAAACGGAAGGGCGCTGCAACTCGGCGACAGCATCCCCTGCAGGCCGCTACCAGCCAAAATGGAGGCCTTTCTGCGCAGCCTGACACGGGCGCAGTTGGAACAGCCGGGGGCGCAAACCAACTGGTCCGTGGATTTGTCGCTGCACGTCGCGTACCACGAGCCCCAGCAGATACGCGTCATCAAGGGACCGGAATACCAGTTGTTTTCGGAGCAGAGCCAGCAGGATTTCTGGGGCATGGCCTACCAGGTGACGGCGCAGTCTGACCGCATGGGCTACCACCTGCTGGGTACGCGGCTGGCGCTGGCCGCCCCCGCCGATATGGTTTCCAGCGCCGTCACCTTCGGCACGGTGCAGGTGCCGCCGGAGGGCAGCCCGATTGTGCTGATGGCCGACCACCAGACCACAGGCGGCTACCCGCGCTTTGCGCAGGTTGTCTCCGCAGATTTCCCGAAGCTGGCGCAACTGGTGCCCCGCCATAAAGTCCTGTTTAAGGAAGTGACGCTGGAAGAGGCCCAGGCCCTGTATATCATTCAGGAACAAAACATTGAGAAGCTCCGGGGAGGCTTGCATTTCAAAACCCATATATGAACCAGCAACTGGCAATAGATTTAAACTGTGACATGGGCGAAAGCTTTGGCGCCTATCACCTGGGGCACGACGCGGACATACTGCGTTACGTTACCTCAGCCAACATTGCCTGCGGCTTCCACGCCGGCGACCCGCTGGTAATGCGCCGGACGGTGAAGCTGGCGCTGGCGCAGGGCGTGGCGGTGGGGGCGCATCCCGGCCTGCCGGACCTTGTGGGCTTCGGCAGACGGGAGATGGCCGTCTCCCCGGACGAGGTATATGCCATGGTGGTGTACCAGGTGGGGGCCCTGCAGGCGTTTGTGCAGGCGGAGGGCGGCAAGCTGCACCACGTAAAGCCACACGGTGCGCTCTACAACATGGCCACCGCAAACACAGCGCTTGCTGAAGCTGTGGCCGAGGCCATATATAAGGTGCAGCCGGAGGCGGTGCTCTACGGTCTTTCCGGCAGCGAATTAATCAAAGCTGGAGAGAGGCTGGGGCTGGCCACCGCCAGCGAAGTGTTCGCGGACAGAACGTACCAGCAGGACGGCACACTGACGCCGAGAAGTTTTGCGGATGCCCTGCTAACGGACCAGGTAGAGGCGTTGCTGCGGGTGCTCCGGATGGTGAGGGAGGGAAAGGTGGCTTCGCAGCAGGGGAGGGATATATCGCTGCGGGCAGACACGGTGTGCATCCACGGTGACCGACCTGACGCACTGCCCTTCGCGCGCCATATACACGAGGTGCTGCAGAGCGAAGGCATTCTGCTGCGGGCGGCGGGCGGCTCGGAGAGGTAAACAGGGCACGTTTTTATATATGGCCTGCCGTGTTACTTCACTCCGCGCTTTTTGCATTCAGATAAGCGGCAGTGTGTTCCCGGCCGCTGTTTACCAGGAGCGCCTTCTGTGCCTTTGTCAGCCTTTTGACGCGGGGCGCGATGCCGACGGACGAGACCGAAATGGTTCTTTCCCAGTCCGCTGGTTCCAGTTGGCTGCGGTTCAGGTTTTCCAGCGCCAATATATAGAAGGCTGAAACATAGTCCTGCAGGTTCCGGATTTCCAGCGGAACAAGTTCCTTCGATAAAGCATCGTTTTTAATCTGTTCATCAGAGTCAATCCTGGCCCCGAGCGTCTGCCTGTTCGCGATGCGGCGGGGCTGCTGCAGCGAGTCAGTCGCGACACTGTCGAACAAGGTGATGGGGAAGTTGCCGAGGATGCCGCCATCCACCATAATGTCCAAATTATCCTGCCGCTTGTGTTTCTGGTGCACGTTGCCGGTGCTGTCTATAAAAACGGCCTCAAAGTAAAGCGGCACCGACATAGAGGCGCGCACAGCGTCCTTCACTTTCATATCGGGGTAGGTTTCGTATGAGAACACCAGGAGTTTCTGCCTGTTCAGGCAGGTGGCCGTTATATATAAATCCCTGTGCCCGCTATCATGCAGCTCCCGGAAAGTAATGTCCGCGTTTCCGGTTTTGTGCCGGATGATGTCTTCCAGCCAGCCCGCGAATTTTTTGCTGCGGTACCAGCCGTATTTCTGCCTCATGCGCAGCAAGCCACCGACAAAAATGAACCGGCCATCGTTAAATTTCTGAAACTTTGTGTCGGAGATGATGTCTTCCATCTCCCCGGCGGAATAGCCCAGCGAAACCATCAGGGCTGTGATGGCGCCCGCAGAGGTGCCGCCTACTTTCTCTACGTCCTGCAGGAGGCGCTGCCTTTCCAGTTCAGCAATGACGCCTGCATAAGCAAGCCCCCGAATGCCGGCTCCTTCAAAAACCAGGTTCCTGATTTGCGCTTCCTGCGCGCTCGCAGCGCTTAAACAAAGGATACAGATAATCACAAGAACCAACTTTTTCATAAGAAGCATATTTTGCTGCTGGTTACTATAGCCATCCTTTAAAAGCAATTCCGGAGAGGCAACCACTATCTGAACCAAGTAATAAAAGGCAGTATATGAGAACTATAGCGAATATAATTCAATTTTATTAGGAATTCTCCTATATTTTTCGTATACTATATACATAGGTCCGTACGCATCGCCAATTCAGCATACCAAATCTCCTGAACACACGCCAGCACGGGTTATATATAGCTCCGGCGCAGTTGGCGTACCTTCAGCAGGAGCTCCGCACACTCTGAAGCCTTTTAGGCAAGCTCCGGTTTATCAGAGCTATCAACTGCCCGCTGTCATTTTGGGTTTGATTTTTGGCAAAGCGAATGCGTGCTGGGCTATACCTACAGCCAGCTACAATGCCGGTTCAAAATCAATTTATCAATAAAAACCATCTATATGTTACACACAAATAAGAAGACAGAAGAGTACAACAATTTTGCAGAGCAGGTGATTAAGTTCGCTAAAAGGTCCGGTTACGAAGATATCAGAGCCGATTTTACGGGTTACACAAGCCCAGGCTCCATCAGTATGGTCAGCAAGGATGTGACCCTGACGCCCGACTTCACGGCCATGCGCGGAGAGGGAAAATACTACTTTGAACTGGTGGTGAAAAACGCGAAAGAAGAGGAACAGAGCACGCTGATAAGCAAGTGGAAGGCCCTGGAATCCATTGCCCGCATGAAGGGCGGACACCTGCGGCTGTTTGTGCCGCGCGGCAGTTACAAGTTCGCCACCGAGCTAATGCAAAACCACCACATCGACGCCGAACTGACAAAGTTGTCTGATATATAGGACGGAGCTGTCTCCTTTCCGGGTAAGCCTATACAGCGTGTCGCAGCCTGTTGATTTCATGTTCACGTAGGGACAGTCGCGACCTGTCCGAATCGTTTCCTAACCAGTCCGTCTGAATCTTCTCGAGGGCCCCTACCCCAGGATTTACAGGATTGGGGGATGGACAGGATTGGCTGGGTTAAGCCTGCCGGCAGCTTATCTGGTGAAGGAAGCGCAACTGGCATGCGGTTTTGTAAAGTCGGGAGGGAGGTAGTATCTTTCTACGCAAACCGGACTTCCCTTTTATGCGAGCACTTTTATCCCTGTTCATCCTTCCCTCCCTGCTGCTGGTGGGCTGCGCCTCCACCAAAACCATTGATGCCGACGCCACCAAAGAGACAAAGGCGCTCTTCCACAACCTGGACAGGCTATCCAAACACCACACGCTTTTCGGGCACCAGCACGCCACCGAGTACGGCCACGGCTGGTCAGGCGATGAGAGCCGGTCGGATGTAAAATCCGTGACGGGCTCGCACCCGGCGGTGATTGGCGTGGATTTCAGCGGCTTCTCCGGCCGCTCGCCCGAGGCCACTGCCCAAGCCAAAGAGGCGGTGCGGAAAACCGTAGTGGACACCTATAACCGGGGCGGGGTGACGACGGCTGCCTGGCATTTCTCCAACCCGGTGGCCGGTGGTGGCTTTTACTGGGTCGATTCACTCTCGCTGCCAGCCGTGCGCTATATCATTCCGGGCGGCGAGGCGCATGAGCAGTATAAGGATATATTGGATGGCATCGGCGCGTGGGCGCATAGTCTGCGGGGCGCGGACGGACAGTTGGCGCCTGTTATTTTCCGGCCCTTCCATGAGTTCGACGGCGGCTGGTTCTGGTGGGGAAAACCACACGCTTCGCGCGAGGAGTTTATCTCGCTGTGGCGCTTCACGGTATCGTACCTGCGCGACAGCCTGGATGTACACAACTTTATATATGCCTTCTCGCCCGACAACAGATTCAGCACCGAGGAGGAGTTCCTGGAACGCTATCCCGGCGATGCGTGGGTGGACATGGTGGGTATGGACAACTACGGCGACATGGGCCGTGACCGCTATGCTATCGACACGGCGGCCATGAAACTGAAAATCGTGTCGGATTACGCGGAGAAAGCAGGCAAACTGGTCGCCTTCACCGAAACCGGCCTCGAATCAATTCCAGATACAACTTGGTGGACTAATACGCTGCTACGGACCATGAAGCGCGACGATATGGAACTGGCCTACGTGCTGGTGTGGCGCAACGATGTTCGAAGCACTACGCATTACTACGCCCCTTTCCCCGGACATAGAAGCGTCCCGAATTTTATCGAATTTTACAAGAATCCATATACCCTGTTTGAGAACGACCTCGGGAATATCTATAAAAAGAAGAAATTCCTGGGAATTTTCTAAGTGAAGAAGTCAGGGCTATATATAACAAGGAGCCCTTATATACCGCCAATTTGAGTGAAGCGGGAACTGGTGGTAATGTATGGCAGCAAGTTCCTAACTTGCGAAAAGTATACTTAGGGTAATGCCTTTACAAACTGGCCTCATGGGCAGCCACATTTGCGCTGTCGCTAAACTTGCGGCATGAACTAAATATTTTTCCCTACAAGATGAGTCCAGGAGGGGGACAAAGCTTGACTTGCGCAAGTCCCATATATAAAACAAGAAGCCAGTCAGCCTGCACACGCCATGCCGCCGTTTGGCTTTTTCGCTTTCAAAAATAGCTACTGCAATACCGCGTCTCCCACATACGCCTCCACGAAATACATGTCGACATCGCCCTTGTTCTTGGCGTCTACTTTGCCGCGGTAGGTGCATCGGAACTCGTCTTTAATGAGTTCGTAAGTGGCGCCCGAGATGTTCACCCTGCCAGCCACGCCACTGGATTCCATGCGGGCGGCGGTGTTTACGGTGTCGCCCCATATATCGTACGCAAACTTGGTTGTGCCCACGATGCCCGCCACTACCGGCCCCGTATGGATGCCGACGCGTATCTCGAACTTTTGCCGCTTCAGCTTCTTGTCATCCGTGTTCAGGCTTTTCACGAACTGCAGAATCTCCAGGGCCGCTTTCACCACATCGGCGGGTGTGTTTGCCTCCGGGTCCGGCATGCCGCCCGCGCACATATAGGCGTCGCCGATGGTCTTTATTTTCTCAATCCTGTACTTGCTGATGATGCGGTCGAAGGCGCAGAAGTAAAAGTCGATGACCGATACCAACTCCTCCGGCGTCAGGTGCTCGCTGACGCTGGTAAAGTCCTTAAAGTCGGTGAACATGACCGTGACACGCTGATAGCTCCGCGCCCGCGCACGCCCGTTGGCTTTGAGTTCTTCGGCGGTTTCGGCGGGCAGGATGTTCAGCAGCAGGTCGTCCGATTTCTTTTTCTCCGCTGCCAGCTGCGCCGTCCGCTCATATACCAGTTTTTCCAGGCTTTTTTTCGTGGCTATCAGGTTGCGGTGCTTTATCTTGATGAAACCCCAGATGACGAAGCCGTAGAAAAGCACATAAAAACCGTAGGCCCACCAGGTGCGGTAAAAAGGGGGCAGCGACTCAAACGCGAACGCGGAGGCCAGGTTCTCGGTGCCATATATGTCCTTCGATTTCACCCGGAACACGTAGCTGCCCTCGTCCAGCCCCGTAAACTCTTTCTTCGTCTCGGTGGTCCAGTGAGACCAGCCCTCGTCCTCTCCCTCCAGCATGTAGCTGTACAGCAGTTGCCCGGGAGCCTCGTAGGAGGTAGCTGTGTACTCAAAGCTGATGGACCTGACAGCGTGCGGCAGCACCAGCCTGAACCGGGGCGACTGCGCCGTGGTCACCGCGCCATCACCGGCAAATGCACCGTAAAACACGGAGGAGTCGCCCATCAGCGCTACCTTCCGGAGTACGGTGTGCTCCCTGGAGTTATAGTTTTTAGGGATATGCGGGTTGTATCTGAAAATACCCTCGGTAGTGGCCAGCCATACCACCCCGTCCGCATCGGCGTGTATTTCCCACACGTCCACCTTCGGCACCCTGCTCATCGGGACGGTGTCCCACGAGTAGGTGTTCCCGTGATTTTTCTTGAGCAGCCCGGTTGTGAACTCGGAGGTCAGCCATATATGGCCGTCCCTGTCCTGGGTCAGGTTGATGGCCTCGCGCGAGCCGTCTGCAAACTGCTCTCCGAAGGTGGCGTCCGGTTTAAGGTGATACCGCCCGCCCTCCCGCTGGATGCTGTAGATGCCCTTGCTGGTCCCGAAGTATATATGGCCGTTCAGGGAGGCAGCCTGAAGCGTGCCCAGCTTTTTAACCAGGCCGGGCGAGGGCTTCAGGTTGCGGACAGGCGCCAGCGGGGCGCTTCTGTCGGAGATGTCGACGGAGGAAATATTGTCATCGCCGGATGCCCAGAGGAGGCCGGTTTTGTCTTCTGCCAGCCAGGTCACGTCATGGTCTATGCCCCTTACCGTGCCCTCCCATCTCCACCTGCCCTTGCCGCGCGAGAGTACTGCCAGACCTGCGGAGGAGCCCACATAGTATTTGTCAGGGTTAGTTTTTGACCGGTGGATGGTTTTGTAGACGGTGCCATCTGCGGGAGGTGAGAATCTTTTCAGGCCGCGGCCTGTCAGCGCGTACACCCCCTGCGAGCTTACCACCAGCAGCGTATCCTGCCCTACCTCTAACAACTTCCATACCTCGTGCTGCAGGTCGGGGTGCTTCCGGAACCGGGGCGAGGCGGCTCCCCCCTCCATTCTATATAAGCCGGAGGACGTGCCGGCATACAGGCTGTTCTCTTTCTTCAGGATGTCCAGCACGATTCCCTCCAGCCCGGAGGCCTCGTTCAGGTAGGAGACCGGCGAAGGATAGTCGATGCGGCTGATGCCTTTGTTTAAGGCGGCCCAAAGGCCTTCCTCCTGGTCCACGTAAAGGTAGAGCGCGGCATTGTCATCCAGTCCTTTGCGCTTGTCTATCACTTGCACCACTTCTCCTCCGCGGTTTACCACAATAACGCCCTCGTACCTGGTGCCCAGGGCAATGGTGCCATCCGGCAGTGTTGCCCCGTGCATAAAGTAAGCCCCATCCAGCACATCAGAGCTTGGCGGCAGCTTTTTTAGGACTCCGTCTTCATATATAAACAGGCCTTGGTCATAAGTGACAACAAATAGATTATGGCCGGAGCCCTTGGAGGCTGGCAGCGGGAGCAAAGCCGTCACATTCAGCGAATTGAAAGCACCGCCCCCTGGCAGCGCTTTGAAACGGCCGCTGTCCAGCACGCACAGCCCTTTGCCTTTGTGGATGGTATATACCCTGTCCTGGTTAGAGAAAACCCTGGTAAAGCCCGCTTTGCTGCTCCATACCTTAAACCCTTTGCCGGTCCAGCAGAAAATATGGTTCTCCGTGCTGAAGTACACCTTGTTTCCTGCGGCAGCCACCTTGCTCACCCGCACCTCCGGGTACCTGCCCTTCAGGTAAGGCAGCAGCGAAACGAGTTGCATCCTGCCCAGCGAGTCCGGCGCCAGGTAGCCCAGGTTGTCCGGGCTGCCGGCGTATATCCTGCCTCCGCTGTCTTTGGCAAACTGGAACCTCCCGGCAAGTGCGGTGCCCCGCACCAGGCGCCACGAAAGCCCGTCGTACTCCAGCACCCCGCTGGTGTTGCTGATATAGAGGACGCCCCGGTCATCCTGTATGATCGCCCAGTTCTGCGGGCTCGATACATATGCCCCGCTCTGGTAGGCGGAGGGCGGAAAATTCTGAACAAACGGATCCCCGATTTGCGCCAACGATCTAAAACTACCAATCAGCAGAAATATGGCAACATACAGTAATTTAGACATGGCAATTTGCATTGATAAAATAATAATAAATATTTATACGGGATAACTTTATTTAGATAAATATTTGTATTTTTATTTGAGTAATTTATTTGGAAGCACTGATAATCAAAGTATAAACATCTAAATCATTGTATTATGCCACAAGGAAAGATATTGCCCGTTAAACCAGCGCTCACAGACACATCAGCTTCCTTCGATGAAGAGCTTCCCGCCGGTAAAACGCAAGTAGCGACACCAGATAACATCTCTATGGACAACGCTGCTACACCGCCGGACAGCAGCAGCGTGGAAGAACCCACAGAGTAGGCCGTGGAGCAGAGCCAGAGCAGAATATAGCCGAAGTGTAAGGAAAGGGCGCAGGGCTATATGCTCTGATAGAACATCTATATAGGCTTGTAAATCAGTTTGTGAAACAACAATATACCTCATACTAATTATTTAACCTTAACCATATAAAGGCATGCCACAAGGAGTAGTCATTGCAATAACGCCCTCTATATTGAGGGATCATTCTGATTTGAGTGAAGAAGAATCACTTCTTGCGGGGTGCTCTGGGATGGTTAGAATAACGACAGGCCAATATGCAGGACAAACTGGTTACTTTCAACAAAAAGGATCGTGCTGTAGAGCACGATCCGGCCAGACGGTTGATCTTGAGATAAGGGGTATTGATCAAGATGGGAGAATATTTGTAGAATTAGTTAACTGCTGACCTACATAAACTGAGGCATATGATGCTTAGATTACTTCTTCAAGTAATCTAAGCATCATATGCCTGACACAAGTATTTTAAACTTAAGCCATGCCACAAGGAAAAGTTATTGCCGTGAAACCGTCTTATTCAGGCGGCGAGGAGCTGAGGAGTTCTAGCTCCACCGAAACGTTCAATTACAGCAGCACAACAGGCCACAATCCCGGTGGAAGAATAGTCTATATAGGCGTCTGCAGTGACGAAAACATTCTGATGTGCAAAAGAAAGAATGTGACGTCGGTCGTATGGTTTCATGACGAAGAGAGGAGGTTCCGCGTAGGGGATTACGTCACCTTTGATATCGATGAGGGAAACACGAAAACCATCAGCTCAGCGCAGAATGTAGCGAAAGCTAAAATCGGGGGAGTCCCGCTGCCCGTGGGCGTCTTCTCGAAAATAGCGCTGCTGGCTTCGCTGCTGCTGTTAGTAGCAGTGATGAACGACACCAGACGATCGTGAACGATTTTGGGCGAGTTCCAACCCATCCTATATAGCCTGTTATTTTACTGAATTACCTACTGCGGCCTTCTTTTCGTGCCCCTTGTGGGTGGGGCTGAAAGCGGGTCTTCGGGCCAGTGGTGCTTGGGGTAGCGGCCGCGCAAATCCTTGCGCACCTCAAAGTAGCCCGAACTCCAGAAACTCCGCAAGTCGCGGGTCACCTGTACCGGACGCGAGGCAGGGGAGAGCAGGTGGAGCAGCAGCGGCACCTTGCCGCCCCCAATGCGGGGCGTGTCCAGCAAACCGAACACTTCCTGCAGCCGCACGGCCAGCACCGGCGTAGTCGCATCCGAATAATCGAGGGCGATGCGGGAGCCACTCGGCACCTGCAGGTGCGTGGGGGCTAACCTTTCCATCTCCTGCCGCTTCTCCCACGGAAGGTCCGCCAGCAGCATTTCGTTAAAATCCAAACGCAATACCTGCTCCAGCGAGCGCAGGCCGAGGAGGTGCGGCCCCAGCCATATAGCCATCGTGGCCGCCAAGGCTTCATCTGACACGTCAGGCCAGTTGTCGGGCTGCAAATGGCGCAGAAAAGCAAGCCGCTCGCGGGTGCGCAGTGCTTCTTCGGGCCACGGTAGCCGTTCCACCCCTTTCTCCTGCAAGGCCTGCAGCAGTACCGCTGCCACCTGTCCCTTATCTGCATTGGGCTGTGCCGCTTCATGTAGCACCAGCGCCCCCAAGCGCGTAAACTGCCGGGCTACCACCCGCTCAGATGCTGCATCCCAGCGTACTTCCTGCGCCTCTTCCAACTGGTGCCGGAAGTGCAGCAGGATATCTTCTTTTGAGATGGGAGCAGCCAGCATCACGCGCGGCTGCCTACCGATCTCCAGGTGCGCCACCGCGTAAAATTCTGCCTCGCCAAAGAGCTCCGTCGCCAGACTTGCCCGCTGTCCGGTTACCAGCCGCACCCGGCCCGATGCTTCCCGCTGCGCCAGCCGATCCGGGTAGGCAAGCGCCGTCAGAATGCCGGCTGCCTCCGGATTTGCCGGTCCGCCCGCTTCGCGCAGGCGCTGGCGCAGGTTCTGCGCCTGTTCCCGGACACGACGCAGCGCATTCTCATCCGTCACAAAACCGGGTGTGGGGGAGCGGCGGCCTGCCAGCAGTTCGAGGCGCAGGGGCAGGTCAGGCAGGGGATTTGAATAAGGTTGTTGCATTGGCTTGAGGATGTCGCGCTCCGACAGCAGGGAGGCTATGGCGCATGCTGTGGAGCCAAAGCCCAGTTCATGGCCGCGCATCACCAGGTGGCCCAGGCGGGGCGACAAACCCAGTGCAGCCAAGGCTTTGCCGTGGCGCGTGGCTTTGCCAGCGCTGTCGATGGCCTCCAGGCGCAGCAACAGGTCCTGTGCGAGTGCCAGCGCAGCGGCAGGGGGCGTGTCCAGCCATTGGAGCGAGGCAGCATCCTTCACACCCCATATCGCCAACTCCAGGGCAAGGCCAGTCAGGTCAGCCTCGCGTATCTCCGGAACCTGACGCTCAGGGAGCTGCAGTTGGTCAGCGGAAGACCACAGCCTGTAGCACACCCCCGGCCCCAGGCGACCAGCGCGGCCACGGCGCTGGTCGGCGGCCGCTTTGGATACTGCGGTGGTTTCCAGGGTGGTGAGGCCGGTGCGGGGTATAAACCTCGCAGACCTGGCATAGCCGCCGTCAATCACTATTTTCACGCCCTCAATGGTCAGGCTGGTCTCGGCGATGCTCGTGGCCAGTACCACTTTTCGCTTTCCAGCGGGGGCTGGCTGTATCGCAGCCATTTGCCTGCTGAGCGTCAGGTCGCCGTGCAGCAGGTGGAGGTCGGTAGCAGGAGAAAGCCTGCCCTCGAGTCGCTGGGCCACTTTTCGCATTTCACCCATGCCCGGCAGAAAAACCAGGATATCTCCTTCCGCCTCCTTCACCAGCGCCTGATAGATGGCAGTCGGTACCAGGTTTGACAGCCGTTCTGCGGGCCATTTGCCTGCGGCGGCCACCTCTGACGGTGACAGGTAGTATGTCTCTACCGGATATAGGCGGCCTTCGCTCCGGATAACGGGTGCCTGCAGCCAGTTCCCTACCGTGGTGGCGTCCAGGGTGGCGCTCATCACCAGCAGGCGCAGGTCCGGGCGCAGCACTGCCTGGGCATCCAGGGCAAGTGCCAGTCCTAAGTCTGCCTGCAGGCTCCGCTCATGAAACTCATCGAAGATAAGCGCAGCCACTCCCTCCAGCGCGGGGTCATCCTGCAGCAGGCGGGTCAGGATACCCTCGGTTACCACCTCAATCCGTGTTTTCCCCGACACCACATGCTCCATCCGCACCCAATAGCCCACCGTCTGTCCCACCTCTTCCCCCAGCAGGTCTGCCATGCGCTGCGCCGCCGCCCTGGCTGCCAAACGCCGCGGCTCCAGCACTAAAATTTTGCCTCCATTCCGCCAGGTTGCCCCCAGCATGGCCAGCGGGACAAGCGTGGTTTTGCCCGCACCGGGAGGCGCCTCCAGCACTGCTTTGGGATTGGCGTCTAACGCAGCTAAAAGCCGTGGGAGCGCTTCTTTAACAGGCAGGTCGGGTAAATTCGGGAAAAGATCAGTGGATGCCATAGCGCCTCAAAGTTCAGAATTCTTTTCGAGAATGCTAAGCCGTTGCGGATGTCGGAGGGAAGTAGGGTAGCCATATATAAAACAGGCGGAGCAGGCACTTTATATGCCTGCACCGCCTGTTTTATATATGGCCGCCATTTCTCAAGTGAACATTATGGCCTATAGAGCTATGACTTGCCTCAGCCTGCTTTGACCTTATTGTCGAATACCTCTGCCAGAATCTCATAAGAGCGCAGCCGGGCTGTGTGGTCATATATGTTGGAGGCAACGATAATTTCGTCAACCTGCGTCTCGCCCACAAAAGCCTGGAGCTCCTCTTTCAAAGTTTTGGGGGAGCCGATGTAGGTGTGGCGAAGCATTTGCTGCACCGCGTATTTCTCTGAGGCGTCCCACAGCCCGTCCATGCTGTCTACCGGCGGTTGCATGGGTTTTGCCTTTCCGCGGATAACGTTGAGAAACGACATGAAAAGGGAGGTGGCCAAGCGCTGGGCTTCCTCGTCTGTGTCCGCCGCCACCACGTTGACGCCTGCCATGGCATAGGGCTCCTTCAGGCTCTCAGAAGGCTGGAAATGGTCGCGGTATACCTTCAGGGCCGTGTGCAGCAGGTTGGGCGCGAAGTGGCTCGCAAAGGCAAAAGGCATGCCCAGTATACCGGCCAGCTGGGCGCTGAAGGTGCTGGAGCCAAGCAGCCAGATGGGGATATCCAACCCCTCGCCGGGCACGGCCCGCACGCGGGCAGAGGCATCCCGCGGGGCGAGGTAACTCTGCAGTTCAGCCACGTTCTCCGGGAAATCCTCGCCCGAGCCGCGCAGGTCGCGGCGCAGCGCCATCGCTGTCACCTGGTCGGTGCCTGGGGCGCGGCCCAGGCCGAGGTCTATTCTGCCCGGGTACAGCGTTTCGAGGGTGCCGAACTGCTCGGCCACCACCAGCGGGGCGTGGTTGGGCAGCATGATGCCGCCGGAGCCCACCCGGATGGTAGACGTGCCGCCGGCTATATAACCAATCAGAACGGAGGTGGCGGAACTGGCGATGCCGGGCATGTTGTGGTGCTCGGCCATCCAAAAGCGCTCATAGCCCAGGTTTTCCACGTGCCGGGCAAGCTCCAGGGCTTTTTTGAAAGAGTCGGCCGGGGTTTTGCCAGCCAGGATGGGTACCAGGTCCAGCACAGAAAGGCGTGTGTCGGATAATTTTTTGGAGGAAATACTCATTATGTGTGCTCTTTTTTGTCTGCTATATATGGCTTAAGGCGGAGTGAAGTTCTCCACAGCCGCGCTGCCATATACCTAACAACTCCGAAACGGCCCAATGGTTTCTTAACGCGCAGGGTTTACCGCCGTACAAAAAGGACGAATCATTTACTCACACCGAAAACAACTTATATATGGCAGAAGCAGCAACATTTGAGAAGACCTACCTCCTTGGCGGCGACCTGAAAATAAACCGGATGGGCTTTGGCGCAATGCGCATCACTGGTGAGGGCATCTGGGGACCTCCGAAGGACAGGGAAGAGGCGATACGCGTGCTGAAAAGAACAATCGAACTCGGGATAAATTTTATAGATACGGCAGACAGCTACGGTCCGCATGTGTCGGAAGAACTGATTGCGGAGGCATTATACCCGTACCCGAAAGACCTCGTCATCGCCACGAAAGGCGGCCTGACCCGCACCGGCCCCAACGTGTGGCCCATCAACGCTGACCCTGGCTACCTGCAAAAGGCCCTGGAGGGAAGCCTGAAACGCCTGAAGCTTGATAGGATAGATTTGTACCAACTGCACCGCGTGGACCCGGAGGTGCCGTACGAGCAAACCCTGGAATTTTTGCAGCGGGTGCAGGAAGAAGGGCTGGTAAAGCACATCGGCCTCTCGGAGGTAACTGTGGGCCAGATCAAGAAGGCGCAGGAGTACTTTCCGGTGGTGTCGGTGCAGAACAAATACAGCGTTGACTTCAGGAAATGGGAGGAGGAGCTTGTATACTGCCGTGACCAGGACATGGCCTTCATCCCCTGGAACCCTATCAACGCAGGTAACATCGGCGCTCTGGAAAAGCTGCAGCAGGTAGGCCGAAAACACGGCGCCACGGCGCACCAGGTGGCCCTGAGCTGGCTGCTGCACCACGCTCCTAACATCCTGCTGATACCCGGCACCTCCAAAGTCCAGCACCTCGAGGAGAACTACGAAGCTGTTTCCATCGCGCTGACCGACGAGGACATGCAGCTGCTGGACAGCATCAGATCAGATGAAAAGGCGGGCTAAGGCAGAAGCGGTGAACAGCATCGCGGGTTATATATTTTAAGGATTTTATATTATCACGAACATGGGAACTGTATTTAGTGTAATTGTATAGTACTTAGTGCTCTGCATGGCGATATGACACGTTCTCTGGCTCAAGGCGAAAGTGATTCCAGTTTTCCCAGGAGGCGCCGGGGGTAGGGGCCCTCTGTTTGTAGATTTCTGGTTGTTACGTTAGTGGCAGCCGTCTTGATAAGGGGCCCCAACCCCTGGCAGGAAATGTACAAGGCGCCGAAGGGAATTAGTTTACCCCGAAGTATTTCGGGGAGGCCTCTCGGCCTGAGAGCACCAAAATCAGGTATAGAACTTGAAAGTTGTGAGGTCCGCAGGGGTGAACAGCAGTAAAGAGCATGGGCAAACAATTCCCGGGTTCACATCATATTAGTGAACGGATATGCCAGGCTGCTCCACGCTCAGCTTAGGAGCAGCCTGGCATATATCAACCTTTACATATAACCCGGCACCCATGGATGCGAAAAGGAGAAAGTTTATAACCGAGGCCGCCTTTGCCGCCGCCGGAATTGCCCTGGGAGTTGGCCCTGCAAAAGCGGCTGCGGCCAAAGTTGCGTCTGCTGCCAAGGTGGCAGATAGCCGGGATATCTGCATCTTCTCCAAAATGCTTCATTGGCTGGACTGTGGGGAGATGGCCGCTGCTGCCGCCGAAATCGGCTTCGACGGCATTGACCTGACCGTGCGGCCGGGCGGCCATGTAGCGCCTGAGCGCGTGGCGGCAGACTTACCCAAGGCCGTTGCCGCTGCCCTGAAAGCTGGGTTAAAAGTGCCTCTGATCACCACCGGCATCACCGATGCACGTCATCCGCACACGGAGCCTATCCTGAAAGCGGCGCACCAGGCGGGGGTAAAGTACTACAGGACAGGCTGGCTTGATTATCAGGAAGACGTGCCCCTGCCCGAAACGCTGGAGAAATACAGCAGGCAACTGACGGAACTGGCCAGACTGAACCAGCAGTACAACCTGCAGGGGGCTTACCAGAACCACGCCGGCACGCACGTAGGCGCCGGTGTCTGGGACCTGTGGTACATTATCAAAGACCTGGACCCACGCTGGATGGGCCTGCAGTACGATATAAAACACGCCACGCAGGAGGGAGGGTCATCGTGGCCGCTGGACGTGAAACTCATGTACCCCTACATCAAGACAATTGATATAAAGGATTTTATATGGGAGAAGAAGGACGGGCAATGGCAGATCCAGAATGTGCCGCTGGGCGAGGGGATGGTTGATTTCCGGAAGTTCTTTGCGCTGGTGAAGCAGTACAACATCAGCGGACCCATATCCCTGCACCTGGAATACCCGCTGGGCGGCGCGGAGAGCGGCGCCAGAAAGCTGAGCGTGAACCCGGACACAGTAACGGCGGCCATGCAAAAAGACCTCAAAACGCTGCGGGGGTATCTGCAAGAGGCCGGTTTGTGATTCCCTGATATATAATTTCGCGGGGAGGCAGGTATATGGGTGTTCCCCAACAGCTCCATATATGGCTGCTATATAGCGCAGCAACATTTCAGCACAGCCTTCATATAAACTTTAGATACGGCTACTTTTACAAAAGCCTGCTGTTTATCTTTGGGTTCGGATGAAATGTAGGTTAACATAATAAACCAAATGGATAATTTAACCCAGGTACTGGTTGCGCTGGATGACGTGACTGTTCGGCAGCACGGTGAAGTTGTCTTCCAGGACACCAGCTTTGTGGTAAGGCGGGGAGAGCACTGGGCGCTGACCGGAAACGACGAGCAGGGCAGGAGCGCATTGATAGAAACCATCGCCGGTAAATTGCCCATCGCGGCGGGCAATGTGCTATATCCCTTTCAAGAGGAATTTCAGCGGCGAAATCCGGTGCAGTCGCCTCCGGGTTCCTGGCACAAGCCAATCAGCCTTGTTTCTTCTCGCCACAATTTCAGCAGCCTGTCGCGCACCGAGGAGCTTTTCTACCAGCAGCGCTACAACGCCACCGCCGCCGACGATTCCCCGACGGTGGAGGAGCACCTGGCGGAGGTGAAGCCATATATGGACAACCCCATCTGGACCTTTGAAAGAACGGTAGCGGCGCTTAACCTGCACAGTCTGCTGGACAGGCGGCTGATAAAACTGTCGAACGGGGAGACGCGGCGGGTGCTGCTGGCGGAGGCGCTGCTGCGCAACCCGGCTATCCTGCTGCTGGAAAACCCGCTGGTGGGGCTGGATGTGGGGATGCGACAGGAACTAAACAAATTAATCTCGTCAATCGCTCAGTCGGGCATCACCCTGGTCATGGTCACGGGTCCGGGGGAGGTGCCGGATGCCATCACACACATTGCGGTTTGGGATAAAGGGGAAGAAATCCAGGCGATGCCGAAGGATGCGTTCCGCAGGGGCGACTCCTCCACCCACAGGCCAGTGAAAGCAGACATCACTGAAATTCAGGAGCTGTTGGCTGACCCGGTTTCGCCATCGTTCGATATAGTTGTCGGGATGGAGGACGTGACCGTGAAGTATGGGGAGAAGACCGTGCTGGATCATATCAACTGGAACGTGCGGCAGGGCGAGCGCTGGGCGCTGGTAGGCCACAACGGGGCCGGGAAAACGACTTTGCTGAGCCTGATAAACGCCGATAACCCGCAGGCCTATGCCAACAGAGTCACGCTGTTTGACCGGCGGAGGGGGAGCGGCGAGAGTATATGGGATATAAAGCGGCACATCGGGTTTGTGTCGCCGGAGCTGTTCCAGTATTTCCCCGGCAGCGAACCCTGCGAGCACGTGATTGAGTCGGGCTTTTACGATGCGGTGGGCCTGAACCGAAAAAGCCATCCCGCGAAACAGGCGCGCGTGCTGCGCTGGATGCAACTGCTGCATATGGAATCCCTGGCCGGGAAGCCTTACAGGCAGGTGTCGGTGAGCGGCCAGCGGCTGTGCCTGCTGGCGAGGGCATTGGTAAAAAATCCGCCGCTGCTCATCCTGGACGAGCCCTGCCAGGGGTTCGATAGCCGCCAGCAGGAGCACTTCAAAAGCGTGGTGGATGCCATTTGCGCCAGCAGCAACCTCACGCTTATCTATGTGAGCCATTACCAGCACGAGATACCGGAAAGTGTGCAAAACGTCATGCATCTCGAAAACGGGAAGGCGCGCATCGAAAAAGCGGTATGCGTTCAGGGGTAGTCCTGGCACCAAATCATTTCATGCTATAAAAACAGGTATGGCAAGAAGGAAGCGCTTGTATTCAGGCCAATGCCAATTCCAGCGCATATGCCCATATGCCCTTTGATTCAGGAACCGGGCCCATGTTGGCGGAATATTTTACCCGCTGTAGCATTTTTATTTATATATGGTTTGTAATTTACTGACGCTTTAACCCAAGGCTCGCTTCCACACCAATCTTCAGCACATGAACATGGCAAGATCTCTACTTTCGAACAACTGGGGCGTGGGCAGCGCCGCGTGCGTTCTTTTGCTCCTCCTCATCTTCGCCTTGCCCGGCATGGCGCAGTCTGGAAAGACGGTTACCGTGCGTGGCAAAGTGGTGGATACCCAGACCGGCCAGCCACTGCCGTACGCCAGCGTGGGCCTGTTCAAAAGCGGGGACAATGGCCTGGCTACCGGAAACATCACGGACGAAACAGGCTTGTTTGCGCTGGAGGCCCCTTCGGGAGAGTATTATGCCCTGGTGGAGTTTATGGGCTATAAGGCGGTGAAGACGCCCGTGTTCCGGCTGACGAGCGAAAAGCCGGAGCACCAGCTGGGCACATTGCGCCTGCAGCCATCGGCCGCCACAGCCCTGGACGAGGTGGTGGTGCAGGCCGAGAAAAGCTCCATGGAGTTGTCGCTGGACAAAAAGATATTCAACGTAGGGCAGGACCTGGCGAACGCGGGGGGCTCGGCCACCGAAATCCTGAGCAACATCCCCTCCGTGTCGGTGGATGCCGAAGGGAACGTGAAGCTGCGCGGCAGCGAGAATGTGCGCATCCTGATTGACGGCAAACCTTCGGGGCTCGTGAGTTTTAAAGGGGGCAGCGGTCTGCAGCAGCTGCAGGGCAGCCTGATAGAGAAAGTGGAGATTATCACCAACCCCTCGGCCCGCTACGAGGCCGAAGGCATGTCGGGCATCATCAACATCGTGCTGAAAAAAGAGCGCAAGAGCGGGTTCAACGGTTCGTTTGAGGTGATAGCCGGGGAGCCGACCAATTACGGGGGCGCCGCCAACGTGAACTACCGCCACAAAAAGGTAAATTTCTTCCTGAACTACGGCCTGGCTTACCGCGTCTCGCCCAGCGAGGGCTCCCTTTACCAGGAACTGACGGCTGATGACACCACCTCCATCCTGAGGCAGTCGTACGACACGCGGGTGCGGGGATTTAACAACAACATCCGGGGAGGGCTCGATTATTTCTTCACCGAAACCAGCATCCTCACCGCCTCCTATATGTTCCGGCGCAGCGACGCCAACCGCATCCGGAACATCCGCTACGAGGACTACCTGGCCAGCCAGGGCCTCCAGAGCTACACGCTGCGCAAACAGGACGAGAACGAGGACGAGGTGAACGCCGAGTACGCCATCAGCTACAAGAAAACCTTTGCCCGGGAAGGGCAGGAGCTGAACGCCGATTTCCGGCTGCTCGACTACTGGGAAAGCTCTGACCAGGTCTATACCCAGAACACCTTTTCGCCGGAGGGCGCGCCCGATGCCGCCCAGGCCCTGCTGCAGCGCTCGCTCAACGACGAGTACGAAAAGCAGTACCTGACCCAGATAGACTACGTGCAGCCCATCGGGGAAAACGGCAAGCTGGAGGCTGGCCTGCGGAGCAGTTTCCGGGATATGGTAAACGACTATCTGGTGGGCAACCAGGCGGCCGACGGCGAGATAACGCCGCTTCCCGGCCTGGACAACTATTTTATATATGATGAGAACATCAACGCCATATATGGCATCCTGGGGAATAAGACGGAGAAGTTTACGTACCAGGTAGGTTTGCGGGCCGAGCACACCGACGTGAAAACAACCCTCCGCGAAACGAACGAAGAGAACCCGCGCCGCTACACCAACCTGTTTCCGAGTGCGCACATCACCTATAACCTGCCGAAGGAGCATGCCCTGCAGGTGAGCTACAGCCGCCGGGTGCGCCGCCCGGTGTACTTCGACCTGAGCCCTTATTTTACCCTCTCCGACAGCCGCAACGTGATGGGGGGCAATCCCAACCTGGATCCCGAGTTTACCAATGCCTTTGAGTTGGGGCACATCAAGTACTATGAGCTGGGCTCGCTTTCCTCCACCCTGTTCTATCGCCAAACCACCGACAAAATAGCCACCATCCGGCGGGTGAACAGCGAAGGCATTGCCACGCTGCGCCCCGAGAACCTGCTGGCCGAGGACGCCTACGGGGCTGAGTTTACGGGCTCGTTTACGCCCGCTGCCTGGTGGAAATTCGACCAGAGCTTCAACTTCTTCCGGGCCATCATCGACGGCAGCAACTTTGAGGAGAACTTCAGCACCGAGACCTACAGCTGGTTTGCCCGGCACACCTCCCGGTTCACGCTCCCGAAGGACATCGACTTCCAGGTGCGGGCCAACTACGAGGCACCTCAGAAAACGCCGCAGGGCAGCCAGAAATCACTGTACTATATGGACCTAGGCCTCAGCAAGGACATCTTTAACAGGAAAGGCACTATCACCCTGAATGTGCTGGATGTGTTCAACACCCGCATCAACCGCTCTGTTTATGAGGGCGAGAGCATAGAGGGCGTTGCCTTTTACACCAGCAGCAAGAGCCAGGGACGCAGAAGGCAGCTCAACCTCACGCTCAGTTACAGGCTGCACCAGGCGGCCCCCGCCGGCGCGCCTAAAACGCTGGAAGGCGAGTAGAATATTCCTGGCTATATATAAACCGCCAGAAGGTGAATAAGATGCAGCATATACAGGCTGCTGATTCGGATTTGCAATCCGGATCTTTTGAGATATAGGATTTGTAATCCGCCTCACAAGTCCGCATCCGACGGCTCACCGTCCGGGCCCAGCAGATCCTCCACCACGGCCTGGTAAGGCGCTTCATATATAAGTTCGCCTTTCAGGAGGAACCTGTGGGCGTCCATCATCACCTCGTAGATGGGTGTGTGGATGTGCTTCGGTATTTTGTACAGGCGCGGGTCGTGCTTGTCGAAAGGGGTGGGGACTTTGGAGTTGTAGAGGTAGGGGATAAGCGTTTTGGAGCAGCTGATCGCGATGCGGTGTACTTCGTGCTCTTCGAAATATGCCTGCAGCCGCTCGTTGATGTTCTCGAAGAACTCCGCTGTTTCCGCCAGCCGCACCCGGGAGCCCGCCCTGGACTTGCCCTTGGTCTTGAGGTATTTGATCTGGCTTGTCCCCTGCTTTTTCCGCACCATGTAAGATCGGAACACCTTGTGATCGAGGTTCACACCATCCTCGAAATAGCCCATGGCGCAGTTTCCCGACTGAATGAGCAGCAGGACGTAATGCGCCTGCGCCTGGGGCGAGCCGGGAGGAGGAACCACGATCGGCAGCCTGAAATACACCTGCGCCTCTCCGGTTTCGTTTAGCAGCACCAGCCGGTGTTTCTCATATTCATATATAAACGGATGCGGCCCAGCCTGAATGGCTTGAAGCAACCGAAGGGAAGTTTCTTGTGATAAGAAGCGGTTCATATATAGCAGCGGTTAAAGGGCCCGAACTTTCAGCCCGGGTCTTTTCCTTCCAAACTTACTCCCCCTGCGGCTTCAGCAGTTTGCGGAAGAAGGGCACCAGTTCTTTGGCCAGCACGGCATGCTCGGCCACGCTGGGGTGCCCGCTACAGCCGCTCGCCTGCATCGGCCCGAAGAAGTGCAGGGCCACAGGGGCATCGGCCGGATAACTGGCATCAACCTGCTCTTTTACCGTCGTCAGCGCTTCTTGCAGAACTTCCCTGTTGTTGCCGTGTACCATCGGGCTGCTGAGCAGGGCAATCTGCGCGTCAGGGTATTTTGCCTTTACCTGCTGTACAAAAGCGATATAGCTGTTCACGAAACGGGCGCTGTCAAACGGCTGTCTCTCTTTCTTGCCGTCGCCGTTGCTGAAGTCGTTGGTGCCCAGCGCAATGCTGACTATTTCGGGCGAGTAGGTGCTGAAGTCCCACCGCTGCGGATTGCTGGCCTGAAAATCGACTTTCTCATAGACCTCCGGCATGGTGGGGCCGTCGCTGTTCCAGTTGCGGTATGCCCCGATGCCGCTCACGCAGCTGATCACGTAATTGGCTCCCACCGCCCCGGCCACCCTTGGGCCATAGGCCATCAGGGCGTTGTGCTGGTCGTGGTACTCGCCGGTGCCGCAGGGCACCTCCGACGGGTCGGCGGCCGCGCCACACGTAATGCTGTTGCCGATAAACTCAATGAGCGGTGCTTTGGGTCTTTCAATAGTCTCCACGTCTTCGCCGGTTACTTTCGCGATGGCGATGGGGCCGGTGTGGGCCTCGGTGGCCTTATATACCCAAACGGTGTGCGTGCTATCGGTAGGCGCTGTAATAACAATCGGCGCGGCGGAGCCGCCGTCTATCCTGACCCGCCTTTGGTACTCCCCGTCCAGCTCATACTGCAGGTAGTTGTGCCCTCCGGCATTTGGGATGGAGGCATATAAACGGGCTTCTTTTCCCTTAAAGCTGAACCCAAAATGCGCGGCAGAGCCGACCAGCACCAGGTTTTGCGTTTCGTTGTGAGTTGTTCTGCCGTATGGCTGCAAAGCTGTTGCCGCCAGCGTGTCGGTGGTGCCGGTGTTGCTTTGCAGCGGCGCGCAGCTGGCACAAAGCAGGCTGAAGGCTGCCGCCAGGCAGGTGTTTCTGAGTTTCATATATAAAAAACGCCGTTATTCTGATGTGCAAGATGAGCAGGATTCGCTGGTGTTACAACGGGTACGGCACGTTTCATAATAAATCTTGTGTCTGGATAACCTGCTATTTGCGTCCCTGAGCTTTATATGGTGCGGGTGCCGGACGGCACAGCAGCAGGTGTGCCTGTATATAGCTTTCCTGCCTGCCACATCCGGCGCACCCTTTTGTAGCTGTTTTCGTTCTTAGGGGGAAGTGCGACACCTAAATCCCTATCAGCTATGGCTTTACCAATCAATTTGCTTGTGACCCTGCTCTTCCCGCTGTCAGTGGCGCTGTTCCACCACGGATGGGCCAACTATGACCAGACCCGAGAACTGGACTACACTGGTGTGGTGAAGGAAATGACATATGAAAACCCGCATGGCATCCTGAAGTTGGAGCACGAGGGCAAAACCTGGACCGTGGTGCTGGCCCCCACCAGCCGCATGACCGACCGCGGCCTGACGGCAGACATGATTGCGCCTGAAGACACGGTGCGGGTGGTGGGCTATCCGCATAAAGAGGTGGAGGATGAAATGCGGGCAGAGAGAATTTTTGTGGGAAACAGCAAGTACGAGCTCCGCTAGCGGTGGGCGGTACAGTTTCCGGGCTGCTGCCCTGGCTCGAGGACTCCGCCGTGGCAACAGCTATTCGGCAGTCTTCCTGGCTATATCCTTTTCTTGAGATCATCCATATTGTGGGCATTGTGCTGCTGGTGGGTGCGGCCTTCCTGTTCGACCTGCGCCTGCTGGGCCGCTCGCGCCACCTGTCCGTGAAAGACCTGGCGCGCCACCTGTTGCCCTGGTCCCAAAGAGGGCTATACCTTCTTGTTCCCTCGGGACTCCTGCTGTTCAGCACCAACGCCGCCGCGCTGGCCGCCGATCCGGTGTTTCAGATGAAGCTGATTTTGCTGGTGGTGGGCGGCCTCAATGCCGGTGTTTTTCACCGCTATATATACCAGACTGCTGGCGTGTGGCTCCACGGGCCAACACCTGGAGCCGCAAAGGCTGCAGCGGTCTGTTCTATGGTGGTGTGGCTGGCCGTTATCGCCTGCGGCCGCCTGCTGGCTTATTAGGCCTATACATATAGGCCATATATACTTTTCATGCTGGCACCAACAGTCCATATATAAGCTCTGGGTTTTTACTCCCGCTGCAGTTGCAGCATACTTTCCTGGTTCACTTTTATGATGCCCCTTTGCGGCCTGTCCAGGTCTATGATGATGAACACAACCAGCGAGATCAGGAACGTCATCATCATGGTGGGAATAGTGGTTCTCCTTCTTCCCAGGCCGCTGGCGTAGCCCATCAGCGAGCCGGACATGATAAAGACGATGAACAGCAGGAACAGAATCACCTCCGGCACATGCAGCTGGAGCAAGGCGTTGCGCTCGCCGTGGGCGTCTATCATACTGTTCAGCGCATCGATAAAATACCCCGTCGTGACAGGACGGGGATCGACTTCCGCTGCCCGCACCGCAATTATCCAGAGCATCTTTTGCAGCTTTTCCGTTTCGTCGCTCAAAACATGCTGTTCCTGAAATCCCGCGTGCCCGGTGTTGCTCACGGCCAGCCGCAGGCTGATGTAGTTCCGCAGCAAAGCGTGCGTGATGGAGTCGTAGGGTTGCGGCAGGAGGTCCGTTCGGAGCAGGGCGGTGCTGATTGCGCTCGACTCCTGTATAACGGCCTGGCTCCGGCTGTTGTAGCGTTGCAGCGCCATGTTGAACGTGAAGCCGAGTATCAGGGCCAGCAGGCCGAGGGTGCCCGCCTGTATGGTGTTGGTGTGGTTCTTCACATCGTCGTCGGTTCTGGACTGGTGGTAGTGGCCCAGGCGGTAGCCCGCTTCATTCGCCAGCAGAATCAGAAGAAACAGCATGGCTACGATCAATATACTGTTCTGGTCGTACATGATTTCCTTCGAGGTGTCCATTTTACATCAGAAAGGCAGGATATGAGGTGTATTGCTATATACAGCTGTGCTTAAGCTATATACGCGTTCCTGTAGCTTATTGTGCAGCAGGAGGCAATGATGTTAGCTGGGGGTCGGGCTGTTTATATATAAAAAGACTGAAGTGGAAATGCACGCTCAAGAGGAAGAGGTGAAGGCGAAGTTTCTTTTTTTATGGTAATTTGATGCATGAAATATCCCAAGGGATTTTAGACAGAAATTAACCGTCTTCCTGTTCCTTTCGGATAGGTTTAAAATGGCTGCCAGCACGCAACCAGTGTATCGCCTATATATATGCCGGAATCTAAAAAACTAAAGAACGTAACCGTAGGCCAGGTTTTCAAAACCATTGTGTGGCCCCGCAGGAAGTACCTCGCTATCGGGCTGGTGCTGATCATCATCAGCCGCCTGGCCGGGCTGGTGTTGCCGGGCGCCAGCAAGTACCTGATCGACGATGTGATCCCAAACGGGGATATGACCATGCTGAAATGGCTGATCATGGCCGTGGCGGCCGCCATCGTCATCCAGTCGGTCACGTCCTATGCCCTGACCCAGATTCTGAGTGTGGAGGCGCAGCACCTCATCTCGCAGCTGCGGGCCAAGGTGCAGCGCCATATCATCCAGCTGCCCATCCGCTTCTTCGACAATACCAAGACGGGCGAGCTGGTGTCCCGGATTATGACGGACGTGGAAGGCGTGCGGAACCTGGTCGGGACCGGCTTTGCCCAGATGATCGGCGGCGTACTGACTTCGCTTATCTGCCTGGTGCTGCTCATTGTCATCAGCCCACTAATGACGCTGTTTGTCCTGCTGCCTGTGGCTATTTTCGGGGTCATCTCGCTGAAGGCCTTTGGGAAGATACGGCCCATCTTCCGGGAGCGCGGCGTCATCAACGCCGAGGTGACGGGCAGGCTGACGGAGACGCTGGGCGGGGTGCGGGTGATAAAGGGGTTCAATGCGGAGGCGCAGGAGATCAGTACATTTGAGGCAGGCGTCACGCGGCTATTTCAGAATGTGAAGGAAAGCCTGGTCACCACCAGCTTCGTGACGAGTGCGGCTACTTTGCTGCTGGGCCTCGCGTCGGCGGGTATCATGGGCATCGGCGGTTACCTGATCATGGGGGGCGACCTCACCTTCGGGGATTTCCTGGCTTTCACGCTTTACCTGGGTTTTATGATAGCGCCGATTGTGCAGATGAGCAACATCGGCAGCCAGTTTACCGAGGCCTTTGCCGGGCTCGACCGCACCCAGGAAATCCTGAACATGCCACTGGAAGATGCCAGCGGCCACCGCACCCGGAAGCTGGAGCATATAGAGGGTGATGTGGTTTTCGACAGGGTGTCTTTTGCCTACGAGGCCGGGAAAGAGGTGGTGAAGGAAATCAGCTTTAAAGCACCCGCCGGTTCTGTGACGGCCCTGGTCGGCACCTCCGGCTCCGGAAAGTCCACGATAGCCGGGCTGGCCGCCTCCTTCCTTAACCCCGACAGCGGCATGATTACGGTTGACGGGCACGACCTGCAAACCATCAGCCTGCAAAGCTACCGGAGCCAGCTGGGCGTGGTGCTGCAGGACGATTTCCTGTTTGAGGGCACCATCCGGAACAACATCCTTTTCCCGCGCCCGAACGCCACCGAAGAAAAACTGATGCAGGCCGTGCAGGCCGCCCACGTGCAGGAGTTCACGAACCGCTTCCCGGAGGGGCTGGACACGCTGATAGGGGAGCGGGGCGTGAAGCTGTCGGGGGGGCAGCGGCAGCGCATCGCCATTGCCCGGGCCATCCTGGCCGATCCGCGCATCCTGATACTGGACGAGGCTACCTCCAACCTCGACACCGAGAGCGAGAGCCTGATACAGGCCAGCCTCAAAACCCTGATGCAGGGCCGCACCACCTTCGTGATCGCCCACCGCCTCAGCACCATCCGCCAGGCTGACCAGATACTGGTGATAGAGCAGGGCCGCATCGTGGAGCAGGGCAGGCACGAGGAACTGCTGGAAAAACAGGGGAGGTATTACCAGTTATATACCTACCAGGCGAGGATATAAGATAGTTGTAGTTGCTGCTGGCATATATCGCCGTATCTGAAGCCCTATGGGCATAAGATGCGTCAGGCTGATCTATAAATTTTTATTTTATTGCTGACATTCGGCCCTATAAATTTCGAACTTTATAGTTACTTCCCCATCTGCATCAAATGTTGAACCTGTTTAGAGTTGCTGATTTTTAAAGCTTTTTGGTACCATATCATAAAGGCAGCAGTTAAATCGTCTTGGTTGGGCTTATATATTGACTTTCCTTCTATGAAGGGTGCGTTGCTTGATTTAAAAGCTAATTATGTAGTGAACGGATAACGATACCTGTATCTTTTAGCATGTTCATGCTCAGGAAAAGCAACCTTCCTGTTTCCCAACTTTCTACTTTTGGCAGTCAATTCTATAGTTATCTATATAGGTTTTGATGTTTCCGTTTGCATCAATCCTGATGCGAAGGTCAGCCTTTATCTTGATGTTGTTTCCTTTTCCAGGGGTTGTGAACACGAGGTTAATTGTTTCCTTCACCGTGTAGGGGTAAAAATTATAGAGATTGAAGCTTTCTTTGTAATTATCTACCCAACTGCCTACATATGCCATACCCATAGTTTCGTCCAGCAACCTGAAGTTAGAGGTATTAGAGTGGTATTGAAATGTGACTTTATCCTTATGTTCTGTTATGGTATAGTTAATGCGCAAGATCCCATCTGTAATCTTCAAGAGGTCATCGTTACATCCGGTGAAAAAGTAAGCCTCTTGCTCACTAAAATCAATCTGTTCTTTGACTTTATATATAATAGGACGTGATGAAGCGTTCAGCGTATTTTCTGTGGACATATCAGGACCTGCTGGGGTAACCTCCTCAACCGGTTCGCAGGAGGTAATGACAAGCAGTGCCGGGGCAATAAACCAAGCGATTCGTATCAAATTTTTCATGATCTTAAATTGTGAATATAAATTGTTGATGTTCATGAAGGCTCACGGGAAGGCCATACGAAGATATGGCACAGGGGCAGGAGGGCATTTGGGTATTAGAAATGCCGGGGAGCTAGGGTAAAGGTTTATGGGGAAGCTAACTATATCAGACGTCTGTAAAAGAAGGCCATGCTCATGACTCAGGTCCTCTACGCAATGCAGGCAAAGTTTACATTTGCGACATTGGCTGCCTAATGATACAATATATACGTTTGAATTATATAAAGATTATTTTAAATCAATTTTATATGGCAAAGGAAATAATTTACAGGGTTAAATACCGTAAACACATAGCAGCCTATATAGAAAAGCCACCTCCAACTTGCACACCGAGTGCGAAAGCCTGATACAGGCGAGCCTGAAAGACCTGATGCAGGGCTGCATCGTGGAGCAGGGCAGGCACGAGGAACTATTTGCCAAAAAACAGGCTATATGGGCTCGCAGCACCTCCTATGCAGGCATAACTAAACCGGAAAAATTCAAAATCGTTTATAAAGGAAGTGAAACTGTAACCAAACCTAAATCAGAACTATGGACAGACGAGAGAGAAATTGGGACAACCGCGACTTCTACGGGCCCTACGAGGGCTACGGCAGGAACGACGAGCATTATCATGCTGCCAGAAACCTGACAGATCAGTTTGAGCAGGAGTACCTCCGCGAGAGAGGCTTCCAGGGCAACGACCACATACCGCACACCTTCCACGAGGGCAGCACGGGCGCTACCCAGGAGCATCGCAGGCGCGAAAGCCGTGGCTACGGAAATTACGCCGCGAGCCAGTGGAATGACCGCGACCGGGATCGGGATTACTCTGATTATTTCAGCCGCGACCGCGACAGGTTCAGCAGCAACCGAAATGTGTATGGGGAAGACCGCGAGAGGCACAGCAACGACTGGGACAGAGGCCGTCAGTACAGCAGCAGCCGCGAGGGATATGGCAACTCCGGTGGGTACAGTACCTATAACATGGATGATTACGGCAGCGACAGGGGCCGGCAGGACAGCTATCCTTCCTCCCGGAACGACTACGGCAGCTCCCACCGCTACCGCAGAGACAACGACCACGAAGGCAGCTATGGCGTACCTGGCGGCGACTGGTTCAGCCGCGACCGCGACGACTACGACGACAACTGGCGTGCAAAGCACCGGCTCCGCAGCGATTTTTAAGCCAGCCGGATTTTAGATGAATCAACAGAACAGCCGTTGCCTTTTGGCAAGGGCTGTTCTGTTTGGTTATATATACAGTAGCCTTGCTGTCTCATCCTGTCCCTGTCTGTGGGCATGCCCCATGCGCTTTGTGCCCCTAAGCCTATACAGGCTAAACCGCTCTGCTACTGCCTCCGCTATCCTGGTTTCGCCTTGCCCCGCAGTTTTTTTGTATAAGAGTGTTTTTTACACTTATTTTATCAGGCCGAGAACCCAGCAGGCTTTTTTACTTACCACCAGTATGAATGACATGAACGCTATAAGAATCTTAAAACTCCTTCTTGTGCTGACGCTTATTTTTAGCGGAATGACAGCCAACGCGCAGAAGCTGAAAAAACACAAGTTCGATAACCCGATTGCCTTGCAAAGGGCGGACCCGCATGTGTGGAAAGCGGAGGACGGCACCTACTGTTTTATCGCCACGGTGCCCGAATATGACCGCATCGAGATCCGCAAGTCCAAAACCATCAATGGCATCAAAGACGCGCAACCGGTGGTGGTATGGCGCAAGCACAAGCAGGGGCCTATGGCCAACCACATCTGGGCGCCTGAACTGCACAGGATAGACGGGAAATGGTATATCTACTTTGCAGCCGGATCGGCCGGGGATAAATGGGCGATACGCAAATACGCACTTTCGAACCCTTCAGAAGACCCCACCAAGGGCGAATGGACAGAGGAAGGGGAGATCGTGAGCGATAGGAATGAATTCACCCTCGATGCCACCACGTTCGAGCACAAGGGGCAGCGCTACATGATATGGGTAGACCGTGCATCCGACAAGGAGGTGAACACGGGCCTATATATCGCCGAAATGACCAGTCCGACCACCCTCGCCGACAGACAGGTAGTGATTTCGGTACCCGAACATGCGTGGGAAAGACAGGGGCATTATGTGAACGAGGCGCCGGCAGTGCTTGTCCGCAACGGGAAAGTGTTTGTCACCTTCTCGGCCAGCGCCACCGACGCCAACTACGCTTTGGGTTTGCTTTGGGCCGATGCGGATGCCGACCTGCTCGACCCTGCCTCCTGGCACAAGCTGCCCGAGCCCGTCTTTTACTCCAACGAAAAACTCAAACGCTTCGGCCCGGGGCACAACAGCTTTACCGTGGCTGAGGATGGCAAGACCGACATCATGCTCTACCATGCCCGCGACTATAAGGCCATCGACGGCGAGCCGCTGTACGACCCCAACCGCCACACCCGTGCCAGGGTACTGAAATGGACTGCGGAGGGCATGCCTGATTTCGGCCAGGAGCTGGGCGACAATGAAATGGCGCCGGGAAAGGCAAAGAAGCCTTAGCGCACAACAATTAGCGGAGCGCCGGGACATAGCGCTGCGGAAACCTCGGCTTTGCAGGCTGCCGGACTTTCGCTCTTATTGCAGAACCAGTGAAATCAGTCAGTGGCAGTTCAGGCGACACCTCGTACTACTCCAACCGCGGAATCAGGTGTCATTTGCAGCCATATATCTTATATATAAAACGGCTGTTGCCGAAAGGCGACGGCTGTTCTGCTTGGTTATATATACTATTGCTTATCTTTAAGCAGCTTTAACCAGAAGGCACAGCAGGAGCACCGACGGCCACCTGCCTTATTCGTTGGATGAAAAGGCTGTTGCCTGCGAACTGCTTCCTAAACTTGACCCTATGGAAAACTCTGTACAATTGGATATTCCTTTCACAGTAACTTATGCAGCCTTGGAGGGGGTGCTGCAGCAGCAGTTGGTAGGTGAATATATCCCAAAATCAGAAGGGGGTGCTCCGGAAAACCCGTATGCCCGCGTGCTGGATGTAGGGATAACCGGGAGCAGCGGAGGCATATATAACGTGCTGCTGCGGGTGCAGCTGAGCATTCTGCGTACGGTGCTAAAACGGGATAAGGTTGAGCTCTACGCCTCGGTTGCCCTGGCCTACGACAATGCCTCCCAGCAACTCTATGTGCAGCAGTTTTCGGTGGAGTCTGCTACCTCCAGTGGGTTTTACAACACGGCGCTGGAGGTGCTGGTGAACAAAGTGGCCTACAGCCAGATCATCCAAAAGGCCAGGGTTGACCTGAAAGCCATCATCGCGGCAGAACTGCAAAAAGTGAACAGCCAACTGGCGCAGGGCCTTGAACTGAAAGGGCTAAAACTGAATGGTGCCGTAGCCGCAGTGACGGTGCAGGACCTTGTTCCGAAGCCGGACGGACTTTCGCTTCGTTTGCAGGCGCAAGCCAACCTGGAGGTAACCATAAATGATCTGGCAAGCCTTATGCCTCCGAAAGTAGATATGGGGTAAGGCTATTGTAATATAATAATCCTGCTGGCACTAGCTCCCAGCCTTATGCTGTTCCATAACTCTTTTACAAAAGGCCGGAATTGGGTGGCTTTTAGTACTGGGTAATATATAAAACAGCTCTTTCTCTCCAGCATAACATATTTTATATATGCCGTTGCTGATGCGAGCTTTTAGCTCGTAACATTATTCTTACAAGAGGAGAAACTTTGAGGATATAATGAAATAACATAAGCTATAAGATCGCGCTGGTGTGGAAAGTCTGAACAATAGGGGGGTGAAACTATAGCTATTAGAACACTAAATCCTATTCATGATATTTAAAAATTTCTGATGATTGGCTTTGAATTGGTTATTATTTAATTCCACTTTTAGCTTCCTCCAATAGTTTTGATCCACAGATTTTCTTATACCGATCAAAATTAGTTCTATAAGCTTTTCCTCAAAGCCGACCCATTTTTCATCAATTAATATTTCTGTTCTAGCTGAATTGAGGTTGATGTCGCGGTTTCCCCCAATATTTATATTTATCAATACGCTAATTGGCCAATGAACTTTTGCATGAAGATAAATTTGTCCCATCCAATGAGAAAAGATAGACATTGGTATCTCTATCCCATGAAGGGATAACTTTGATCTAGATTCTCGATAATAAACTGGTAGTTCTTTTACTGCCGTTTTTCCTTGTGCAGAATCCCATTCAATAGTCTGAACTTTCTTTGAAATACGATTGACCTCTACATTCCAATGAGTTTTGAGTAGGAACTGCTCATCCTCAACTTTAATTTCTTTGGATGTGGAGCTCAGACTTGCGACTGGCATTTCATTCTCTTCAAGAATTGCAACAATACATGCACCAGTTATTCCTTCCTCTCCATCAAATTCTAATCTAAAATCTCTAATTTTTTCATCATTCTGCAACCAATTCATATCTTGGTGGCTATCAAACTTGATTTCTTTAGGAGACTGAACAGTGTGAACGTAACTTTTGTCAAAGCAAGTTATATGTAAATCAAATGGTGGGAACGGAACTGTTTGAATAATAAAGTTTAAGATCTGTCCAGATGGTGAATGTGCCCAAGGGTTATTTTGTCTTAGTTGCAACTTTGTAGAAGTTCCGGGATGCCTTCTTGAACCGTTTTTAATATAGAAAATGCTTTCTTGGCCTACAACTGTAACTGATAATGGTACACCTGAACTATGAGCTTCGTAAAGTCTCTTGGTCTCTACTTCAATACTGTCCGTAATCATAAAGCAAGATAATATACCAATACCAAATCGAGAAGTAGGAATGAAAGAGGACTTAAGACTGGATTTTAGGTCCAAAAAGTCACTTGATGTATAATATGAGGTACCAACCTTTGAGTAAAACTTATCTATAATATCTTGGTCCATACCTACTCCATTATCATCTACTTCTAAAAAAGTATTATTACCCTCCTTATAAAACTTAATTGAAATCTTCGGAATATAACCAGTATTGTCCCAGCTTTCTTCCATCTTTTGGCGAAGCTTGCATGCATCTACTGAATTTTGGATCAATTCCCTTAGAGCAACACTAGGCTGCCCATAGAGTTTAGTACCCATTAATATGTCAATTATTTGCTCCTTATTAAGCGTGAATTTTGTATCGCGATACAAATAAATTGGATTACCAGCAATATCTTTTTTCGCGTTGATTTTTGAACGTTCTACATTGCTCGGTAAGGGTATGCGATAATAACTGGGGAAAGGATTTCGCACTGAATCATGAAGGTTGTTTAAAACACCTGTACAGGCTGATAATTCATAATCAATATAATCGCAGAATTTCCTTATTGAAGCTTCAATGGCAGGGTGATTACAAGTAGCATTATATGCTATCTTTTCACCAGAAATTGTCCATGCTTCAACTGATCTATGTTTAGCCCATTCTATAAGTGAAACGGGATCTTTTACACCGAGATGTGCAAACAGAACTTTAGGAGTTCTATTACCATCAAAATCCAAGATATCAGCAAGTCGTAGTAATACTCCAATAAAAGGAAGACAAATAAAGGTTTCTTGACCAGCAACAATGGAATGATCTATATCAAGTAATTTGATTGCATCTTCGTTATGACTTTTGCATAACAAGGCCAGTTCAGTAGTTAGATCAATATCTTTGTATCTAATTTTATATAGCCATTCTTTCTCCAAAATTTCTATAACACGGTTGGCGTGGGTGATTCTTATATACTCACTTATTAAGTATTTTTCTACTAGTTCAGCTTGTGCATGTTTCCCTTGTGACTTTAGATAATTTATATCATTTACTTGTATAAGCTTTCCATTTCTAAACCGTACATACTTCTCGTGCTCCTCTAGTTCTTGTGCTGTTGGAAGCTCATTATTCCATATCTTAAGCCAACTTCTAACATCCTGTTCAGACGGAGACATACCTATATCATGAAAAAATGCGGTTAAGATTAATAATGCTAGCTCAGGATTAGAAAGTTTATTTAAGGTTTCGTCTGGGAGTAATGCCCCCATCAGTCGAAGTACCCTAAACAGATGTTCTCCATCATGTAAAGTAAACTCACCCATATACTTTAGTACAAGTTTACTGCGGTGGTAACAATAATGTACCGCTTCATGGACAAGATTAAGCAAGCCTTGACATCCATTGTCCCTGCCAGTTTGGCAATTTTCAACAAGTTTCAAGTATATTGTACTATTATTTAGTCTTAGTCTGACTTCCTCTTGATATAAATCCGAAATTGTAGCGGTCATAATGTTTATTTTAGCATTTAATTAAATTTACTAAAACATTTAGAATTTGCAACATATAAAATTGATTATATAGCACCCACGCTGGAGCCTTATCCTGTTCCATATCTTTTCTGAAAAGGACCTTAAATCAACTGCGTTTAAAAGGCTTTCAGAAAAAGAAGTTGATAATCGACCACTAGCAATCAAAATATCCCAGAAATGACCCTGCATTGTCATTAAAACCGAGAATTGATGACTATAATCTTCGTTTGTGAAAAGTTATGGAATAGGATAAGGCTTGTAGCTCGCACCGTTACTTGTGAAATAAACTACGTACTCCCATACCTTTCTCAGAGACAGCCGCTACTAGCTCCAAACCATTTGCATGAAACTTATTTTCTATATAATCACAGCCAAATACTATTTAATCACGTTTCTCTATATAGGGAGTAGCTTTATGGTGCTGCTTCACGTAAAGGCTTTAGGATAGCCGGAAAAATGGAAGAGCAGGTAACGTTAAAAAAGGTATATGGCGATGTGTTTTTCACTGCCAGGAGAATGGAAGGCAACGCGTTTATATATGCGCAGTGGTTCGGGGTGCAGTCGGTGGAGACGGTGAAGGAAGGCGGCACAAAACTGCTGGAGATGATGAAGGAGAAGCCCTACACTAGGCTGCTCAACAGCAACAAAAACGTGGTCGGCTCCTGGGACATGGCCCTGGAGTGGGCCGAGCAGGAGTGGGCTCCCCAGATGCGGGCCGCCGGACTGCGGTACCTGGCGCAGGTGGTGCCCTCCAGCATCTTTGCCATGATCACCATCGAGAACCTGGTCCGGCAGATAGACAACGAGTTCGAAGTCAGGATGTTTAACGAAGACGCCGAGGCGGAGGCCTGGCTCCTTTCCGTGGACTGAGAAGCCCCGGGTACTTAACAATTGCGCAAATGGAGCAGGTATATATAACGCCCGTTCCAGCGGCTCGTTCCCATCTTTCAAAAGCAGGGGCAGAAACCCTTCCGGTAGCATCGCAAACTACGGGGTATCTATCTTTCCCGCCGAATCACTTATGGCAAGTTGCATTTCGTTTGCGTCCTATAAGCCCAAACAGCGCGCTTCTCCGGCAACAGGCTCTCTGTGCGTCAGCTATGTATATAGTGTTACCGGGTTTCCTGCTGGTTGCTTCCATTCTGACGCATTTTATATATAAACTGGTGCTGCCTCGATACTAACATACATGCAAATCTTATACCTTGTGGAGAGAAGCAGCGTATAAGCGCCTCTGCGTACCTTGCTTTAATGGTATAACCCGAAACGACAGCACATGCATTATCTCCTTTTCAGCCTTCTCGGCATGTTATTTCTTACGCCCGCCTTTGCCCAGTCGCCGGTAAGGGTGGCGGTGGCGGGCCTGAGCCACGGCCACGTAGACTGGATATTCAACAGGCCCGGCAAAAAGGACATCGTACTGGTAGGGATATATGAGCCCAACCAGGAACTAGCCGCCCGGTATGTCAAACGCTACAAACTCGACCAGAAGCTGTTCTTCGATGACCTTGGCAAGATGCTGGACCAGGCAAAGCCCGAGGCCGTCTCTGCCTTCGGCGCCATCAGCGACCATGTTGCGGTGGTCAGGGCCTGCGCGCCCCGGAAAATCCATGTGATGGTGGAGAAGCCGCTTGCCACCACCCTGGCTGATGCGAAAGAAATACAGGCGCTCGCCCAGAAAAACAACATCCATGTGCTGACTAACTTTGAGACGTCGTGGTACGCCAGCAACCAGCACGTGAAAAAGCTGCTGGACGAGGGGAAGCTGGGGGAGGTCCGGAAGGTGATGGTGAACGACGGGCACCAGGGGCCGAAGGAAATTGGGGTGAGCGATGAGTTCCTGGAGATTCTGACCGACCCTATGAAAAACGGGGCCGGAGCCCTGATGGATTTCGGATGCTATGGGGCCAACCTGATGACCTGGCTGATGGAGGGCGTAAGACCTGTTTCCGTCACGGCGGTAGCCCACCAGAACAAGCCCGCCATATATAAGCAAGTGGACGACGAGGCCACCATCGTCCTGCAGTACCCCAAAGCCCAGTGCGTCATCCAGGCCTCCTGGAACTGGCCCTTCTCCCGCAAGGACATGGAAGTATATGGGACTGACGGTTACGCCGTTGCAGTGGACGCGACAACGGTGCGCCAGCGGCTGGAAGAAAAGGCACCGGAAAAGGCAATAATGCTGGAGCCGCGCCCTGCGCCTTACACCGACCCGTTTTCTTTCCTAGCTTCGGTGGTGAGCGGCCAGTTGGCGCTTGAAAAGAACGACCTGTATGGCCTGCCCCTCAACGTTACGGCCGTGGAAATTCTGGAGGCTGCCAAAGCGTCAGCGGCTTCGGGGAAAACCGTTTATTTAAAGTAGCCTGGGTTCAGCTATATAAGCTTTACGTAACCTGCAGCGCCTTTTGCCGCGACGGCACCGTGTACAGCACCAGCCCGCAGATGATAAGCAGCATACCGAGGTTGCCAAGCCAGTTGGGCCAGGAGACACCCAAGAGCAGTACCTCCCCGATTACCGTGACCAGTATCTCAATAGATTGCGTGGCCTCCACCGCCGCCAGCGAGGCAGCGCTGGAACGGGCCAGGTGCATGGCCTTGAAGAACAGGATACAGCCCACCACACCGGAGCTCAAAGAGATAAGAAACACCGTCAGGAGCTGCCCCTGCCCCGGCAGGCCAACCTGAAAATAACCATACAGCAGCAGCATGAGTTGTACCGGGAGGCTGCCCAAAGCCGTGCCGGCCACGCGCTGCATGGCGCTGAGGGAATGGCCTTCCTCTTCCACGTGCAGCAGCAATTTCCGGTTAGCGAGGGGCCAGGCAAACGCCGCCAGCATCACCAGCCCGATGCACCACCACAGCTGGTGCGGGGTGTAGCTGCCGTTCCGCTGGCTCCACTGCATACACGCAATGCCCGCCATTATCAGCAGGGAGAGCAGCAGGGCCCGCAGCGGTACTTTCGCGCGGTGGTCTTTGTACAGAAAAGGCGAGAGGAGGATGCCGGCCACTATCGTGAATTGGAACACGCCTGCCACCAGCCACCCGGGGCCGAAGGAGGCCGCACAGGTCAGGAAGATGTATGACAGGCCGAAAGCCACGCCACCCCACACAAGCCATACCCGCAGGTTCTGCCGCATCACCCGCAACAGCTGCCCAAGCTGCCCCTTCGCCGCCAGCACAGCCAGGAGCAGCAGCACCAGGAACGTGGTGCGCAGTCCGGTCGTCCAGGCCCAGTGCCCTCCCCTCGACGAGAGAAAACTGTTGAGGATATAGGTGGAGCTGAAAAAGACACAGGCTGCGGAGCCCAGTGCTATCGCCTTCAGATTGCTGTTAGCCTGCATATCGAAATCATTTCTGCAAAGCTACGGCAGCGCCGCGCTCACCCGACTGGACTTTCAGCGGCAAGGACGGTACTTTCGGAACCTCCCTGGCGCAGCTGCGACGGCGTGCTCCCCGTCATTCGCTTGAAGAAGCGGACAAAATAAGACGCATCCTCAAAGCCCAACTGGAAGGCAATCTCTTTTACAGACAGGCTGCTGAAGAAAAGCAGGCGCTTGCTCTCCACCACAAGCCGCTCGTGCTGCATATCGGCCACGGTGGTGTGCAGGTACTGCCGGCAGAGGCTGTTCAGGTGCTTGGGCGTGATGCCAAGGGCGTCGGCGTAAAAGCTGATGCTGCGGTGCTCCCGGTAATGGTCCTCCACCAGGCCGCTGAGGCGGAAGAGGCGCTCGCTGTGCCGTGCGGGTGTGATTTTCCCGATTTGTACGTGGCACTCCCGCAGCAGGTACTGCAGCAGAATGTACAGGTACCGCGACAAAATGGCCTCATCCGGCGCGGGCTCCTGCAGTTCCTTTACCATCAGGCTCACCAGTTCCTCAAAAACAGTTTTCAGCTTGTAGTTCAGGTCGAGGTAGGGGTGCTGGTATACCGAGCTGAAGATAACGAAGGCGTCGTGCGCCCGAATGCCCGTCGACTGCAGGAATCTCTCCGAGAAGGATATGAGCACGCCCTTTTCCTGGCGCGACTCCCGCTGGTGCGCCTGTCCCGGCCGGAGCAGGAACACCCGGTCGGCCTGCAGGGGATAGCGCAGAAAATCAATCAGGTGGTCGCCGCCCCTGGTCTCCTGCACATACATAACCATATAGGCGTCGTGGCAGTGCGGCACCTCCGACAGCTCACTCGCGTAGGTTTCGAGGGGCATCACCGTCAATGCCTTCTGGTTGAGCAGGTCCTGTACAGGCAGCCGTTCTGTTGCTGAGAGCTTCATGAGGCAAGTTAAGCTTATATGTGTATACGAGGTGAAGCGTCGGCATAGCCGTTACAGCCGGAGGCAATCCATAGAGGCAGACTACCCGCCTGCGCATTTATATATCCCCTCTGCGCCTAACACCGTTATAAAAAGAAGGAATGTATAGCATAAGCATATGAAGATGAATGATATAAGAAAATGTCTGATGGCCCTTTGCCTGCTGGCCGCCAGCGCATGGATGAGCGGTTGCCAGACCGGCGCCGCCACGACAGGCAGCGGCACGGCAACTACAGAAAACGGAAGCCTGGCACCCCAGCGGGTGGATATACGGGGAAGCATCATCAGGAGGCACTACGACCAGGGGCAGGTCATGCTGGAGGTGGACGGTTTCCCTTCGCAGTACTCCCGCTACAACAGGGCCTACGTGCTGGTGCTGCCGACCACCCAGATTGTGGATACGGACGGGCAAACCATCAGCCTGAGCGAGCTGCAGCAGGGGCAGAACGTGGCCGTCCTGCTAAGGGGCGGCGGCGAGGGAAACCTTATGGGGGTGGGGGTTGCCCGGAAGGTATGGGTGGAGGAAATCTTTTAAGGCCCCGCAAGTGCGCTACCCCATAGATGATGTAAGTACTGGTACAGGTTTAGTATAAACTATCATGTCATCCTAAGGGTGGTAGAGGGTGCGTGGCTTGAATTGATTTTGTCTGCATACCTGTATAGATAGTACTTACGCAAGACAATCTTTGTCCCCCTTTGAAGGGGGCGGGGGGGATGACAACACCTATGGACAATTGTATAAGGGCTGTATTTGAAGCTATTTATTGTCAAGCCAGTGCAGCTTGGGCACTTCCAGCCGCCTCTCATCCCCCTACCCCCTTCAAAGAGGGACTTTCTTTCACTGCTTGTAACTTTTGCGTAAGTCCTAATAGCGTGGCGCATGGGCGGTATATATAAAAGCACAAAGGCTTAGCCTATATTCTTCCTCCCGTTTTCAAAGAACCAGCCGGTTATATATGGCACAGCCTGAACTCACTGACATGCGCCATTCTGTATGGGCGTGTCGGTTGGGGGCTTCTGGTGTTCCTGCCGCCTGTGTGGGAAGGCAGCACCTTGTGGCCTTACAGCTGCTGCAATTCAGGGAGGAGGGCTTAAACTGATGAGAATCATCTTTGCTAATGACATAGCCCATCTCTTTTCCAGGTCTTTTGGGGTAAATTTATACTGTACTTCAGAGCCTGCGTATGCATGCTCTGGCAAGTGCTCCCATATATCAGACTGAGCCGCCATGAAAACCATATTAGTGCCAATCGACTACTCCGATAATTCGCTGAACATCCTGACCTACGCCCTGGAGATTGCCAGGGTGGCAGGTATGGATGTGATCGCCTTTCACGCATTTTTCCCCATTGTGTCTCCCCCGGCGGCTTATGATGCCGCAGACGTGGTGATGGCGCTGGAGGAGGGCAAGGCGAAGGAACTGGAGAGCTTCGCTGAAGACGCCAGGCAGCTTGCTGCGCAGGCATATGCCTCCCAGTCAAGTACTATCACCGGTACTGGCACCGACAGAACCATTCCAGACTTCAATGGCATTAAAATTTCCTGTGTCACCAGGATGGGAGGCGCCTTTGAGCAGATCATGCGGGCCATCCGGCTGTATAAAGCTGACTTGGTGGTGATGGGGATGCAGGAAGGGGAGGCGCTAAGCCAGGCGCTGCTCGGCAGCACCACGATCTCCGTCATGCAGGAAAGCAATGTTCCTGTCCTGGCGGTGCCGAAGGGGGCTATATACAAAGGGTTCGGGTCTGTGCTGTTTGCTGCAGATCTGCACCATGTCAATGCCCGCACCGACCTGCATCTTCTCCGGGACTTTATGGAGCCGTTTCAACCGAAGTTACAGGTGCTGCACCTGTACCGCACTGAGAAGCAGTTTGAAGAGTTCGAGGCACAGGGAGCCCTGGAGGCGCTAAGCAGAAACTTCCGGGATGTGAGCTACAACGTATCTTTCGACCTGCGGGAGGATGTGGCAGCTGGTATCCAGGAGTATATAAAGGAGCAGCGGGCCGACCTGTTGGTATTGATTCCGCAAAAGCACACCTTCTTTGAGCGGCTGCTCGGCAAAAGCATAACCGGGAAGATAACAGCCTATCCGTCCGTGCCGCTGCTGGCGCTGCCGTCCAGCATTTTACTTCGGGCTGCAGACGCAGAGGAGGAGGCCTTGAGTCTGTAGTAAGGTGTTCGCTGCCTGTATCACTCACGCTGCCATTCCGGAAGTTCATCCATTTTAATCCGCAGCTTAGGCACTGCCCAGGCCATATATAAATGCAGCCTGGGCAGTGCATGTGGACAATAGGGCCTTTGCAGACACGGGCGGGGAAGCCCGCGCCATATATGCGCCACAAACCGGCATGGCCCAGCAAGAAACGTTCTTGCCCCCGAAGGGAGACGCTTTAAACTGCATTACTTTTGGTATAGCGGCAGTTAAATAAAAGGGCACAAGGCTTTAGGTGATACATACATAAGGGCGCCATACATCCCAATGCGAAATGCTTTTATAGACAGAGCATGTTCATGGTAAGGTTACTGATATAGAATTGCATAGCGCTATATCGCAATGGAAACCACCCGCGCCCTATTTCACAAATTCGGATTTGGCCACATACGCATAGGACTTCCTGACTGATTCCATTTGTGAAGGAGACGCACTGGTGGCAGGGTTGGGGTATTCCAGCTCCACATAATACCTTTCCAGGCCTCCGGAAGCGTAACCGGCGGTAAAGATGTTCTCGAAATTCATGAACCCTGTCGAGCCCAGCACGTCCCGGTCTTTGATGTGCAGGAGGGGAAAGCGCCCGGGGTACCGCCTGAAATAGGTAACCGGGTCGCACTGTCCCATTACCGCCCAATACACGTCCATCTCAAAAAACACCAGGTCAGGATCCGTGTTCGTCAAAAGAAAATCATAGAAAATCTCGCTGGGGTAGCTGTCCCCGGTAATTTCCATCTCCGGCGACCAATCCTCGCCCCGCTTCACGCCAATCCGCTTAAACTCCGCGCTATGATTATGGTAGCCCCAGCGCATGTTTGCCTCTCTGGCCAGTTCCCCTGTCTGGTTGAAGATGTCACAGACCAGCTTTGCATCATCCAGCGTGTTGACGAGGGGCATGGCGGGCTGCACCATCACAGGAACTCCCAACTCATGATGGTCAGCAATGGCCCGTTTCCAGAACTCAAGAATAGCATTGGTGTTTTCGCGGGTATATGTTTCAACCTGTATGCTGCGCTCTCCTTTGCCGGTTCCTCCGCCGTCACCGAATTTGTAAAAGCTTTTCAGCGGAGGTTCCAGGTGCGAACTGGTAGGCTTGAGGCCAATGTCATCCAACATCTTTTGATACTCCTTTAACGAATAGCCCAAGACAGCACCTTTCTTGCCCTGCTGCTCATAGCCATATAGCTCCACATGCGAGAAGCCAATGTCCTTCAGGGCTTTCAGCGAACCCACCATGTCCTGCTTCAACTGGCGACGGATCGAATAGGTCTGGATGCCGATTTCCTTTTGCTTCGGCGCGCCTGCGGCGGCCCGGGCGTTGGTGGCAGGGAGCATTCCGGCTACCGCAAGTGCTGTGGCGTTTTTAAGAAAAGTACGTCTTTTGTTCATGTGGGAGATGGCGTAAGTGGCAGTAGAGCTAAGGTAACAATAAATGGATGATCATAAAAGGACCGGACCTTCCGCAGGGGGTTGGCTGCTTTCAATTAATTTCTGAGTATATACCTAGCCTTTCGGACTAAGGTATATACTCAGAAAGAAGGCAATGGAGAATGTCTGCCCAGGAGGCAGGTGCATTCCGACAGGGCCCTTTATCCTCTTTAGATAAATTAATCAGTAAACTCCCTGCGGCTTTCCGAAAGCAGGCCCCTTTGCAGCATGGAGAAGCTGCAGAGGGGCCTGCATATATGGAATGTGCAAAAAGAGCGCTTGCTTCTTGTGTATAGGAAATCACCTGACCCTATACCTTCACGCGCTGGCCCGACTCTGCGGCTTTATAGATCGCTTCCACAATCCGGATGTCGCGGAGGCCTTCCTCGCCTGGCACCAGCATCGGCTTGTTCTGCATGATAGCCATGGCATTGTCGTCCATTTGCTTTGCCTGCTGCCACGGCACCTCGTAAGGGTGGTTGATTTCTCCGAGCGGACTAGTTCCTTTCACACCGGCATAGGCCTGGAACGGCTCCATCTTGATTTCCCCTTTCTCGCAGGCGATGTTCAGGTAGTTGATGTTCTCACCAAAACTAGTCTTGATGTCGGCGACCACCCCACCCGGAAACTCGAGCTTCGCCACCGTTGTCTCGTCAATGTTGGTGTATATCTCCGGGCGCGTAGTGGAAATTTTCGCCGATGCAATGGCGATGGGTTCCAGGCCTGTACCCAGCCGCGCACCTTGTATGGCATATACGCCCATGTCGTAGAGCGCGCCCCCGCCCAGTTCCTTTGTTTGTTTCCAGTGGTTTGTGCGGTTCTCGCGGTAGCCGGCGCCGCAGCTTGCCTGCTTCACCTTGCCCAGCAGCTTCTGGTTCACGATGCGCATGTACTCCTGCGTGTTGGGCTCGTGCTGCAGGCGGTAACCAATCGCCAGCTTTTTCTTGTTCTTGCTGCAGGCAGCAATCATCTCCCGGCACTCCTGCTCCGTCATGGCCATCGGTTTCTCGCACCACACATGCTTGCCGGCATTGGCCGCCCGCACCGTGTACTCGCGGTGCATGGACGGGGGCAGCACCACGTACACCACATCTATATCCGGGTTATTGGCAATCTGGTCGAAAGTCTGGTAGTTATATATGTTCTTGTCGGGGATGTTGTACTTCTTTTTCCACTCCTCGGCCTTGGAGGGCGTACCCGTCACAATACCGGCGAGGTAGCAATTCTTCGTCTGCTGCAGGGCGGGTGCCAGCAAATCGGTGCTGTAATAGCCCAGGCCCACCAGCGCCACGCCGAGGCGGTCTTTTTGCTGGCGTGTGGCCGCCAGTAGCGCATGTGGTGAAAACAGAGCGGCGGCACTGCCTAAGGCAAGGCTTTTCAGGACGTCGCGGCGGGAGGGGGTAAGTGTCATGGGGTCCGTTTTTTGAGGTTTATATAGGAGAAGGCTTTCTTTGATTACCTGAGTGATATATACTGCCAGTTTAATTATAAAACCCGATGTTTCCAAACGAAATGTTTAGCATATGGCTAACAGTCTATTGTATGATATTCTTCCGACGCTGTCTCTCCATCGCATGCGCCTAAAATTGTTAATTAAATAGCATATTATGTCAATTTTGGCAATATAGGCGAAGGGTTTTGAACAAGCCAATATCACACATTTAAGACTATGGAAACCAGAAAAGCTTTGTCTACCGAACAGTGCGAAGAACTACCCAGCATATAAAACCAATTTTAAGAAAAGCGTGAATCGCCATCAGGGACTGCAATGGGCCAGTGTACTGGCAAAACCTGAAGCTGATCCGGAGAGGCTGTGGTCGCTGGATAAATGGAAAGAACCGGTGGCGAATCGGGTGTTGAACGCCACAATAAAGCGACCGGCAAATGCATCTTTTATGATCGCTCGGCGGAAAGTCCCAGAGGCCGCTGAAGTGCTTGCCATCACCGGCAGGCCCTGGAATCAAGGAAACAACAAGAACCGGAAAATTGCGCGGTTGGTATGGCTACGGCAATTGGAATTGAACTGTTAACGGATGAACAAGACTTGGAACTGCAGCAATTGGGGAGTTTTAATACGGAAACATCGAGCTGGGTGAAAACACCTGCTCCTATCCAGAAGCTTGGGGGTCTCTTTTGTGACCGTCGCTACGACATTGTTTTTATGAGCCACAAAGGGCTACCGGGGCTCCCTAAGCGTTAAAAGCAAAGAGCCGCACAAACCTGGGCGGCTCTTTGCTATACCTGGTCAATAGCCAGCTTTGAAAGTAAAACAAGGGCCGAAGGAGGGGCAGGCTTTGGCCGCTGCCTCAGGCATCCACCAGTTGCTGGATATCAAGCTTTTTCATTTTCATAAAGGCCTGCGTGGTGCGGGAGGCTTTTTCCGGCTCGCGCATCAGTTGTTCCAGCACGGCAGGAACCACCTGCCACGACACGCCATACCTGTCTTTGAGCCAGCCGCATTGCACTTCCAGGCCCCCTTCGGTTAGTTTATCCCAATAGTAGTCAATCTCTGCCTGTGTGTCGCAGAGAATGACCAGGGAAATGCCCTCATTGAAGCCAAAGTCATGCGGATAGGAACTGTCCATGGCCATGAACACCTGTTGCCCCAGCTTGAACTGCGCATGCTTCACGGTGCCTTCCACGTCCTGGTCCTGGGTATTATATCTCAGGATGCCCACGATAGAAGAATTGTCAAACAGGGAGGTATAAAATTGGATGGCCTCTTCGGCTTTGCCTGCCTGCTGGCCAGTAAACATTAGGGATGGCGTGAATTTCTGCCCCACATTTTCCAGCTTATCCAGGGCCAGTTGCCAACTCACCCCGAATTTGTCCTGCACCCAGCCGTACTGCTCGCTCCAGGGGTATTTATCTAAAGGCATCAGCACCTTTCCACCTTCGGATAAGCTGGCCCAGGCCTGTTCCATCTCGCTTGCCGTTTCGCAGACTACATAAAAAGAAATGGAAGGATTGGGAGTAAACATAGGGCCTCCGTTCAGCCCCATGAATTTTTGCCCGCCCAGCTCAAGGGTCACTACCAAAGGGGTATCGGATGTAATTTTAGAATTTTTGAAAGCTGCCAGATATAGCTCGGCCGCTTCTTTTGCGGTGCCGTCAAACCAAAGGCAGGGATATAGTTCGTGTGTCATAACCGGTTATTTTTGATCGCAGTTAAACATCCATTGCACACCAAATTTGTCCTGGCAACTGCCATAATAGTCGCCCCAGAACATGTCCTGCAGTTCCTGTTCCACTTTGCCGCCTTCCGAAAGGGCTTCGAACAAGCGGTCGGTTTCCTGGCGGGAGTCTGGGTGCAGGGTTATGTACACATTGTTGCCATTCCTTAACCGGAAACCCATCGACTCAGGCGCGTCCGTGCCCATCAGGATGTGCCCGCCCAGGATCGGAAGGGCGACGTTCATTACCAGGTTTTTGTCGGCTTCCGGTATAGACGGCATACCGACAGAGGGAGGGATGTCGCCGAAGCGGGCAATGTTTCCGATAAAGTCGGTGCCGAACACGGATTTGTAGAAGTTAAAGGCTGCTTCGGTCTGGTTTGTGAAATTGAGGTAGGTGCTTACTGATGCCATCGTTTTGCTTTGAAGGTTAAAACTTTATTTTGAGGGATTTATGCTTCTGCTTCACAGATAGCCTTGAGTTTCTGCAGGGCTTTGGGCCAGGTTTCTGAAAAATAGGCCTCAAACTCCTGGTTCGTGTCGGTGTTAACGGAAAGCAGGGTTCCGCTCTCTGTCTCAGAAAAGGTATAGTTCTCCAAAGCGCCTGCCCAGCCTTCTACTTCTGGTCCGCTGGTGATTTCGGCACCGTGCTGCACGATTCCCAGGTGTTCGATGCTCACAAATTTGCTGGGGATATTCTCCTTTATCCTGCTCACCATCCCTCCGGTATTCCCGTCTTTGTCTGATCCCAGGAACAGGATTTTAGCGCCTTTGTCCCAGGAGCCTTCGTAATGCGATGTGGGGTTGAATTCTGCGGCCCATTCGCGATAATGCTTTTTATCCAGCATGGTGCGGTAAACTTTTTCGGCAGGAGCCTGGATGGTTATTTCGTAGTGCAGGGTTTTCGATTTGCCTGAGGCTTCCACGTATTTTTTGAAATTATCGAGGATGGCCTGCCAACCCGCCCGCTGCATCTCTGCCGGGTGGCTGTTATCAGCATCAAAGGTTTCCGTCACATGGGTTACGTTGCCGTTGGAAGCGAACATTATCCGCACTTTTCTTCCGTCCTCCATGGTATACTCTATGCGCTCGTGCTCTTTCACGGTGGTGTAGGTACCGGCAAAATCAAACCCCATACTGCCGTCTTTGGTTTCCATGCGGGAAGTGAAACTGCCGCCCTCGCGCAGATCATTTTCTGCCTTGGGGGTATGCCAGTCGTCAGACGCATTATTCCATTGGGTGATGTGTTGAGGTTCGGTCCAGAACTGCCATGTTTTCTCTACTGGCGCATGAATGGTGGTTTCTACTGTGATAATGGTTTTTTCTGCTGTGCTTTCCATAGTCAAAGAGCTAAGTGATAGAAGAATTAATATTACAAATTTAGCAGGATAATCCTAATCCAATGAGGTGCCAACCTGACAAAAGAGGGGTGGTTTGCGACAAAGTAATTTGAAATGTAATCTGCTGAACTCCCCCCGAAAATCCGGAATGTAGTTGATTTGAGCTATTAGCTCTAAAAAGACCTGTATTACTTAGAGGCTGTTTTGATTTAGTCGGATAAAAAGCAGGTGCCGGTTGTTGGGTAAGAAAAGTTTACAGATTTATGGCTTACCCAAGTGACTTAACCGACACCCGATGGCAATATATCGAAAAGATTTTAGAGGATGAAATGCTGCACCGCAAGCGTTTCTGGCCGCTGCGCAGCATCCTTGAGGCCATCTTCTACGTGAGCAAAGGGGGCATTCAGTGGCGCCTGATGCCGCTGGGCTTTCCGCCCTGGCAGACAGTGTACCACTATTACCGCAGATGGCGGCGCAGCGGTCTTTGGGATTTGCTCCATGACTACCTCCACAAGGGAGTGAGGTGCAAGAACGGCTAGCAGGATTCACCCAGCGTGGGTATCGTGAACTCACAGAGTGTGAAGACCGTGCAGCAGGGCGGCAGAGGGGCTATGACGCGGCCAAGAGGATAAAAGGGCGCAAGCGGCACCTGATGGTCGACACCCTGGGGCTGCTGATTGCCCTTGTCGTGCACCGGGCCGATGTCCAGGAGCGGCAGGGGGGGCAGGTGGCTGCTGGGCAGGGCAGCCTCCAGGAAAGCGGATTTCAGCTGGCTGAAGCTCTTTTTCGCTGACCAGGGCTACAGCGGGGTAGCCATGCGGGACTGGGTGAGGAGCACCTTCCGCCACCTGGGCTGGAGGCTTGAGATCGTCAGCCGCATACACAAGAAGGCTTTTGCCGCATTGCCGAAGCGGTGGATTGTGGAGCGGACCTTCGGCTGGCTCAAACTCTACCGAAGGCTCTCCAAAGACTACGAGTACTCAACCAAATCAGCCGAGACCATGATACAAGTAGCCATGATACACATCATACTTAAGAAACTCAACAAATGAAATCAAAACAGCCTCTTAGAAGAGGGAAATTTGAAAGTTTGAAAACTATCAAGTTCAATAAAACAGAATGCGGGGTTGATTTTCTAATCAATGCCATAAACGGTGCAGACGTGGCAAGCGAATATTTACTTTCGTCTGTTCACAACGCAGACTATTTTGAAGTCTTGGTCTTTAAAAGGGGGAATGGCCAACTTCTTTTAGATGATAAGCGGATTGATATTGAGGACAATACGATACTGTTTGTTTCCCCTTTTCAGAAAAAGAAGTGGGATGTTAACCTGCCCCTTTTAGATTTTACCATCCTGATTTTTCAGGAGGACTTTTTAAATGAGTTCTTCACCGACAAGTTGTTTACTTACCGCCTGCTATATTTCTACCAGCACGACCATTCTCTTGTTCTTATCGCTTCCAGCCAGCAAGTCCAGAGCATTTGTAACATACTGACAGAGATTAAGTCAGAACTGGTTCAGCCTAATATGGATAGCGCCCATATTATTCGCTCGTTGATTTATTATTTATTGCAGCGCCTGAATCGGGAGTATGCGCTTCAAAACAATTTGCCTTTTCAGGTTGATGCTTCCAATCACGCTTATGCCTTTAAGAAACTGATGGAATCACATATCAAAAAGACACAGCGTATAAATGATTATGCAGAACTGCTGGGCGTAAGCCGTATCACACTGAATGCAGCTGTCAAAAAGCAGTTCAATCTGACCGCTGTGGAACTCCTCAAGCAGCGGCTACTGACAGAAATAAAGAACGAGCTGCTCTACTCTGACAAAAGTATCGGCGAAATCTCCTATGGACTGGGTTACTCAGAGCCCAACCACCTCATGCGGTTTTTCAAGAACCAAACCGGCATGACCACTTCCGAATTCATAGCCGCTTATCAAAAAGGTAGCAATTAAGCTATAACGGGTAGAAAACCTTTTTAGTTGACCAGGTACCTTTGTATCAAACAATTAGAAGATAAGTTATGGCATCAAACATTCAGTTTATCAGAAATGCGACCGCTGTTTTAAACTATGCAGACAAGAAAATATTAATGGACCCTATGTTTGCTGAGAAAGGAAGATACCCTGGGTTTCCAGGTACAGCCAATTCAGAGTTGAGAAACCCTTTGGCTGAAATGCCTGTCAAGCCAGAGAGTCTGCTTGATGTAGATGCCGTTCTGGTATCGCACCTACACCCTGACCATTGGGACGAAGTGGCAGTGCAGGTCCTGCCCAAAGATATAAAGGTTTTGGCGCAGAATGAAGACGATGCGAAGGTTATTAAATCGCAGGGGTTTACCAATGTAGAAGCGTTGGGGGAGGACGCAAACTTTGAAGGGTTGAATTTCAAGAAAACGCATTGCCAACATGGCACAGATACCGCCTATTCCATTCCTGAGGTAGCTGAAGTCCTTGGTAAGGCATCAGGGTTCTATTTCAATGCAGAAAATGAAAAGTCTATCTACTTCCTGGGAGATACGATCTGGATTGACGAGGTAGAGAATAACCTAGAAACTTGGCAGCCGGATGTTGTGGTGGTTAATGCTGGACTTGCAAGCTTTGAGAATGACGGTTTAGGGGCCGTTATCATGGGGAAAGATGACATCCTTAAAATTAATAAGATGCTACCTAACGCTACCATTATAGCTGTTCATATGGAGGCAGTGAACCACAGTGTTCTAAGCAGAAAGGAACTCAAAGACTTTGTAAAGGAAAATGGCATTGAAGACAAGGTGATCATTCCTGAAGACGGACAATTAATCTCACTTTAAGCTTTGCATCACCAAATGAATACGGAAGATAACAAGGAGCTCGTTCGTCAGTTTTATGACGCGTTGGAGAAAGAGGATTACGACACGGTAGCCAGTTATTGTCACGAAGATTTTGTTTTCTACTTTCAGGTTGACAGCCCCATCAAAGGAGCTGAAGGTTTCGTGGAATCTGAGAAAAAGAACTTTGATGCTTTCAAAGGCTTTACGATGCGAATACATGAGCTACTCGCTGAAAACGATAAAGTGGCAGCTTATATGATTTTTGAAGGCCCGCATAACAGCGCTCCTGTTTTTGGTGTAGAGCCTAAAGGCAATCATGTTCGCTTTTCCTTATTTATGTTGCTGACCATAAAGGATGGAAAGATTATAGAAAAGCGTGCTCATTTTGATCAGTCAGATATTCGAGCTCAAGTAGCAAGATAGCTTCTGTTGTAAAGCAGGCTCCTAAAGAGCCGCAACCAGCAGTACAAAAGAGTTTTACTTAAAACAGCAATCGCCTCTCAATGAGGCGATTGCTGTTTTAAGTAAAGCGGCAGCCTGCTTAAAGGCGTATAATGCGGGTTGATTTTGTAAATATCATTATAGTGAGTGACAACACCTGCTGCAGAACGTTAAAGTAGCAGTACAAAACTTTACTTGAGATGCGCACAAGGTGGAAGAACCCGAACGTCTGGAGAAGTTTATCAACAGCTACAGCAGCCATCATTCAGACAGCAAGGCCATCGTGCTTCGGTTAGTTTCCCAAATAGGCAATGTCCAGCAGGTAGCCACTCTTACAGGGGTTAGTGAGCGCACCATCTATGATTGGATAGGTGACTGGAATAAAAAAAGAAGACGGGCTTGTAAACAGGCAGGGAGAAGGGGGAGGAGCAGGACGCAGGCTTGATGCCGCTGCACAGCAGGAACTCAGGGCAGTTCTTGCCAGCGAGCAACGGTTCTGGACGCTGGGGCAGGTCACCTCCCTGCTGGCGGAGCGGCTTGGTGTTCGTTATTGCCCGCGGCATCTGCGGAGGGTACTGCACGGGATGGGCATGTGCCACTATAAACCGCAACCGGTGGACTACCGCCGCAGTGAAACAGCTGAAGAGCGGTTACAGCAACGCCTGCAGGCTACCTTTGACGCTTTGCTGCTGCAGCAGATTCCTTTGGAGGCGGTAGCCATAGGACTGGCAGATGAAACAGGCACTTATTTGCAGGCAAACACGGCCAGGTTGTGGTCCTTTCACAAGAAGGCCAAAAGAAGAGTGAACACAGAGAAGGTCAAACAGAACACCTTTGGGTTTTACGCCCTGCAGGGGCAGTCAATATCCCTGGAGATTGCCACTTCCTCTGAGCAAGAAATGCTGCGGGTCCTGCCACTCATCAGGCAGGCTAATGCCGATTACCAGGCAGTCGTTCTGCTGTGGGATAACTTGCCTGCCCATAAAACGGGGGCTGTCGAGCGCCTGGCAGGAAGGCTGCAGATTTACCTGGTCAACAGCCTGCCCTATGCCCCTGATTTGAGCCCGATTGAGACAATATGGAAGCAGCTAAAATACAGGATTAGCCAGAAAGGCTGGATTGCAGACAAGAGTGAACTTGAGCAGATTATCTTCTCTGAATTTAATCTGCTGGCAGGCAAGATGAATTGGGCAGCCAGCTGGGTTCAGCAGTTATTGATGCCTGCTCTTCCGCGAAACTTTACAATCTCTTTCTGCAACAGGTAATGTCAATGACTATAGCTTGAAGTAAGTCCTCTCTTGTCTGGTGGGGACAGCTGCCGAGGGTGGTTTTACCTAATTTCATAAAAGCTCTGGCAGTATGTGAAGCGGAGAAATCCTACTCGCCTCCAAAAAAAGCAGTATCGGTAAGGGAGAGAATGGGGGGAGAAAGAAATTAGTGTCCGAATAGTGTCTGAAGGTCATAAAAAAGGCCCTTAGCTGCTGCTGAGGGCCTTTCATGTAGACCGAAGGAGTGAATTATCGAACTTTATCCACAGTGATTTGTCCTCCTTAGAGGAATATATAGAAGTTCAGTAGTTGGTTGAGGTACTATATAAAGAATCATTAATATATATTAGTATATTTATGCTTCACCCAGCCATGCTATGACAAAACTACTTATACTTGCTCTCGTGCTGCTGCTTTGCTCCTTCTGCTGTGCCGCCCAAACCAAAGTAGAACGCTTCCGCACCGGCAGTCCCTATACATACATTTTCAGGATTTCTGACAAAGAGGCGAAAGCCATGTACGACTTAAGTACAGCGGTGGTAGGCCCGTCATACTTCCATACTCCCGTAGACTCGTTTACGACTAACACCTATTACGGTAAGCAGCTGCCTTACGGCCACTACCTGTACGTGCACAGCAGCGAGGCAGATTTAGTTTACAGCCTGCAGACGGTTGCCCAGGTGGCAGTGAAGCTTCTACAGGTTAAACCGGCTTTGGCCATCCTGGTGCACGACAGCCTCGGAAATACCATAACCGATGCAGAAGTGCAGGTAAATTGCAAAAAAGCGGACTTCGACGAGAAGACAAAAACTTACCGCCTCCGGCATAACCCTAAGGAGGGGCTTGTAACGGTAAAATGGAAAGGGGTGTTGCTCTACCAAACGTTCGAGCAAGAGGAGGGTTACTACAAGCGCAGCTTTATCAGCAAGATGACGCACTTTGCGCCTATCTACTATTTCTGGCGGCCCTTCTACGATGCTTACAAGTCGGTTCGGTGGCAGCAGCCGCAGGGTTGGGTCAGGCGGGTGTTCGCTGTGTTCGATGCCCAGTACAGTAGGTCGAGAAACGCAGGGAACTACAGGGGCTACCTGGTCACGAATAAACCCATGTACCAGCCTGGTGACACAGTAAAGTATAAGGCCTTTGTGGTAGATAAAAACGGAAAGCCGGTACACGGAAAGGCGCAGCTGAAACTGTATGGCTACAACGTCCCCGCCAAAAAGATAACCGAGGTGGCACCATATAAAGAGGGTGCTTACGAGGGATATTTTATACTTCACGACAGCCTGAAGCTTAGCCTGGACCGGCAGTATAGCATCAGCCTACACAAAATCGGAAAGCATGAGGAGGAGTATCTTAGCGGTTCATTCAGGTACGAGGATTATGAGCTAAATGAAAATGAGTATACCCTGGCCCTGGAGCGGGAAGAACACCAGACCGGGCAGGAAAACAGGGTAAAAGTGCGCGGCACCAACGCCAACGGCATGAACCTCCTGGACACCAGGGTAGAACTGGTTGTGACCACGGCCCTGGTGCTACAAAGCAAACAGCCTCAGGTGTTTGTGCCGGACACGCTTTGGAGACACCGGCAGCCGCTGGACGCAGTAGGGGAAACCAATATTTTACTACCAGACAGCATCTTCCCGAAAGCAAGTATAAACTATCAGGTGCAGGCCTCTTTTCTAAACAGCAGCAACGAGCGCACGCAAAAATCTCAGCACGCCAGGTACAATCACACGAGCGGGAGCCTGAAGATAACATTGCTGCAGGACAGCTTGCTGGTGCAGTACCTGGAGGGCAGCAGCTCAAAGCATAAAGAAGCAACACTGACGGCCAACAACGCAGACTATGATGCCATTACAACTGAGAAGCTGACGTTGCCGTCGCGCGTGCCGCTGAACCCCTACGCCAGCGGTTACAGGGTGGAGGCAGGAGATTTCTTTGATGATGCCGATCTGGAGCAGGAAGAGGCCCGGTTCAACCTTCAAACTCTCCGGACTACCGACTCGCTTTATATAGCCGTGCAAAACCCGCGAAAGCTTCCGTATTGGTACTTTGTGTACCGTGGTGATAAACTAGTGGCGCGCGGCGAAGGCAAGGAAGAAAGCTATACGTTCAGGCAAAAGGCAAATGGCGCCAAGCCATATTTTGTAGCGGTGCATTATGTTTGGGCCGGTGCGGTGCATAAAAAAGAGGAAGCATTGCCCCTGCGCAGGCATCAGCTTACCATAGACCTGCAAACGCCACAGGTAGTATACCCGGGGCAGGAGGCAAGCCTGAAAATTGCGGTGACGGATACCAATGGAAATCCGGTAGAAAAGGTAGACCTGACGGCCTATGCCATCACCTCTAAGTTTAAGGAGCCAAACACGCCCGACCTGCCTTCGTGGGACAAGTATAAACCCCAGAAACCCGTACGCCGCGTTACGGCAGATGAAGAGAGCCTCAGCGGTAAAAAACCACTCGATTGGACCTACTGGAGCCAACGCATGGGGCTGGACAGCATCGAATACTATAACTTTTTATACCCTAAAGCTGGCTTTTTCACAGAGCATGCTTTTAATGCCGACAGCATCACGCAGGTTTCCCCGTTTGTGGTGGACTCGGGCAGGGTGGTGCCGGTGCATGTGATTTACCTGGACGAAGTGCCGGTATACTTTTCCAAGACTGACGCGTTAAACGCCTATGCCTTTGCAGCCGATAGCGGTTACCATACCCTTGAACTGCGCACTGCTGATAAACTAATCACGCTGGACAGTCTGTACCTGCAGCACCAAAAGCGCCTGGTGGTCAGCGCCGACATCACGGCTGCCTCTAACAAGTTTGCACATCCTGCTAACAAACTTGCCTTAACCTCAGAAGAACAGCGAAAGCTTTTCAGATACCTCTTTTTCGTGGAGAAAGCTTACGATGAACCTACGTCTTACCTAAAGCAGGGCAATAAGATCCAGTTGCTCGAAAGTATTCCCCGGCAAAGTTATTTTCAAAGAGGCGAAGAAAGATTATTGGTCGGGCCCTTCAGCCCGGACTGGATGCAGTATGTGAGGCTAAACAGCTTCAGGACCAATTTCATGATGGAGCCAGGCTATAGCTACCATTTTGAGCCAAGCCTGCTGAAAATGCGGGAGCAGCCTTTTCCCCTGCATTTGGGAGCCTTGCCTTATTGGAACAAGTCTGACCATAGCGCAGTGCTGCTGCACCAACAAGTGCTAACCGAGCACAAAATAAGTGAAGCATGGGAAGCCGCACAGCGCCAGTACTACCTCAACAAGGTGTATGAAAAGAACAGAAGGCATGAAATAGCTGCAGGCATGGGTAGGATAGGCTGGCAACTAGGTGATGAGATAAAGCAACGGGTAAACCTTGTTTTTCTGCATACAAACGGGAGGCCTGACTCGCTGCAGGTATACGCACCCGAAAATAGTGTTTTGTATAACCTGAAGCCCGACAAATATAACTTAACCCTTGCCTTTACAAACGGAGACTTCGTTGCGACAGTCGTAAACGTGAAACCAAACGGGCAAGTGCAGCTGTACTTCGGTGCTGCTGATGTAAAGCAGGCATCCACCGAAAGTGAGTACCTACGGCAACTGGTGGAAACGAAGATAGACTCACTCAGGAAAACGGCGAAACAAACAGCCAGGGAACTTCAGCAACAGCTGCAGACCGCCAACGCCACCACTTATACCTATACCAATGGTTTAGAGCAGTTCACGCACGCTGTTTCAGGCGTGGTTACTGATAAGGAATCGGGGGAGCCGCTGCCCGGTGTTACTGTCGTCGTGGAGGGCTCCAATGTAGGCACCACCACCGACGAGCGAGGGTACTACAAGCTTTATGCACCTGCGCAGGGCACCCTTTCTTTCCGGTTTATCGGCTATACAACGCTGGAAGAAAAAATTCAGCGGCAGTCCAGGATTAATGCTATGTTAGAACTCGACTTTCAGCAGTTGCAGGAGGTGGTCGTGACAGGCTATGGGGTGCAGCAGCACAAGTACACGGTGGCTAATACAGTGGCTACTGCCTTACAGGGAACCGCAGCTGGTGTGCAAATTCGCAGTGTTTCAAGTATAAGTATGAAAGCGGAGGATGCCAAGCCGCTGATTATTGTGGACGGGGTGCCATACAGCGGTTCGCAGGGGGATATTGCAGGCATTACGAGCACGAAAGTATTGAAAGGTGAGGAGGCAACTGCCTTGTACGGAGCGGTTGCCAGAGCCGGTGTCATCATCATCACCACCGACAAAGGCAAGTTAATGGCAGATTTCCCCCTAGGTGCCAACCTGGACCAGCCGACGCAAGCCAACTCTATCCGAAACAACTTCTCTGACTATGCCATCTGGCAGTCCCGCCTGGTGACCAACAAGCAGGGAGAGGTTTCCTTTACGGCAAAATTTCCAGACGACATCACCAGCTGGAACACGTTTGTTCTGGCCATGGACCACCGCAGAAACAGCGGCATCTACTCCACCAACATCAAATCCTTTAAGGCGATGATGGCCACGCTACACCTGCCGCGCTTTTTGGTGGAGGGCGATAAGGCCTATGTGGTGGGCAAGGCGCTCAACTACCTCCCGGACTCAGCCGTCGTGACCACTACGTTTGAAGTAGGAGGCAAAAAAGCGAAAGAAGCGACAAGAACCCTGACAAGAAGCTTAACAGACACCGTTTTGATAACAGCCCCCGCTTTGGCGCCGGACTCCGTGGAGGTGCTGTACAGTCTGCAGAAGCAAGGCGGTATGGCTGACGGTGAAAAGCGTTATCTCAGCATCTTTCCTAAGGGCGTGGAAGAAACCGTCGGCCAGTTCCTGCCGCTTTACGCAGACACCAGCTTTACTCTGAACTTTGACCCTGCGTTGGGGCCGGTAACTCTGCGCACCCAAAGCGATTTGCTGCAGGTGATGCTGGACGAAATTGACCACCTGCACAAGTATGAGTACTGGTGCAGCGAGCAGGCCGCCTCTAAGCTGATGGCCCTGTTGTTGGAGCAGCGTATCCGTAAGCAGCTGGGGCAGGAGTTTGAGCACGAGCGCATGGTGAAGAAGCTGGTGCGGCATCTGGAAAAGACGCAGCTCCATAACGGTGCCTGGACCTGGTGGGAGCAAGGCCCTGCTTATGCCTGGATCACGAGCCATGCCAGCCAGGCGCTGTTGATGGCCAAGCAAGAAGGTTACAATCCAAACTATAAAGAGGAAGAACTGAAAGACTACCTGGTGTATGTACTGGAAGGAAACCATACTTTCGAGAAAATTACGGCCTTGGAAACCCTGCATCAGCTTAAAGCCGAAGTGGACTACCCGCGCTATCTAAAGGAGCTAAGCAAACAGAAGCACCTGAACCTGGAAGAAAGGCTGCGCCTGATCTTGCTACAGCAGCAGCACGACTTGCCGGTGCAGCTGGACACACTGCAGAAGTATAAGCAGCAAACCATGCTGGGCGGCCTGTATTGGGGTGATAAAAAGTGGAGCCTTTTCAATAACAACATCTCTAATACGCTACTGGCATACAAGATTCTGCGTAACCTGGGCAACTACGAGCGCGAGCTGGCGCAAATCAGGGCGTATTTGTTGAGCGAGCGCGGCACAGGCCATTGGCGCAACACCTATGAATCGGCACGTGTGCTCGAAACCCTGCTGCCGGACCTGCTGCAGGAATCTGCAGAAAAGCCAACCCTTGCAGCAAACAAGCTGGCTTTCGCTGGGGCCATTGCGTTTGAGGCAAAGAACTACCGTGCAGATACCACCTTTGTTGCCTCTCAGCCGCTGACAGTGAAAAAGCAAGGGAATCTGCCTGTTTACCTTACTGCCTTCCAAACCATTTGGAACAGCGAACCAAAGGCCGCAGACAAGGATTTTGTGGTAAAGACATCATTAAAAGGTATAAAAGAAGGCGCGCCATTGAAAGCCGGAGCCCCGATGGAAATGCTGGTGGAGGTTGAGGTAAGAGCCGATGCGGAGTATGTGATGGTTGAGGTGCCCATACCAGCCAGCTGTTCTTATGGGGAAAAAACAGGAAGAGGTGCTTACGAAGAGCATCGCGAGTACCGCCGAAGCAAAGTAAGCATCTTCTGTGGCAAGCTACCCAAAGGCAAGCATCAATACACCATCAAGCTGCTGCCGCGCTACAATGGCACTTTTACTATAAATCCTGCCAAGGCAGAGCTCATGTACTTCCCGACCTTCTATGGCAGGACAGGTCTGAAGCAGGTAAAAGTGGAATAGTCGAATGCATAAAGCAACCGTAGGGGAAATTTATCGAACCAAAAAAGCCGCTCCATTTAATGTGGAGCGGCTTTTTTACTGCTGTAGACCTAAGGATGGAATTATCGAACCTTATCCACAGTGATTTTGCTGCTTTAGAGGCTTTTTGGGAGATCGTAGAGGTATAGCTCACTTCTCCATGTAAGGCTGCCAGTTGACAATAAGCACCTTCTCCTCCTCGAGCAGCAGGTAGCCGTAGTCGTAACAAAACTGGTACGTATTGCCGTTTTTGGTGCGATAGGTGTGGGTGAAGTGGCGGAAGTCGAAACCGGCCATTTCGAGCACCTGCCGGTAAGTGGTGGTTTTGCCCTGCGGGCTGGCCTGCTTTAAGAGGGTGCGGTTGCGTCGCAGGATAGCGTTGATGCTCAGGATGAGCTGCTCGCCGCTGTTCTGGCGCCTGTCGGCGTTGTGGGCCTGCGCCCGGCACTGATTGGAGCAGAAGCGCTTGTCCGACCTTCCGCTCAGCGTGTTGCCGCACTGGGGGCACTGTTTTTCCTCTTTCATCGAAACATCCGTTTTTTGAAACGTATAGTTGCGTTTATAAACGCACTTATGTGTTTCAGAAAACGGGTGGGTAACAGGCGGGGTTTAATTTGCTTAAAAATAACCCCCGAAGCTATGCAGCAGACCTACCACATGGCCCCCGTTCTATACCTGAACGCGCTTGAGCATGAGGGAAAACAGTTCATTCGCCTTTGGCATAAGCCTAACCCTTTTATTGTTAAGCGGCTAAAGGAGGCATCCTGGATCAAATACAGCAAGACCTACAAGTGCTTTGTGATGAGCCACAGCCCGCAAAGCATCGAGATGACTTTCGGCCACTTCCAGGGGCTGGCACAGGTGAACACGCGCTACCTGTACCGCCCCAAAAGGCTGAAACCCAGTAAGCTTGTTCCGGTTTTGGCAGGAGGGCAGCAGGGGGAGCCGCTCCAGAAGCTGCCCGACCTGCCGGTGGTGAAGCTCCAGCCGATGTTGGTGGAGGAAAACAAAACGGTTATAAGCGTTACCTTCCGATACAGCCAGCAGGTGTACGAGACGCTCAAATACAGCAGGCTGGCCGCCTGGCAGCGGGTACAGAAGTGCTTCGCCATCCCGGAGGGCGGGCAGCACATACAGGCCCTGGCCGAGGAGCTGGAGGGCGTCGGCTGGCTGTGGCTGAGCCAGGAGCTGGTGGTGCGCGACGTGGTGCTGCTGCGCAGGCTCTGGGAGCAGACCTACAAGAAGGGGCCGGGCTACATCACCTGCCCGATCGATTACCTGGAGAAGCTCTTCCTGCTCAATTACTCCCTGAACACTATCCGCTCTTACCACTCGCTTTTGCTGCGCTTCCTGAACAGCCACAGAGACAGAGGCCTGGAGCAGGTGAATGCCTTCTCCGAGGAGGAGATCAACTGCTATCACCGGCAGATGGTGCAGGCAGGCGCCTATTCCTGCTCATTCGTGAACCAGTCGATCAACGCCGTCAAGTTCTACTACCAGCGCGTGCTGGGGCGGCACGAGGTGCAGCTGCGCAACGTGGAGCGCCCCGAGAAACCCGAGCGGCTGCCCACTGTGCTCAGCAAGCAGGAGGTGGCCAGGATCCTCTCAGCCACCGACAATATCAAGCACCGCTGCCTGCTGCAGCTGCTCTACGCCGGTGGATTGCGGATAGGAGAGGTCGTCAACCTGCGGATCAGCGACGTGCAGTCGGAACGGAACCTGCTGTTTATCAGGGGAGGCAAGGGCAAAAAGGACCGCACGACGCTGCTCTCGCAGAAGCTTTTGGAGAACCTGAGGTCCTACTATAAAGCCTACAAGCCGAAGGAGTGGCTCTTTGAGGGGCAGTTTGGGGGCCAGTACACCGTGGACAGCACGCGGAATGTGTTCAGGGCCTGTGTCGAAAGGGCCGGCATCAAGGCGAAAGTAACGCCTCACACGCTCCGCCACTCGTTTGCCACCCATTTGCTCGAGCAGGGGACGGACCTGCGTTACATCCAGGTGCTGCTCGGCCACAGGAGCAGCAAGACCACCGAGGTCTACACGCACGTGACGATGCATGCGCTGGATAAAATCGTGAGCCCGCTTGACAATCTGTAGGAAAGAACTATATTAGCTATACAGTATACACGGGAGGCCTTTTTAAAGTGTGCATTGTGGGAAGGAACCTGCTCAAACAGGTAAACCTACCTCCACACATAGTGCAGATAAGCCGAATAGACTTCCGTATATACCATAGTTATGCGGCAGCTTAAAAGACAACAACCAACGACATTGACAGTAAGAAAATGAAATCAGATAATAAACTTGCAGGACTTGGACTTTTGACAGCAATTTCGGCATCACTATGCTGCATTACACCTGTTTTGGCTCTGTTGGCTGGAACAAGTGGACTTGCTTCTACTTTCTCTTGGCTTGACCCATTCAGACCATATTTAATTGGCTTGACAGTTTTGGTTCTTGCGTTTGCTTGGTATCAAAAACTGAAACCTCAAAAACAAATTGACTGCTGCGACACAACTGAAAAAACACCCTTTATTCAGACAAAAAAGTTTTTGGGTTTCGTAACAGTTTTTGCAGGACTGATGCTTGCGTTTCCAAGTTATGTCCACATATTCTTTCCAAAGACAGAAAGTCAAACAATCATAACCGACCAATCAAACATTAAAACAGCAGAATTTACAATTAACGGAATGACTTGTGCAGGTTGTGAAGAAAACGTAAATCACGAAGTAAATAAACTGACAGGAATAATTAAGACGAATGTTTCTTACGACAACGGCAACGCAATCATAGAATTTGATAGAACTCAAACCGACATTCAAGAGATAGAAAAAGCCATAACTAAAACAGGCTATTCCGTAACCGACAAAAAAGAAATAAAATGAACATAATCCTGCAATCAACTATCACTTGCCCTGAATGTGGACATAAGAAAGAAGAAACTATGCCGACAGACGCTTGCCAATATTTTTACGAGTGCGAAAGCTGCAAAAAGGTATTAAAGCCAAAACAGGGCGACTGTTGTGTATTTTGTAGCTATGGAACAGTGAAATGTCCATCCATTCAAGCCGGGACAAATTGCTGTTAAAGACAATGATAAAACTGACTGAAATCGAAAGCCGACCGCATAACATCGGTTTTGCAATATGGCGGGTGAAGTGCTACTATGAAACATTTGTGCAAGATTCAACATCAGTAATTCTATTGAACTTTTGTGCTAAAATGCCGCCACATCGCAAAGCCGTAAACCGTTACCTGCAATTACAATTATGAGTTTTCTCAATAAGATATTGTCAACAGATAGAAAAAAGAGAAGGTGGCTTTCTGTAGCCTTAACTATTCTGTTGGCTGGACCATTGACTGTTTGGGGAATCTATGGGATTGGGGAATATGGAATTGCTCTTTTCATTTTAACTCCATTGCTCATAGGTTTAGCTTCAACAATATTATTCGGATACAACAGAACTGTAACATACAAGGAATCACGAAACATTGCCTTTCTGACTCTTATAATCTTTAGTTTAGGGCTAATGGCCTTCGCGATAGAAGGTCTAATTTGCATTGCAATGGCGGCTCCAATAGCTGTACTACTTACATGGATGGGTAGCTTTTTCGGGCATGAAATTATCTCTAAAGCTCCGAATAGCTCAGCACCGATAATTCTAATAGTCATGGCCTCAATTCCGACTATGGCCTTCATAGAAAAGGAACAAGAGCCTCACCTTTCTTCTGTCGTTACTTCAATTGTAATCAATGCTTCTCCAGAGACTGTCTGGAAAAATGTAATTGAGTTTCCAGAACTTGATGAGCCAACTGAATTTATTTTTAAAACAGGTATAGCCTATCCTATCAACGCAAGGATTGAAGGCAGTGGTGTTGGCGCAGTTCGCCATTGCAATTTTACAACAGGCAGCTTTGTAGAACCCGTAACGGTATGGGATGAGCCAAGGCTACTAAAATTTGACGTAGTAGAACAGCCTGAGCCAATGAAAGAGATTAGCTTCTGGGATATTAACGCACCTCACTTGCACGATTATTTTGTATCTAAACAGGGGCAGTTCAAACTGACAGCACTACCCAACGGACAGACAAAATTAGAAGGGACAACTTGGTACTACCATAATATTAAGCCTGCACTATATTGGCGACCTTGGAGTGATTTTATCATCCATCAAATCCATGAGAGAGTGCTGAATCATATTAAAGTAAACTCGGAAGAAAAATAAAAGCAGGTAACAAGATACAGCCCTAACCCTCGCTACGCTTCAGGCTTCGGCTGTACAAGCACGTTAGCAGCTATTTTAACACAAGCTAATAACACAATTAACAATACGAAAATAAGAAATGACAATAGGCGTAAATCAGACAGTATCACCAATAAAATTTTTTTTTCTAATTGAGCCTAATTCTGAGAGCAAATTTGAACGAGCAGTCAAAATTGCATTTTCATATTGGGGAGGAATTTTCAGCCCAATTTTACCACTTCATTCAGTTTTACCGAACGAATTTAAAAATGAATATGCAATAGAATATGATGCTTTAGATTACTACCAAAACACAATAGAAAATTTTGATCCCGATCTTATTCTTTATGACAGTTCTTTGGATGTAGAATACATTAAGACATTAATTGGTGACAGAACTTTACTAACAATTGAAGACTTTCTTTCTAATACAGAAAAAGGAGAAATTCAATATGGAATAATCGTTCCTCAACTAATTTCTCACATCATTGAAACAGAGTTTAAGTTTGTAAGGAATGATAATTTAAAGCTTTTGCTTCCCGATACACAAAATTCGGGATTATTTTTAAAGTCTTTTATTGGTTGTTTTGTAGATAGCTTTCAAAAAGAAATAGGTAATCAGTTAAACTCCTATTCATATTTCGAACAGCCCGAAATAACTTTTGACAACATTGCTGACCATTTTCCAAATGAAAATATTAGCTCGTTAGATATTAATATAGAAGAAATAAACTCATTTCCTGAAAGACATTGGTTTAAGGGCGAAGGTATTTATTTTCTAAACGAAGCAAGGTTAAACGACCTTATTAATTATTGGAATCTAAGAGCTCTAGGCTGGAGTATTGTTCCAATACCGCTTAGCCAATTAGATAATCTATATTTTAGTGGATTTATAGAAAGGTTTAGTGCGTCTAAATTAAATAATTCCGAAAGTTTCTCACTGATAAATTATCAATTCAGCGCCACAATAACACCTGAACAAATACAAAAGATTGAGCAAAAGCTTCAGGAAGTACAGAAAAAAATTGGGGGTAATCTGAATTTTGCATTTCAAGGCTGGTTTCCCAGATTTTGGTCTGGGGAAAGGTCTGTATTAGAAGCTGACAAAGTTCTCTGCGGGAAAACACAAATTAATTCATCTTATTTGCAAGTAGAAGTCCAAGAAAATCATGTGAAATTCGCAACCGACCACTTACCATTCAAACTTAAATACAATTATAATCTTATAGCTTCACATAAAGTAAACCTCACGTTTAGTTATTTTGATGAATATTTAAACGATGCAGGGCTGATATATGGCATAGAAACAATTGACTGGATAAGATTGACCCATTCTTTTGGTCGAAATAAATGGCGATTATCTAAAACAGGTTTAAGTCACTATGCTAGACGGGAGGATGATGAGGTGCGTTTCTTTATTCCAAAAGCTAAAGATTTTTTTAAAGTCTATTTTTCCAAGAGCGGAAATAAACTAAACGAAACCTCAAATGGTCGTTTAGCAAATGAAGTATTAAAAAATATTGGTGGTATACAAGGTTCGTATTTTTTACAAAACAAAGCTTCACTTAATATACTTGCGTTGATTGAGGACGGTAAAACCGTTTATCATCCTCAATTAGTTGGAGAAATAAAAAAAAGTTTGAAGATTAATAATAATGAACAAGTCAACTCTTACATTAAAAGAATAATAGAAAATAAGATAATTGAATTTGGGTCAATTCTACAGTGTGAAGTTTGCCATCAGCACTCTTTTTACCTTCCGTCCGAGTTAACAGAAACAATGACTTGTGCTATTTGCAGAAATAACTTTAGTCTGCCAATGCATCAACCAACCGAAATAAAATGGGCTTACCGTGGAATTGGGCCTTTCAGCAAGAACAATAAAGTTGGTGGTGTTATAACTGTATTTTTAACTCTTAAATTGTTTAACCATGAATTTGCCGACACTTCAGGAAATATGTCTGCACTTATTGGTTTTGAACTTGAAAAAAATAAAAAAATAAAAGAAGTTGATCTTGCTGTTATGCTTCAAGAAAAGCACAGAGACAGTATTCCGCCTGATTTGATTTTTTGCGAATGTAAAACATACAAAAACTTCACATCTAACGATGCTGACAGAATGATTGAATTAGGAACTGAATTTCCTAATTCAATTTTGACATTTGCAACACTAAATAACGAGTTAACAGAGTATGAAAAAGCAGAAATCCTAAAAGTTGTGAATCATTTTAGAACTGGCATTGGGCACCGGCCAACAAATCCAGTCCTTATTTTAACTGCTAAAGAACTGCTACCAAATGATTTTTGGAATCATTTTTCAGAGTACAAAGAAGACTCTAAACCTTTTCACATATACAACGACTGGATTGGAAATTTATGTGAGTTTTCGGTAAAAAGGCATTTAAATATAAAAACTTGGGGAGAAATACAAAGTGAACTATGGCAAGAGGAAATGAAGAAACGAAATGAAGCAATACAGACAAACAAACAACAGAATAAAAACAACTGCTAACAAGGTATAAAAACCATTGCCACCCTTTGGGATGTCAACGCTTTTTACACGAGGCCGTTGGTAGTAATAAGAATATTATTAAAATTTCCATGAAGAATAGAAATTTGCTTTTAATTACAATTGGTATATTGATTTGTTTGATACATACCTCATGTAGCGGACCTATCATCCATTATTTGGGCGAATCTTATCAGCCTTCAACTTCAGTTGATCTCTATTATGATGTAAAAGAAGTAAAGAAAGAATACAAGGTAATTGGGAGAATGACAAACGATAAGTTTATAGAATATGATCCAGAAATTATAAAAAAAGAAATGATTACAAAGGCTAAATCGGTTGGAGCCGATGCTGTAATCTTTTATGATTTAACCACAGAAGACATCAAAGGAGCCGGTGATGGAATAACCGTAAAGGCTCAATTGATAAAATATTTATAATGTAATCAGATATCCACTGCTGGTTGACATTATAATTCCTACTACCAACCACACCTAAAGCACACTGAAGCGTGCCTTAGCCCAGTACGTTAGGCATAATTTAAAGTTAAGAAATGATTAATGAAAAGATTAGAATACTCCGAAGCTGAAAGGCAAATCTTAAAACAACTAATTGGTAAAACGGCAGAAAGAGTAATTTATAATTTCACTTATTATATCCTTGACTTTGGGACTTACTACATTTTGTTTTCTATGGAATTGGAGAATGGAATTAGCAAGTCAGGAAGCCAAGAAATTAAATTCACCAGACCAGAGCTAATCAGTGAAAAGTTAATACTAAATGATTCCGACAGAATTATTGCCGATTACATTACTATAGATAGAATTCAAATCCTAAAAACTATTATTTATTGGGGCCAGATTGATAAGGAGTATATAACAGTAAATTTTGGTAGCGAAGCAACTAACAAAACTATTGAGAATCTAATTTCTTCAGGATTTTCCACTGAAGAGGAAATAATGGTGAAACCCAGCCTTTCAAATGGAATTCACTTTTTGGAAGAATATGGTAATGTTGTTGATGTCGGAATTAGGCTTCAAACTAAAGATAAGAACCTAATAATTGCGGCCATTGACAATTGGTTTGGTTTTAGAGATTTTACGGATGGTTTCTTTTGGGAAGAAAAAAACATTGACTTCTATTTTTCAGAATCTTATGATTTGATAGAATTGTAAAAAAACAAAGCCTAACGGTTTGTACAGCCTTAACCCTTGCTACGCTGCGGGCTTAGGCTGTACAAACCGTTAGGCTCTATAGAAATTTATAATGTTTGGACTCTTTAAGAAAACAAGCTGGAAAATTGAAGGAAAATCACTGGCTTTCTTCCATTACCTGTTTTCTCAACTTCCACAGCGATATGGTTTCTTATTAGAGGGATTGACTAAGGGATTATATAGAAGATACTCTGTCAACTACTCCATGCCAGCAAACCATTATTCCATCGGCTTTGACCCGGCACAAGCAGACCGTTCAATGATAAAAGGGATTGGGTTTGAGGTAAAAAATATAAAGATTACAGAAGGTGGAAACTCTTATGATTTTAGCTTTATAGTGTCTGATGGTTTGTTCTGTGGGTTTGCATTCGAGAAGGACATCACCAAGTTAAAAGGCTACCAGATTGATGTGTCACAACTGAAGGAAGTACTTATCCAAAATGATAAGCTGGCCAAAATTGTAGGAAATCTAAAATCCGAGCAGCTTGACCTCGAAGACCTCTCCGAAATCGAAGTGAACGGAAAGGCCTACTACCAGATAAAGGATTTAGAAGATGGAAACTATCTCTGTATTGACGGCGATGGTAAAGTCTTCGGCTTGATACATGACCCTTATGAAATTGAGCTACTTAGCAACAGCCTCAGGCAATTTGTAGAGGCAGTCAATTCTGGACAGTTCAACTTCGAAAAATATTTAGAGTCAAAAACCACAAAGCCTAACCCAAGCTAAAGCTCACCAAGGCGTGCTTTAGCCCAACCGTTGTGCAGCATTGATAAAATGAAAGATATCCGAAACAAGTTTGAACAATATATCATGGGAATTGAAATTCCTGATGATATGGAACAGAAAGCGGAATGCAAGATTGTTTCTGATCTCTTTGGGTATTGCAAAAAAATAACCCCTAGTAGTCTCTTTCGCTACAGGAGTTGTACGGAAAACCATATTTCTGCATTTGAAAATGATCAACTTTGGCTTTCGAAACCATTAACCTTTAATGATCCTCATGACTCGCTTCTGTTTGTTGATAAGAAAAAAATTTTAAACAAACTAAAAAGTGTAAGTCCTGAATATAGTTTTGAGCATATAGAAAAACTGTTGAAGAGCACTAAATATAGAAAACAAGTGGAAGAGTGGTTTGGGCAAGACTTCGTTAATAGAATACTCAAAAATGCAACTCATAATGGCTCTCCCATCCTTTTAGCCCCTGAACATATAGAAATTCAAAACAGATATCATAAATACCGGATTGACTTAATAACCGACTTAGCAAAAAAGAGCATTAAAGAAGCCTCCTTAGTTGCCTGTTTCAGCGAAAAAGTAGACATAACCCTAATGTGGACTCATTACAGCGCAAATCATACTGGATTCGCTTTGAATTATGATTTTAAATCAATGTATATTATAGACATAGGACAAGGAAAAACAATGGGTAGCCTATTCGTTGATAATAAGATATTTCCTGTACTCTATTCTGACAAAAGGTATGATGCTACATACTATGTTGAATTTCATTTTATGGATGACTTCTTTCGTCATTTGGGTTTAAAATTTCCATATCCTTTCTACGATAAGCTGTTTTATTACAAATCTTTACTTTTCAAATCAAATGATTGGGCTTATGAAAAGGAATGGAGAATAATCCGACAAACCGGCAATAATCTCGATGAACAGAAACCCGACCATACCCATTTCCCAAATATCAAACCAAAAGAAATCTATTTGGGCCATAAAATATCTGATGAGAACAAACGATCTTTAATCAGAATCGCAAGAGCCAAGGGTATTAGGGTTTATCAAATGGATTTGGAGGACAGCGAAAGAGCGTATAAAATGAAGCCAGTGGAAATAAAGTAAACGATCGCACAACAAAAGCTATAGCGCAATAAAACGCGCCATAGCCAAACCGTTGTACTTTATAGAAATCATAGAAAAACAGGAGTGATAAGCGAACAAGATAGTATAAAGATTATGCTAAAGCTTTTTCCTGAGTTCAAGGACAAGCTTGAAAAACACAGGGGTTTTTGGGGAGACAACGAGTATGAATTTGGTTTAGAAATGGCTCAATTCTCCTCACTTGCCTTTGATAAAATAAAAAGCGGAACAGAAGAAGATGTAACTAAGCTTGCTGACTTTGCAGAACAAATGCTGATAGAAGGAAATGATAAAGTACGTTGGGCAGTCAAGTATGAATTTCTGGAAAACATCACCAATAGTGATGGCGAAAGAAACTTCCCAATAGTAAGGTTCACAAGAAAGTTAAAGCCTCACTCTATTGAGTTCTGTAAAGAGCTTGACAAAGGCTGGGGTACTAAAACAACAGGTATTTATTAAGAACTACAAAGTACAACACAATGCTTAAGTTACCTCGCTAACGCTTCGGCATCTTAAGCACGCGGCCGTTTACCTGCAATTAGAATTATGAAGAACTTGTACTTACTTCTCTTCTTACTTTTCACTGATTGCGCTTCAAAGCAGCAAATAGAAGTAGTGCACGAAGCTGAGAAAGAAGTGGTAAGTAGCACGGGCGCACCTAATGAAGAATGTGTAGCCACTACGTTTGCAGGACCAGAGCCAGACACAGCTTTCAACTTTTCAATCGGCAGTAAGCTTCTATTATGCTGACCTGTCTCTGGGACGCATGCTGAAGCTGTCCCGGTGTCCCAACATTATCTGGGTCAGGCACGTGATGCGTCCAAGCTGCTGTCCCAAGGCCGGAATCCCTCAGAAATCTAAGCTAAATTCTAAAGTTCTTCTTGCTTTCTGGTCATTGTGCTTAAATTTTGAAATGTTTATGGGCTGTATTACGCTAAAACAGCAGGGGCTACCAATATGGTAGCCCCTGCTGTTGCCTACTTTACTGTTTGTAAAGTAATCAGCCAAAATTATTGTTGCAATTCATTCAAATCATTAATGTATAGCATCTCATAATCCCGGGGGTACAGATGTCAAGATACTGAACTTTCATTATAAACAGCTCTAAATCAGCAGTTGCACTTAACTTTAGCCCTCGTACAGTAGACTCAAATTCCGGCTGCTGTTCCAGGAAACTGCTGATTTTTTCCAACACATGGGCAATGAAAAGCTCCCTGTAACTTGCACCGCAATACGAGCAGACACGTATGCTGCAATCCATAAAATGCTTTACCTCCTGATGCATCCATTTTATTTGCGAGTGCGCCAGCTCCTCCTTTTTGAAGCCCTCTGTCAGTAAATAGAGCATACAGCTTAATAAATCTTGATAGCTTTCATATAGATTTACCATATATTGACTCCTCAAGACATTCCTTATATAAGGGTTTTCCTGCTTTTCCAGCAGTCGTTTAAGTACCACAGTGTTGAAATCATCATTTTCTAAAGTACCGTAGATGTCCCTGGATGCCTTTGGGACAGCCGCTGCAACTGTCCCACCGGGAGCCCCAGCCCTATCCGGGACAGGCGCGGGACGCGTCCCTGCTGCTGTCCCAGGGCCTAAACCCTGTATTTCCTTTACCATTCTGCCTACGCTGGACTTGCTGATGCCTGTTAACCCGGCAATACTTCTGATGGAATAGCCTCTTTCGTGCAGCTGCTGCACTTGGGCAAATAAATTCTCTTGTTTCATGGGTGCTGAAAATTGATTGTTGGTTAGAAATTGGTTTTAAGTTCATGCGGCCACAGCTGCCCCGGCAGCAATGCCGTCAGCCAGTATGGCCCTGGTTTTATCGGCCACAACACCGAAATACTTCACTGCCCTGCCGTTTTCCTTGACGACGACCGTGTCAGCTTCAAAGAGAAGGTGAAAGAGCTGCATGGCCTTGTCCTTGGAGAGCTTTATGGCAAGGGCGCGGTCGCTGTTCACCACGGCGGTAATGGTGCCGGCGGTTACCCGATTGCCTATTTTATTATTAATAGAAGTTGATTCGGTAACCTTGTCCGCTATTGCCTGCTTGTGTCGCATTATCCGCTCCACGTCCCGTTTATCGGCAGGAGAAAGGCGCCCGTAGTGCTTTATCCTGCCATAGGTGTCCATCCTGTTGAGCAGGTCGCCGAACTTGCGGGCTCCCTTGTGCTCGCGCATCAGGGACACTATCTCTTCAGGGACAGTGCCCCTTTCCTGCAGCTTAAGGTAGTTTTTGAGGACTACCAGCGCTGGTTTGCTGGTAAACAGGTATTGGTGTGCTTCCTGCAGCTGGCTTGCCTCCTCGTTTACCCGCACATCGTAGCCTAGCCGCACAATCTGCTTGCGCAGCTCCAGGTCTCTGGTGGCGTGATGCAGCGCGGTGTAGGTGGTGGTGGGACAGCCTTTTTCCAGGAGCGCCAGGGCCTCTTCTTCGATTAGTTGCCTGGCGGCGTTGGCTGCCTTGTCAAGCTCCTCTGACTCCGGTGTCTTTTCCACCTTCACCTGCCGGGAATCCTGCATCACGATATGCCCTTGCGCTGCCAGCTGGCTGAAGAAACCGGCTGTTGCCGTGCTCCGGATGGCTGCCTGCTCCACTTCAAAGTGAATGAGCAGCCTGTTTACCTCATAGCGCTTCGTTGCCGCCTCGTATCTGCAGTACTTGGCCGTCTCCCTGTAGGCATAGGAGCCGGTGGGAAGGTAGGGGGTCAGCTCCTGGTACCGGTCGCTGAGAGTGTTCAGAAAGAGACGTTCCTGTTGCGCAAACTCCAGGATGTCCCGATAGGCGGCCTCGCCGTCAAAGTCTCTTCCTTTTCGCTCCTGCTTGTACACCGTCACCGGCAACAGGGGAATCCTGCGGGCACGGGCCATGAACTGCAGGGTGTTGGAAAGGCTCAGGTGCTCGTTCTCATGCTCTGCCACTATCACCCGCAGGTGCTGGTTATAGATGTCCACGCCACAGTCGATGAGGGATGTGGTGAAGATGAGGCGGACGTTTTCCGGAATATGCTTCGTTTCAGTTATAGCCTGGTACACGCTCCCGGCCACGCCCTTCGAACCAGAACTCAGCACCGCTATCTGCCCGGCTGCAAGTCCTTTGAAACTCCCAACTATCTGCTCGATGTGCTTTAGGTTGTTGAGCCGGATCAGATACTGGTAGCCAGCAAAGTCCAGCGTGGGAAGCAGCCTGGCAAGCTCGTGCTGAATCTTGCCTTTGTAGGTGATGGGGGTAAGCAGCAGCTTGTTTGACTGCCCCGCCTTTACCTCCACGTACTTGAAGCCGTATTCCCGCAAAAACTCCGGAGGCGTAGCCGAGATGCAAAGCACGTTTCTTGCCGCCAGCAGTTGCCTGAAGAGGTACTCGTACTTGGAGCGCTTGTCAGGCATGCCATACCCGGAGAGAAGCTCATGCACCTCGTCACAGATAATCAAATCATCATCCGCAGCAGGGGGCATTTTGGCAAAGCTGTCATAGGTGCAGACGGTTATCTTGCTGTGCAGGGCCGTTTGCACATCCTCGTGCGTGGCTCCCTGCTTGATGACGGCTATCTCCCCGTACCTGCTCCTGGCAATGGCATCCACGATGACAGTCAGCGGCTCCAGGATGATGACGCGGCCACGAACGCGACGTGCCAGTTCTTCCAGGGCGAATGTGGTCTTGCCTGTTCCCGTTCTGGCTTTGAGCAAGACCTTGCCGTGCTGCTGAATGTAATTGACAAGCGATGCAGCCTGCTCCCCGATGTAGCGGTTCACATGCAGCGTGTAGTCAGGCCCTTTGGCTTCTGGCCTCAGTTGGAAGCGCCACTCTGTGATATCTGGCCGCAGCCCGTCCCGCAACGCATCCGCCAGGTCGTAGCCATCCGCGCGAAGAGGGAACAGATCCACCGGGGTAAAGTCAAGCTGGTGCTTCTTCAGCATCCGGTAGGTGCCCAGCGAGCGGCCGGTGCTGTCTGCATCCACCAACACGTAGCCGGATTTGCCTTTCAGCGCCTCTGCCTTCTCTTTGCTTAAGGAAGAAGCCCCGCCAGTGGAGACAAAGTCGAACTGGGGGTAAAAGAAGCTGGCCAGTACAGCCGTCTTCTCTGACTCCACCAGCACGACCGGCACGCCTTCCCGCAGGAGGTGGATGCCGTAGAGGCACTGCCCGTATTTTTTACCGGCTGGGTTCTTGAGGTAGAAGGGCTTCCTTTCCTTGTCTCTGCTGCCGCTGGGCGTATAGGCAAAGTGCTTCAGGTTGACATAGGCTCCGCCCGTGTCCCGGTGGCCAAAGACAGTAAGTATGGCGCTGCCTCCGGAGGAGGAGCCAACGTGCCATTTCTTCAGGTGCGCTTCTGTCACGCCCTGGGACAGGGCGAAGCGGTGAAAGTTTGATCTGAAATCCTGTGTTACCCTGTCCCAAAGCGCGGCGCTTACCTGCGCCGCCTCTGTCTCTTTCTCTGTCCCAACTGGGACAGGCGGGCGCGGGACTGGGCTTCGTTGTGGAGACTGTGTCCCAGTGGAGGTATAGCCAAGCCTGGCGGCTAAAATAGCAAGCGCCTCCTTGAAATCGCAGTTGTGGTAAAACTGGATTACCTGGAGCGCATTGCGGGCTGTGTCATCACCGAATTCCTTTCCGGTGAAGTCCTTGACCAGGTAAATCCCTTTGTAGGGGTAGATGTTTACCCGCGTGGAGTGCTGGGTCCGGAAAACAGCGCGGAGCTTCCTGAAATGGGGGAAGTACTCCTGCAACACCTGTAGGGTGTTAGAATCTGTTAATAAATCGTCTGCGCCTGGCAGCTCCGGTTGAGGGTGAAAAAATGATTCAGGGCAGCCTTTGGTTTTACTGCCTCCGCTCCTGGAGGTGGAGCGGGGTTCATGCAAGGCCATTCCCATGGCCTGTGCATCTTTGTGGATGGTCACTTATACATTTTGAAGGGGGAACCTCGGGCCTATTCATATCATAGGGTTGCCGGGTTCATATTTGACGTTAGGTTAAAATTAATTACGGTGCAAGTATACAGAATATATTTAATTCCTTTACATTTGAGTAAAATTAATTTAACATGGAAGAAAGATATCTTGCATTAGACATCCCGGTTGAAGAGTGTACTTCCGACTATGCCATGGAGCTGCTGGAGAACCTGCGCTACAGGCAGTTCACACTCAAAGACGCGGGCGTTACTTCACGGGTGCACAACAACTGGCGCAGCCTGGGCATTGTCCCCGATTCAGAAGAGGACGGCAAGAAGCTGTATTTTGATTTTATCCAGTACCTCTGGCTGCAGATCGTGAAAGACCTTCGGGTCTTTGGCCTTCCCTTAGAGACCATTGCCGCTGTAAAGGACTATCTCTTTGAGGAGGACTTCATGGCGGGCGTGGAATATAGCGATAGTGATGAGGCGGAGCTGAGAAGAAACGTGGAAAAAGAAGCTCAACGGCCCCTGACGGATGGGGAGTTTGCAGAAATCTTGGAGAACATGAAGCGAGGAAACACTTTCATTCCCTATCGCTTCTCCCTGATCGTGCTGGCACATTTTCTTTATCGCTCCAACACCTATATCTACATCTTTACCGATAGCAGGGTAGTTGTCTGGAGCGAGTATGAGATCAAAAGCAAGCCTGACCTGAGCGAGCCCCACATCACCCTCCCGCTCAGCCATTATTTCTTCCAGTTCCTCAACGATGAGACAAAAGCGCAGTTCATAGCAAAGATCCCTATCCTGACAAGGGAAGAGAATGAGGTGCTAAGGGCCATGCGCAACGGCGATGTAAAGGAACTGACCATTAAGTTCTCCAAAAAGGGCAACAAACGCAGGGCTGACTTGATCACGAAAGTAGACAAGCAGCTCTCGGACAAGCAGAAGAAAGAAATCGCCCAGATTCTAGGCACCCGCGATTACAGCACCATCACCATGAAAACGCAGAACGGAACACAGCTCACCTTTGAGGAAGCCCAACGAACAAGGCTCTAATCCTCCCTACGCTGTATTCCCACTCTTCTGCATTTAGTGGTCAATTAAAAGTCACTGAAGCACTCAGGACATTCACTCAATTGGCATTCTAACTGAAGAACTCAGACAAGTGCGGATATTCTTATAATCTCCGTGAATGTAAATCACAAAACCCAAAGACAAAATGTAAAGCAAAATCAAAAGCAACAAGCATCACGAAAGCAGTTAGTACAGGCAGAAGGCTCCCAAACGCCAGTGGAGGAAGAGGGGCTCTACCAGAAAGTAAAGCAGGATGAGCAACTACGGCTGTACCATGTGGCAAAGCTCCTGGCCACGCCGGGCTACACCGGCCTGACTGAGACGGAGGCGGGGGACATGGTGGAGCAGATGCTCCGCCTCTCCTGCCTGGTGTACGAGATGCTGTCCTGGGAGGGTAAACCAGGCGATGAACGAGTGAAAAGCAGTATAAACAGTGGCAACAGGTCATAAGACGATGAAAAAAGACAAAGCAGGCGCAAAGGGCAATTGCAGCACAACAGCCAGCAACACGAGAGCAACACCGGGCAACGTCGCGGCAACAAAAGCGCAACGCCAGCGCAACATAAAAGCAACGATGAGCAACACGAGAGCAACAGCCAGCAACAAGAAAGCAACAGGCGACAACACGAGAGCAACGGCCAGCAACACGGGAGCAACAGCGGGCAACGAGCTGAGCATCTTCGCACGACCGCAGCAGATCGGAAAAAAGAAAAGCAAGGCCGCTGCCCGGGGCAAGGTGGCCGTCATCTACACCCGCGTCTCCACCAAGGAGCAGGCCGAGACCAACCAGAGCCTGGAGACGCAGCTGGAGCGCTGCCGCCTCTACGCCGAGCGCCACGGCTACGAGGTGGCGCAGACCTTCGGGGGCACCTACGAGAGCGCCAAGAACGACGAGCGGAAGCACTTCCAGCTCATGCTCGACTTTGTGAGGAAGAGCCGCCTGCGCGTGGGCTACATCATCGTCTACTCCCACGACCGCTTCTCCCGCTCGGGCTCCAACGCCATCTACATCACAGACCAGCTCTCGCAGCTGGGCATCGCGGTGGTGGCCGTCACCCAGCCGGTGGACACGATGACGGCCTCAGGCAAGCTGCAGCAGAACATCCAGTTCCTTTTCTCCCAGTTCGACAACGACCAGCGGCGGGAGAAGTGCGTGGCCGGTATGGAGGCCAAAGTGAGGAAAGGCTACCTGGTGGGCAAGGCCCCCATGGGCTATGACCAGCTGAAGGTGAACGGCGAGCAGGTGATAAAGGCCAACAAACAGGGCAAGCTGATACGCCTGGCCTTTCAGCTGAAGGCGGAGCAGGGCCTCTCCAACACCGACATCATCCAGCGGCTAAAGGCGCAGGGCCTCGCGCTCTACAACCAGACGCTGACCAAGATCTTCCGCAACCCGTTTTACTGCGGCCTCATCACCCACGGCCTGCTGGAGGAGGGCGAGGTAATAGAAGGCAGGCACGAGCCGCTGGTGTCCAGGGATACATTCCTGCGGGTGAACGGGCTGCAGGCGCAGAACGCCCACGGCTACACCCAGGTGAAGGAGGACGAACAGCTGCCATTGCGCCACCACATCAGGTGCGGCAGCTGCCAAAAGCCGCTCACGGGCTACGAGATGAAGAAGAAGGGCATCCACTACTACAAGTGCAACACCAAAGGCTGCTGCCTGAACCGCAATGCGGGCAAGATGCACGAGCTGTATGAAGACCTGCTGCAGGAGTACCAGGTGGACCCTATCCTCTTGCCGCAGGTGCAGGAGATGATGTCGCAGGTGTTCAAACGCCTGAGCCAGGACCACGAGCAGGAGGAGAAAAGGCTGAAGCTGCAGCTGTCAGAATTGAAAAAGCGATATGAGACGCTGGAGCGACGCTATGCTTACGGGGAGATTGAGCGGGAAATATTTCAGAAGTTCGGCGGAGAGCTGAAGGTAGAGGAGCGCGAAGTAGAGGCAAGTATCGAAAAGTTATCGGGACCCTTATCGAACCATCAAATGCTGCTTGAAAAAGGCCTGAAAATGATGCTAACCCTCTCATTGTCATGGCGAAACTCAGATGCTTCCAAGCGGAGAAGGCTGCAAGCGTTGGTGTTCCCGGAAGGAGTGCAGTATGACCGTGAAAAAGAGGCTTATCGAACCACCCGCGTCAACTCTTTTTTCGGCCTTGCCAGCGAGATTTCACAGAAAATGGGGCAAAAAGAGAGAGGGAAAAGCAGTGTTGAAACTGACTTTTCCCTCTTGGTAGCCCGTAGGGGAATCGAACCCCTGTTACCAGAATGAAAATCTGGCGTCCTAACCCCTAGACGAACGGGCCTTGTTTGTGTCGCTCGTTTTCCTGATTGACGGTGCAAATATACGGCTCTTTGAGAAGCTGCAAAACTTTGGGCTGTATTTTTTTTCAGTTTAAACGTAAACACTTATCTACCAGTATAGAAAAAAATACTGGTTTTACAATAGGGTATATTGTAACTTCGCAGCATTAACAAAACACATAAAAAAAGATACCATGTCTAAAATTAAAGTTGCAATCAACGGTTTTGGCCGTATCGGCAGACTTACATTTAGGGCGCTGCTTCAAAAGGAAAATGTAGAGGTAGTGGCTATTAACGACCTTACTGACACGAGAACTCTGGCGCACCTGCTCAAATATGACTCTGCACACGGCAGGTTCAATGGCACCGTAGAGGCCACTGATTCAGGCATCGTGGTGAATGGCCAGGAAATAAAGATTACGGCAGAGCGCGACCCAAAGAACCTGCCCTGGGGCAAGCTGGGCGTAGACGTTGTGCTGGAGTCAACGGGACGTTTCGTGGATGATGTCAGCGCCGGCGCTCACCTGGAGGCGGGTGCCCGCAAAGTGGTTATCTCAGCCCCTGCCAAGGGAGACGTGAAAACAGTGGTGCTTGGCGTGAACCAGGATATACTGAACGGCGAGGAGAAAATAGTTTCCAACGCCTCTTGCACTACCAACTGCCTCGCGCCCATGGCAAAGGTTTTGGATGACAAGTTTGGCATCGAAAAAGGCTATATCACTACTGTACACGCCTATACTGCCGACCAGAACCTGCAGGACGGCCCGCACAAGGACCTGCGCAGAGCCCGTGCTGCCGCGCTTTCTATCGTGCCTACCTCTACCGGCGCGGCCAAGGCGGTGGGGCTGGTGCTGCCTCACCTGAAGGGCAAACTGGATGGTGTGGCCATGCGCGTTCCGATTCCAACCGGCTCGCTGACTGACCTCACCTGCGTTCTAAAGAGGGCTGTTACGAAAGAGGAAATCAACGCTGCCATGAAAGAGGCTTCTGAAAGCAGCATGAAGGGTATCCTTGAGTATACTGAGGAGCCGATCGTGTCTGTGGATATAGTAGGCAACACACACTCCTGCATCTTCGACGCTGAGATGACGTCGGCTAACGGGACACTGGTGAAAGTTGTCGGCTGGTACGACAACGAGGCTGGCTACTCAAACCGCGCCGCAGACCTGATCGCTCTTATCAGCTAAGGCTTTAGCACATATCTGCCTGTATATAAAGCGAAAGCCCGCCCTGCACAGGATGGGCTTTCGCTTTATATATAAATAGTGGAGAAGGCCGTATGTTAACTGACTAATGTCATCGCATATATAAGAAAAACGGTATACATTACGCTTCTAAAACTTTTAAAGCACCGACTATGATGAAGAGAATTTTAGTACCCACTGATTTTTCGGAGGAGGCACGTAATGCCTTTGAGGTGGCCGTGGCTATCGCCCGCCGCACAGGCGCCGCCATCAAACTGCTGCATGTGGTGGAAGCACCCTATGTTCCCGACTTCAGCGCGACAGGCGACATTAATACCCCGGACGGTATGCAGCAGGTATACGTGCTGCAGTTGCTGGAGGCAACCAAGAAACAGATGATAAAGCTGATTGGCGCAGTGCCACACGATGGGGTGGAGGTGGTGCAGGAAGTGGACGTGGACAAACCTATCAACAAGATAAAGCGCACCATACAGAAAGACGCGGTGGACCTGGTGGTGATGGGCTCGAAGGGCAGCAGCGGCCTGGATGAGTTTCTGATCGGATCTAACACCGAGAAAGTGGTGCGTACCGCCGATTGCCCCGTGCTGACGGTGAAGAACAGGCAGCCTGAATTTGACGTGCGGGAAATAGTGCTGGCCTCCGACTTTAAGCGGGAGGCGGGCCAGGCGATGCAGCGCTTCAAGACTTTCCAGGAGCTGTTCGGGGCGCGGCTTCACCTCGTCTATATTAACACCCCGGGCGCCTTTGAGTCGAGCGGAAACCTGTACCGGAAACTGGAGGATGCGGCCAAGCGTTACGGCCTGCAGAACTACAGCATCAACATCTACAACGACACTGTTGAGGAAGACGGCATTCTGCAGTTTGCGCAGGACATACGCGCCGACCTCATTATGATGGCGACACACGGCCGGACCGGCCTTGCGCACCTGCTCAGCGGCAGCATCGCCGAAGACCTGGTGAACCATACCACCATCCCCGTGCTTACTTTCCAACTGAAGTAAGCGCAGAGGCAGGAGCTATATAAGAGGAGTGGTTCTGGCTATCAGGTATCTTTGATAGCTTTTGCTCATCCCCATATATAATTCGGAATTCGGAATTTGAAATAGTAAAGCACGAAGTGCTACGCCACTTCGTGCTTTACTATTTCATCGGAATGGGTAATTTTGTGCATAGCCCCAACCCGAGCACTATGAGCAAACGCCCCCATATCCGGTTCATCATCAACCCCACCTCCGGCCCCAGAAACAAACAGGACGTGGCGGCGCAGATACAGGCGCACCTCGACCACGGGAAGTTCAGCCATGAGGTGGTCTATACCGAGCGTGCCGGCCACGCCCCTGAGCTGGCCGGTGAGGCAGCCCGATGCGGCTGCGCCATGGTAGTGGCGGTGGGGGGCGACGGCACTGTGAATGAGGTGGCGCGCGGTCTGCTGCACACCGAAACGGCACTGGCCATTCTGCCCAGAGGCTCCGGCAACGGACTGGCGCGCCACCTGCAAGTGCCGATGGCGGTCGACGGGGCGCTGCGGGTGCTTAACCAGGGCCACATCACCACCATCGACAGCGGCAGCATCAACGGGCACCTGTTCGTCACCACGGCCGGCATCGGCTTCGACGCCTATATCAGCTCGGTGTTTGCGGGCAGCACAAAGCGGGGGCTGCAGAGCTACGTGGAACTGGTGATGAAGGAGGTCCGCAACTACAGGCACCTGCCCGTGAAGGCAAGCATCAACGGCGCAGTGATAGACACCCATTGCTTCGTGATGGCCTTTGCCAACGCCGCCCAGTACGGCAACAACGCCTATATAGCCCCGGAGGCCGATATACAGGATGGTCTGCTGGACGTGTGCCTGGTGCGCAAACTGGACATCATCAAGGCCCTGAACCTGAGCTACAGCATGCTCACCAACCAACTGGCCCACGCCGACAGCGCCGAGTATTTCAAAACCACGCACGTACAGGTGGAGACGGAGGAGCCGATGATGTTTCATGCCGATGGCGAGTATATGGGCAAAGCGTCGGCCTTCGACGTGCAGATACAGCCGCTGTCGCTGAAAATAGTTACACCTCAAATCAACCTGGTATGAAAGACAAGAACAAGAAGGGCCGGCAGGGAGTGGTATACTCCACTAGCTCTGACTTTAACTATGAGTACGAGCAGGAGCCCGCCGCCGAAACCCTGCCGCCACAGCAGCAGAACCTGAAGGTGATGCTCGACAAGAAAGCACGGGGTGGCAAGCAGGTGACGCTTATCGCGGGCTTCGTGGGCACCGACGAGGACCTGAAAGAGCTGGGTAAAATGCTGAAAAGCAAGTGCGGCGTAGGCGGCTCCGCCAAGGATGGGGAAATCCTGATACAGGGCGACTTCCGCGACAAAGCCCTGCAGGTGTTGCAGGCCGCTGGCTACAAAGCCAAAAAAGCGGGAGGATGATTTAATTACGAATTCCGAATTATAGGATTTGTTTTCATTCGTAATTCGGAAGTCGTAATTATATAAGGTGGGGCAGCACTTTGAGCAGGTCTTCGGGGGTGTCGATGCCGATAGTCTCGAACTCGGTAAGGGCGGTGGTGATGCGGAAGCCGTTTTCAAGCCAGCGCAGCTGCTCCAGCGACTCCGCCAGTTCCAGCGCGGATGGCGGCAACTGCGTAATCTGCTCCAGGATGTCTGCCCGGTAGCCATATATGCCGATGTGCTTGTAATAGGTGTGCTGCCGGGGCCATATATCGTTCGGCACATTGCGGCAGTAGGGAATGGGCTGGCGGCTAAAGTAAAGGGCTTCGCTGGCCTGGTTGATGACGACCTTGGGTGCGTTCACGTTAAAAAGCTCTTCCGGGGTATGTATCTTCTTGATGAGCGTTGCCAGTTGTGTCTGCGGTTTTGAGAAACAGGAGGCCACCAGGTTTATCTGCTCCGGCCGTATGAAGGGCTCGTCTCCCTGGATGTTGATGATATACTCGTACGGCACGTCGTGCAGTTTATAGGCCTCGAAGCAGCGGTCGGTGCCGCTCTGGTGGTGCGTGGCCGTCATCACCGCCTTTCCTCCAAAGCTTTCCACATGCTCCCGTATGCGCTCATCGTCGGTGGCTACCAGCACGTCTGCCAGGTCGGCCTGCTTTGCCTGCTCATATACCCGCTGGATCATGCTCTTGCCCTGGATGTTGGTCAGGGGTTTGCCGGGAAAGCGGGTGCTGGCGTAGCGTGCCGGAATGATGCCTATAGCGTCCATAGTTATTCTTTCTGTTTGCTGCAGCGCCTCCAGGCTGCTGTCTCAAATATACGTTACTAATTGCGAATTCCGAGTGTAGCAATGAAATGCACTGATCGCTGTAGATGAAAGTACCCCTCTGGCTTCCGCCATATATAGCAGGTGTGGGGTGATGCTATATATACCATATATCCAGACGAAATCAATCCCCGCCATCCCTGGAAGTATCTCCATTCCTGAATTATTGACAATGCGCTGGGAGCAACACAAAAATCCTGTGCCTGCATACCTGACACGCGGGCGGCCTTTAACTTCTATGTATTCCTCACAGCGCGCGCAGGGATACTACCTTGATGCTGTTCATACTGGCGCCCGACATGCACGCATTCACTTTTTTGCCATACATGAGGATGCGTGCCTCTACCTCCGTGGAAGAGGCGGATTTGTAACTGTCCGGGATGTGCTGCTCATTGGTGGGCTTGTGTTGTACGCCGCCTATATACAGGATATAGCCGCAGCCGTCCACAGCATAGTCGCCCGTCCACACAAGGGTGGCCTCTACTATTTCTGTGGTGAAGGTTTCTTCCCCGTCCTTGCCGCAGGAGGCAAGCAGCAGCAGGGACAACAGCATTGAAAGGCGCAGGAGAGACAGGCTTGGCATCTGGTATAGGTTATATATGGAAGAGGCTGGTTCTGACTAATAGGTTGCATGCGCCTGCTCTGCGACACTTACTTTATGGCTGCGCGATGGACACTATCCGTATGGCCTCCATCACCCTGGGCTGTGGCAGCATGCCGCACCGCCGGTCGATGGGCTCCGGCAGCAGTACATACTCCAGTTGCACCTGCGTGCTGTCCTGTTGCTTGTAGGCCGCATCGATGGCGTCTTCGTTTTCCGGCAGGTATTTCTTCCCGTCTATCAGCACCTCAAAGCCGCAGCCGTCTGCCGCTACCTCGCCCGTCCAGAGCAGGGTGGCGGTGGCCGTTTCATGGCCGGTTTCGTGTGTGGCTGCGGACTGGCAAGCAGCAAAAAACAGCAGCGGGGCAAGCAGAAGGCGGTTGTACATATAAAGTGTTTTCAGGTTATATTAAAATGAAATAGTCCGCGCCTTTCAGGCATATAGGTTACTACAGCTTTTCTTCAAAATCAGGAGGTAAGATTGCTTTAGAAGCAAATGATTATAAGCTAATGACAACTTATATGCAGGCAACCA